>DATDRQ010000187.1:0-2850 GCA_035291645.1 Anaerolineales bacterium
CTATTATTCGAGCTTCCTGTTCTCGCTCAACCTCCCCCTCCTCCCAGGCTAACAAGCAGGAAAATCGTCCCCGGGCAGGCCAGGCACAGGCCGATCACCAGGAAGATGATCCCGATCGCCAGGCTGGCCCCGAAACCGCCCGCCTTGCGCTCCAGCACGGCCTGCTGCGGGTCGGCCGGGTCGTAGAATACGTTCACCGTGCCGCCCGCCGGATAACGCGCCGTGATTGCTTCCGCCTTGGCCGGGCTGCCGTAGCCCTGTTTGAAACCAAACGTGATGTTCTTCCCCCGGTACTCCTGGCCCCCAACCTGGTAGGTATACTCAACCTGAGGGGTATAACTGTCGCTGGTATCCCCGTCGCTGTCGGTGTGCGTGCTGTGCGTGACCCGCGATTCGCCCACCACTCCCTGGGTGCTGGGCCAGCCCTGGCTGGCCTCGGCCTGCTTGCGGCTCTGCATCCCTTTGTAGATCAGGAAAATCCCTACCCCGGCAAACACCAGGACAAAAACAAGCCCTCCGAAGCCTGCTAACAACATACCCGTGCTGTCTGACATGATCGCCTCCTTCGTGAATGATGTGACAACTATAGACCATCCGCTTGCACAGTTCAATCCTTAAACAGCCTGCCTGGCAAACAAAGCCGTCAGCCTTTCAAATCCTTTAGCTCTGCCAATAAGGGTTTGAATGCCAGGTGGCTGATCCACACCCGGCTGCCCTTCTTGTGCTAGAATCAGCCTGTTCTGGGTAGGAAATGAAACTAGACCGGCGCAGCTTTCTCAAGATATCTACGACCACCCTGGCGGGGTTGATCCTGGTCCCGACGACCTACCTGGCAGTAAACAACGAGTACCTGGAGCCGGTCATCGATCGCGTCCAGATCCCGGTCAAGGGTCTCCATCCAGGCCTGGAAGGATTCACCATCGCCCAGATCACCGATATCCACCTGTATCCATACACGACTCTCGGTCTCGTGCAGAAGGCGTTGGAACTGGCTAACAGCCTCAACCCCGGCCTGACCGTGCTGACCGGCGACTACATCTGGCGGGATATCGACGCCATCTTCGATCTGGCCCCCGAGCTGGCCAGGCTAAACGCCCGGCACGGCGTCTTCTGGACGATCGGCAACCACGACATCTGGGGAGATATCCAGACCGTCAAGGCTGGCTTTCGCGATGTCGGTCTGCCGCTGCTCGAAAACCAGGGATTGAGCGTCGGCGAGGGCGGCGGCTCGTTCTACCTGGCCGGCCTGGACGATGGCTGGAGCGGCGCGCCCGATCTGGAGACCGCCCTGCAAGGCCGCCGGAAGGGTGAACCGGTCGTGCTGCTGCTCCACGAGCCGGACCTGGCCGACCTGTATTCCCAGGACAAGCGCATCGTCCTGCAGCTGGCCGGGCACACCCACGGCGGGCAGGTGCGCCTCCCGGGTCGCGGGCCGTTCATCCTGCCCTACCTGGGCAGGAAGTACGATTTCGGTCTGTACAACGTCAACGGCATGTGGCTGTACACCAACCGCGGCCTGGGCTGCATCAGCGTGCCCCTGCGCTACAACTGCCCCCCCGAAGTCACCGAGTTCACCCTGGTGCGGGCGTGAAGAGGGATCCCCGCACCGTCTTCATGGGCTCGCCGGAGTTCGCCCTGCCAACCCTGCAGGCGCTGGTGGAAAGCTTCCCGGTCGCCGGGGTCGTCACCCAGCCGGACCGCCCGGCCGGGCGCGGGCGGGCGCTCACCCCGCCCCCGGTCAAGCAGCTGGCCGAAAGGCTCGGGCTGCCCCTGATCCAGCCGCGCCGCCTGCGCGAACCGGACGCCATGCAGCAGCTGCAGGCCTGGGCGCCGGACCTGATCGTGGTGGCTGCCTTCGGCCAGATCCTGAGCCCCGAAGTTCTCGAGCTGCCGCCCTTCGGCTGCCTGAACGTGCATGCCTCGCTCCTGCCGTGCTGGCGCGGCGCCGCCCCCATCCAGGCCGCCCTGCTGCACGGAGATCCGCAGGCTGGCGTGACCATAGTGAAGATGGACCCTGGCGTGGACACCGGCCCGCTGCTCGGCCAGCGCGCCATTCCCATCCAGCCTGGCGAGACTGCCGGCTCTCTAACCGAAAAACTATCCCAACTGGGAGCCGGGCTGCTCCTGGAGACCTTGCCCGCCTATCTGTCCGGCGACCTCTCCCCCCAGCCTCAGGACGAAAGCCAGGCAACTTATGCGCCCATGCTGAAAAAAGAGGACGCCGAACTGGATTTCTCACTCACCGCCGAAGACCTGGCCCGCCGGGTGCACGCCTTCAATCCCTGGCCCGGGGCGTTCACCACCTGGAAGGGGCAGGTCTTGAAGGTCCACCGCGCCCACCCGGTGGAAGGCGCATCTCCCGGCCCGGGCGTGCCCGCCGTCCACGCCGGATTGCCCGCCTTCGGGGCCGGGATCGGCCTGCTGGCCCTGGACGAGGTCCAGCCAGCCGGCAAGCGCCCGATGCCGGGCCAGGCCTTCCTGCAGGGCGCTCGTGATTGGGGAAAGCCATAGCACTTCCTCCGCGATGACTGACCTCCCCACTTCGCCGCCTGATATTTATCAGATTACCCTCTTGCGCCACGGCCAATCGGCCGGCAACGCCGGGGGTATCTACCAGGGTCAGGCCGAGTTCGATTTAACCGAGACCGGCCGACAGCAAGCCCAGGCCCTGGCCGGGCGCTGGCTGCTGGAAGGCCGCTCCTTCGACCGGCTGATCTCCAGCCCGCTGGCGCGCGCCCGCCAGACCGCCGAGATCGTCGCCTCCGCCTTGCGCCTCCCCATCGAATACGATGACCTTTGGATGGAGCGCCACAACGGCATCCTGGCGGGTTTGAACCAACACGAAGCCGC
>DATDRQ010000188.1:0-16721 GCA_035291645.1 Anaerolineales bacterium
CTTCTTCCGTTTGCGGTCCGAAATTCATCGTGCCCAGACAAAGGCGGCTTACTTTGAGTCCCGTCCGGCCCAGGTTGGTATATTCCATACTGTCCTCCTTACATTCTCATGGGGAGTTCTGAGTATATCATGTGGTTGATATGGTAACGTGACTGTATTCCTGCGACCCGAGACGTTGCATCTCTATATCTCCCTACTCACTGCCACCAGGCGAGCATCCGGTGAACCAAAGATCTTGATGATCTCCACGAAACCGTTCAGGATGATTTACACGGAATCCCCCGCGTCCCCTTCGCGGAATAAGACCTGTCCAACTTGTAACTCGACCTTCTCAAGCATGTCCTCTAACTGGTGCAAAGCCTCGTGAGGTAAGGAGGCAAATAATGGTACCGTATGGATCGGCTCGTTGGACATCGTTTATTCGATATAGCGCAGGTAAGCCTGAGCGGTTTTCTCCCAGGAAAAGCTGGTCTGAATGTAAGAAATCCCATCGGAAAGCAGTTGATAATACCGATCGGGTGAATTATTAAATAGATCGACAGCATCCGCGATACATAGGGTTAATTCTTTCACCATTGCCTGGAACAGGGGTAAGCTTTTTCGTTGTTCGATCCGGTTGGGAGTTCCATCGAGAAGATAAGAGGCCTGGTTAATGGACTGCCAGTCGTCGAGCGCCGATGGTAATCCATCCTGTTCTCGATATAGAAAACCGGTTGGGTGCGAAGCTGCTCCAAATAAACGATCGGAGCGTCGTTTGACTGCCTCGCTAAAAGAAGCCGCGGCGCGATATGGAATGATCTGCTGGATGATCCCGCCGGTCGCTCGACCGATGCCAACGCATCCGTTTAAATAGAACTCATTCGCCATACCAAATGGTTCGTAGAGGGATGGAATCAGTCCATAAGTCGCTCCACGTAACACCTCGAAATAGCCTTCCTGGAATACGAATGGCAATGCGAGGACCCTGTGCGGGTATTCGAAGGCCAGATCTTTCAGGAAGGACAGTCCTGGAAGTCCTTCGTCGCCGGGGATCGGAAAAAAAAAGAAGGAGGCCTTACCGCCGCGATCGAGAAATTTCTCGATCGCAAGGCAAGCAACATCGTTACCCTTTTGGCGGGGGTCGTCTCTACCAGCCAGTACAAACCAGGGGGACCCATCGAATTGGAATTGGGTAATATCTCCCCAAACGGGTGTCTCTGGCCTAGGTTGGACCGATTCGATCGCAGCCCGGGCTTTCGACCGTTGCTCGTTTTTCCAACTCATTAATGAGGAAAAGTCCCCTTTATGGGCTGTTGATATAACATCATCTCGGATGGCGAGTTTTGTAAAAGGCCCATTATCGATGCCGGCTAATCTATTCTCCAACTCTGATTGAAGATGGGGAGCCATCACCACTGCCTGAAGGTCGTCTTCTACGAAGTCTTTTGCAAACTGGTCGGAAACGGTGAATACAGGTTCTTCAACCAGCTGAAGTGCGCGCTCAAGGATCGTATTCCCCGGAGCGATGAGAGGATTTATCCCAAATCGGAGAAGGTCATCATCGGACGCTGGGCTATCATAACTGTTGTGCAGGGTGAGAAAGGTCCTGACCTTGGATTGAGATCCCGGATCAGGCAAGGCCAGAGTTGTCGTGGCTGCTTCCCAGTCTTGTAAGAGTAAGGTCCACTTCGATAATGGATCAATCGCAGTCTTCGTCTTTGCAACAGCCTTACCAAAAAATAATGCATCCCGCAGCAGAATAGCTGCGTTTGCAACGTCATAAGGATGGCGAACCCCGGCGAAGAAGCGGGGGTCTGCCGGTTTTAGAAAAAACCAGGAACCGTTCTGATCTAGTCGTAACACCGACACGTCGAGGGGAAGACCTTCGTACTCCACTTGAATTGTGCCAAACGAGCTCATCTTTGATTCGACGGAGAGCGTTTTTTCGTTTTTTTGATGAAATGGGGTGATTGCGATCACCTCGGAATTGCTCGCTCGAGCCAGTCCCTCGGGGAGATGCTTCATAACTGCCGCGATCCCCCCTGCCGGCGCAAAAGGAGATTCGTAGGAAACGATTGCGATTCGATCGGGCATATCGATTATCTTAGGTAAAGTAGAAGGTGAGAACGAGTTAAATTATATCATTTGAAAAATCTTGCAAAGATGATTGCGTTATAATCCTGTTCATGGAAAAAACGAGAGGCGGTTTCTCGCCCGTCTCTTTGGTGCGAAGGCGCCAATTTTCTGCGATCATTTTGTTTGCTCTGGCATTCGCCATCGCGTACTCCCAATCCCCTCTGTTTACCTCTAACCAAAACCAATATTTCCTGCATGGTATGGCGCTAGCTGGCGTGGGGAATTTACAGAAAGATTGGTTAGCCAATACTGCTGATCCAACTCCAGTTTTTTCATATTTGGTAGCGTTCATCTACAAAATTTTTCGTTTCCCCACAGTTTTCTATCTGATCTATCTTGGGATTCTGGTCGTCTATTTCCTCTCCTGTTCAGGTATCGCAAGGAAGATATCTAATCTGAACTATCCCTTCGCGAGTTTTCTGTTCTTCGTACTATTCACATTAATCCATTCTACTGCATTCCGGTATTTTCTTACCATACTTCTGGGTCCAGATTGGGCTTATATATTCGAAGGGGGACTGGCCGGGCAAAGGATTTTGGGGACCGTGTTCCAACCCAGTTCTTTCGGGGTGCTGCTGATCCTCTCGGTTTACTTGTTTTTAATTCGAAAGAATTACCTGGCAGTGACCCTGTCCGTTCTTGCTGCGGTTTTTCATCCAACTTACTTATTACCTGCAGCAACGTTAATCAGTGCTTACATGTGGAGTGCTTATAAGGATGAAGAAAAGGTTCACAGCGCCATCTGGCTCGGTCTGTTCGCATTAATCTTGGTACTGCCTATCCTTGGATATGTAATCCCCACCTTTTGGCCTTCATCCCCCGAAGAATACGCACGCTCGCAAGAGATCCTGGTACACTTCCGCATCCCTCACCATGCAGTTATAACGGAATGGTTGGACGGCTCCGCGATGATCCAGTTTGTGTTGGTTATCCTGGCGACATTCTTGACAAGAAAAAGCAAACTGTATCCGATCTTCGTTTTCGGGTTATCGGTCTCCTTCATTCTAACGATGATTCAAACCATCACCGGAAACAATGCCCTGGCTTTATTGTTCCCCTGGCGAATATCGAGTATTCTCGTCCCGCTTGCGACGACGGTGCTTCTCGCCAGGCTGATTGAGGCAGCGTTTGGTCGCTGGAAATCCTGGTTTGAGGCTCACTCTGCCCTTCTGTTGATCTCAGGTATTGTGGTTGTCCTGTCGATGATGGCAGCTGGTATCTTCTACTTCGTTCAAGAATATATGGATAAAGTGAATTCCTCTGAGAGCGGACTCTTTCACTACATCGCAATTAAGAAGCGTGCCGAAGATAATTATCTCATCCCGATCGATATGCAGGATTTCCGCCTGGCAACCGGGGCGGCTGTGTATGTAGACTTCAAATCCATTCCATACCAGGATCAAGAAGTATTAGAATGGCATCGCCGCGTATTGCAGGTCTCGGATTTCTACCGGAAGAACAGAATCAACTGCGAAAACTTGAGGGAATGGACGGTAGCGGAGCACATCACTCACCTGATACTGATGAGTGATCGAAAAGATCCGGATTGTTCATTTCTTGAAGAAATCCACCGGAATCAGAATTTCAGGTTATTCAAGTTCGCAGATTGACCAGCGAAAGCAGGACTGCAGCCTCACGGTTCGACATTTTTCACGCCGCCTTCATAGCTGAACCCAAAACCGGCTATCGTCACTGGTCGATAATCAAAGTTAAGGCTTTCTACACGGATGGTATGCGGTCCGGGCTTGAAATCGGAAACTTCGATGTAACCGCCGTGCCGCCCAAATTTCTCCCAAATGGCTGCGGTATCGCCGCGCCACATCTCGACACCATCGAAGAGCGCTCGAGCCCATCCGATCTGCGCTTCTCCCATGATCTGTACACCCATCGAGGTGAAAGGATGCTTCGTGGTGACCTCGATCCAGTCTCCATTCCACCACAGGATACGATGCAGGCCATAACCGACCGCCTCATCATGATAGGAAACATGGATGCCCTCCGGAGGTTCTCGATCTGCACGATTGGCAACGGCATACACATCGGGTGGTTTATCAAAGAAGCGGCTGTCCCCGCCAATTACTTTTACCGTGAACGATAGATTCTCCGCTGTCATTGCCTCGGGAATCTTTGAGGTGCCGCATCCGGGTGGCTGGTCTCTTACAGTCCCAGAGCAAGCCAGCCAGGGTTGGTTACCCAAGTTTTGTTGCCTAAGCCCAAAGGCACAGGAGGCATCATCGACTGGCTCCAGCCTAAGACTTCCGTCTTTCAATTTCCACTTATATTGTCCTACATCGTAAGGGCAGTATGGATCATTGAAAACCTGCAGCCGATCTTTGGACACGGTGTATGAAGCAATACTGTACCAACCCGTCACATCGTAATAGATGCGCATGATACCGCGGTCGATTTTCAGTTTCCATATTCCTCCCACTGGCCGGTAGTCTGCGCAGCGCAGGCATTTCCAGTACTGCGGCGGGGATTCGTCTATCTTGGCATACGTACCATCTAATGCTTCCGCGGCAGGAGCGGGCAAAAGAGTTGTATAAGGAACAGGTGTTACCATCTGCAAAGCATCCCACCGGTTCAACGGGGTTATCGTGTCCGGAGAGGCAAGAACATCATCGCCGGGCGTGATGGCAGGTGTGGAGGGGAGAGTTGCGTCGCCTGTCGGTAGACACGCAGCCAGCGCGAAGACCAGTGTGATGCCAATAGCAAACTGTTTTTTCATGTTTGGTATCTTATGTGTTTAAATTCAGAAAACGCTTGAGGGCGCCGACCTCGGGCTAATCTCAGGCGGATTTATCGTCGAAGCTCCCTCCAGTTTTAGGGAAACATAAACGCAACAATTTCTCTGATAAGCTGTTACTCGGATTCAGAGAAGGCGGCTAATGATCGATTCTACTGCAATAAATCCATAAAACACGCATCCAGGTCAATTTTATCCTCTTTTTTCGCGGCGATAAAGTGAACAGGTGTTGGTTTATCGAACGGATACTGAGTTTTGCAATACCCGTCTTGTCAAGGTAAAATGCACGGGAAGTAAAAACGGTCGAAATCTCTTCCGTTCTCTCTTTCAAGAGAATTTGGACAGACCCGAAGCTTATCGGCAAACAGAAGCCGATCAAAAAGCTTTGCGAAAAAGAAGTGTATCTGTCGAACCTTTATTCCGGGAGGCATAACAGTTTCACCGGTTGAGGCTGTTTCGGTTATAAGGTTTGGAGAAGGCGAACATTACCCGAATTTACCAAGTCGAGGAGTAGGAATGAATCTGTTTGAGTTCGTTACCATGCCGCGTATCATTTTTGGGAACGGTTCGATCCAGCAGGTCGGTTCGCTCGCGGCTGAGTTTGGCGAACGAGTATTGATCGTCTCGGGGAAATCCCAGGATCGCCTTATGAAATTGTTGGAAATCTTGCAACATCAGGAATTAGAGGTATTTGTTTTTCCGGTCACAGGTGAACCGACTGTGGAAGACATTCGCGCGGGAGTCCTGTTCGCGCGGGAGAAACTCTGTGATGTCGTTTTAGGCTTTGGCGGGGGAAGTGCACTGGACGCCAGTAAAGCGATCGCAGTCCTTTATTCCAATGAAGGAGATATTTACGATTATCTCGAAGTCATCGGGAAAGGTAAGAGTTTATCCGGCCCCGGGCTTCCTTTGATTACGGTCCCTACGACGGCCGGTACCGGAGCAGAGGTAACCCGCAACGCTGTGATCGGTGCACCGGATCGACGAGTGAAGGTAAGCCTGCGCAGCTCTGTGATGCTGGCAAAGATCGCCTTGATCGACCCGCAGCTCACCCATAGCGCGCCTCCCGAGGTCACCGCCAGGACGGGCATGGATACATTATCCCAGCTGGTTGAGCCTTTTATTTCCAACCAGTCGAACTGGATGACGGATATCTTCTGCCGTGAGGGCATGCGCCGGGTCAAGAATTCTATATCAAAGGCGTACCATTCCGGTGGAGATTTGCTGGCGCGTGAGGATATGGCTTTTGCCAGTCTACTCAGCGGCCTCGCCCTGACAAACGCTAAGCTTGGCGTTGTACACGGTTTTGCGAGTGTTATCGGAGGAGTTTATCCGGCGCCCCACGGTGCGGTGTGCGCCCGGCTGTTGCCTCCCGTGGTCACAGCCAACCTGAAAGCTCTCCAGGAACGTGGCGAGGATGGATTAACGCTGGAGAAGTTTTCCGAGATGGCGCGAATCTTGACGGGAGACGATCATGCCCGCCCGATGGATGGAGTCGAATGGATGGAACGGCTGGTTCAGGTTTTAAGAATCCCGCCTTTGTCATCCTTCGGATTAAGAGAAGCGGACTTCCCTCAACTGGTGGAGAAGGCCATGGTAGCCAGCAGCACCAAGGGCAATCCAGTCGTCCTTACCCCGGATGAGATGAGAAATATCCTAATCCAAGCGCTTTGATCTCACCAATATTCACTCAACTTCCCTGGCTGCCTTCTTAGATTTGAACTGGGTCTCGTACAGACTGGCATAAACACCTCCCTTTTCCAGCAATTCTGGATGAGTTCCCTCCTCCACCAAGGTGCCTTTATCGAGCACGAGAATCTTATCTGACGCAAGGATGGTAGACAGGCGGTGGGCGATCACCAGACTGGTCCGTCCGGCGAACAAGGGGGTGAGGGCAGCTTGAATCAAGGCTTCGTTATGCGAGTCGAGGTGAGAGGTGGCCTCATCTAGAATTAGCAATCGGGGGTCTTTCAAAATCACTCGGGCGATCGCCAGACGCTGTTTTTCTCCACCGGATAGGCGATACCCGCGCTCACCGACAACCGTGTCAAATCCGGAAGGAAGCTTTTCGATCAGTTCTAGAATGTTTGCGGCCCGGCAGGCATCCTCGAGCTCGGATTGAGTGGCTTCGGGTCTCGCGTAGAGGAGGTTCATTCGAACCGTGTCGTGAAAAAGGTAGGGCTCCTGAGTGACGATACCAATGCTTTGAGCGAGGGATTCTAGCCTGATGTCACGCAGGTCATGTCCATCTAAGGTGATCCGCCCCTCGGTTGGATCGTACAACCTGGGAAGAAGGTAGGTGATCGTCGTTTTGCCCGCCCCTGAATGGCCGACCAGGGCTACCAGCTGGCCTGGCTCGATATCGAAGGAAAGATTGTGCAGGGCCCATTCCTGAAGAATTTCCGGTTTATTCTCTTGGTCTCCACTTTTTCCATTTGTTCCGTTTGACAGGTCTTCCTCTTCTCCGATAGTCGTCCGATCCAGTAATTTATCATAACTGAAACGAACATTCTCGAAGCGAACCCTGCCTGAGGGATTCTTTAGTTCGGTAGCGCCAGGTGTGTTTCTTATTTCAACCGGCATGTCCAGGTATTCGAATACTCTCTCGAAACTGACCATCGAGGAGGCGAACTCGACCTGGACGTTCGTCAGGGCTGAAATCGGACCGTACAGGCGCGTCAGATATGCAGCAAACGCTACGATCGTACCAACACTGAGCGCCCCGGTGATCGTCAGGTACCCACCGGCCCAGTAAATGATCGCGGTGCCGATTGCTCCGGAAATTCCAAGACCTAAGAAGAACCAGCGACCGACGAGCGCGCGCCGGACACCGATATCCCTCACCTTCCTGTTCATTTCCTCGAAACGGCTGGCCTCCTGGGTCTCACGACCAAAGGTTTTCACAAGCAGCGAT
Organism: Anaerolineales bacterium; assembly: GCA_035291645.1. GTDB lineage: Bacteria > Chloroflexota > Anaerolineae > Anaerolineales > UBA4823 > DATDRQ01. The sequence continues at coordinate 7,776 of DATDRQ010000188.1, forward strand.
CCATTGATGCTCAGCGTCTCGGAGATCTGGACGCTCATTTCGGAGTTATATTCCATTCCTTTCCGCCGGATTTCCCTGAAAATGCGTGCGACTCTCCGGGCGGGCAGCAAGAATAAGGGGAAGACAGCAACGGACAGAAGGGTCAATCGCCAATCGATGGATATCATCACCAATAATGTGGATACCAGAGTAACCAGATTCGTTAATATGTTTGGCAGCGTTCCTGTAATTGCGTTCTGTGCGCCAACCACGTCATTGTTAAGGCGAGAAACGATCTCACCCGACTTCGTCAACGTGAAGAATCGCAGGGACATTCGTTGTACGTGTTCGTATAGCTCCTGCCGGAGATCGTAAATAATTCCTTCACCGGCTTTAGCGCTGAAATACCTCTCGGCGACTCCGACCAACCCGCCAAAAATTGGGATCGTGATCATGCCTATCGCGAGCAAAGTCAGTCTTTGAAGATTCTTGGTCGGTATGACATTGTCGATCAGGTCTCTGTAGAGCAAAGGGGGAACCAGTTCGATCAACGAAATTGCGATGATTGCCAGTAAATCTAAGGTGACCAACCCCCAATAGGGTCTGGCATACCGGGACACTCGCCGTAAGAGAAACCGGTCGACATGGACGGGTTTTCGATTCTCATCTGAACTTAGCAAGGACCACCAACCACCACCGTGCATCATATCTAATACCAATCCTTTTTAGTTTCCAGTTAACGAGCTCTGTTGATCGATCGATTTCCTAAATATTATTGGAGATAATTTCTGTTCCATGAGGAAACCACTTGACAAAATAGAACATTAGTTCTATAATACCATCAACCAGTAAACCGGAATTAGTGCCTTTAGACTTTTCTATTTCCTAGAAAGCCGTTCCTCAATCGATATCGGGAGATGCCGTTATGTACCACAACCTCCTTGAAGATATTTTACATCGGTTGAACTCCAACCGGGGATTGGTCTTCGGATCGATGATCGTCACTGCCCTGCTGGCCTTCGAGATTTTCAACTACACCACTACCGATTACGCTTTTTCAGATCTACTGGGAAACCTGGAATTCATTGGAATCCCCTGGGCAACGATCCTGGCTATCGCTTTTTGTGGAATTGATTTCGCCGGAATCGCGCGCTTATTCACCCCCGAGCGTGGTCAAGAGGGGGCCTCCGAGATCTGGTATTTATTCGGCGCCTGGCTGTTGGCTGCGACAATGAACGCCATCCTGACCTGGTGGGGCGTCTCCCTGGCAGTTCTCAACCACGAAACGTTGGGCAACGCAATCATCGACCGGGCGACGCTTTTACGCATCGTTCCGATATTTATTGCAGTAATGGTGTGGCTGATCCGCGTGCTTATACTGGGCACCTTCTCTTTGGCTGGCGACAGACTTTTCAGTCAATCGGGTGATCGACAGCCTGCTCGACTGAGAATGAAACAGGGAGAGATTCACTCGTCACCGAAACCTGTTACCGAGCGATACAATCCATTAACAGAAGCCCATTCATTCCAGGGGTCTCAGGGAAAGCCAAAGTCGACTGACAGGCCGCGAGGTGAACCGACCTACCATCCACGACAGGTCAACTCGTCCCCAGTTCATCACGACGTGGGCCAAAAAGAACTGTTCTAGAAAAATCTTGATCTTTCAGTCAGTGGGACCTTAACACGATCTCTGTGATTTCCGGAGGGCATTGATATCTTAGATTAAGCCAGGTAGTCCCTAAACCACGGTTTGTATATAGATACATATCCTTGATTTGATACAAACCCGATGGATATTTTCGGGCCTTGGCGGGCAGGAAGAACCTGCTGATGAATGGAAAGATAATCTGGCCTCCATGCGAATGCCCGGATAATTGCAGGTCAAACCTACCAGTCGATGCACTCTCGTCCGCGAAGTCAGGTTCATGGGCCAAAAGAATTGCTACGCTTTCCTTGGGAATCAGTTCTACGACCCTGTCCAGCCTATCCAATTTGGTCAGGTGATCATCGACGCCCGCGATATAGAGGCAGGCCCCTCCTCTCTCAAGAATGAAGACCCGGTTGTTCAGTTCTTTTACGTGACTGTGGGTTAGAACCCGGCGAACCTCGTCCGCATCTGACCAGTGGTCATGGTTCCCCAGGACTGCAACGACCTGGTCTTTAGGTTTAAGAGCCTTGAGGCAATCGACCAGGTCGTCAGAATATTTATCAGGTGAAAAACTGACAAAATCACCTGTAATCACCACTAAGTCTGGCAACAGGGAGTTAACCTGATTTATTGCCTCCTCAAGAAAAGCCTTTTTCAACCAGCTGCCAAAATGAAAATCGCTGATCTGAATGATGGAATATCCATCGAACTGGATCGGAAGGTGAGGGAGAATTAACTCGACGTGCGTTGTATCTATACTCCAGGTACCCATCCGTTCGATTGCAATGAATTTACCGAATCTATCCAAAACAATCCCGATAAGCTCCAATAACCATTGTTTCTTCGTTTGTCTATTTAGGATTCTTGTATCGATTCCGTTCAATCGTTTTTCCTCTATGGAATAACCTTCATAAACTAACCTGATCCTCTTGGGCAAGGATTTCCAGGATCGGCTGCAAGCCTAGCCACCATTGATCTTTCGGTCGTTGGTGAGCTTCATCAACCATTCTTGGAAAATCGTCCAGGCTGTGGAATTTGATTTGCTTTCCCCGGATACCGATGAAGCTTGCTTCAGCCGATTTTTGCAGGCCGTGTTCGATGAGGAAATCGATACACTGAGTTGCAAACCGGGTGGCTTCGATCCTGTCGAAGGGCGATGGATTTCCACCCTGTTGGAGATGCCCAAGAATTGCCTGCCTGACGTCAAAAAGTTCCTGCCCTTCCACTTCAAGCAGGTCTCGAATGAACTCTGTACTATAAGTTGAATGAGCGCACTCATTCCGGATAAACAATCCCAGCCGTTTTCCTTTGCGAAAGCTCGAGATCAACCCCTCGAGATCATGCTGGAGATCCTGCAGGGTAATCCCGTTTTCATTGAGGTATACCCGCTCTGCGCCGGTTGCTAATCCGCTCATCAATGCCAGATAGCCACAATATCTACCCATGACTTCGACCACAAAGCAGCGGTGGTGGGCGACTGCGGACTGTTTGATCTTATCAATCGCAGCAGCGATGTTATTCAAGGCTGTATCGGCGCCGATACTGAACTCTGTCCCGGGAAGGTTGTTATCGATGGTGGCGGGGAGACAAACGATGGGAATATTGAAGGCAGGGAAGCGGGAGCGTTCGACCAGCATCTGGTGAGCAGATACATAGGCTGTCCATCCGCCAATGACCAGGATCCCATCGACCTGGTATTTTTCGATATTACGGGCGATCTCGTAAAAGTCGCTTCCAACCGGGATGACCCGGTTCGTTCCCAGCTCTGCTCCTCCGCGCGGGGCCCAGCCATTCACCGACATCCAGTTCAATTCCTCGATCTCACCGTTCACCAGTCCCTGAAATCCGTTGTGGATCCCCAGCATGATGTGGCCGCGGTCCAGACCATGGCGGACCGCTACCCTGACAGCAGTGTTCATTCCCGGCGAGAGTGCTCCCGAATGCATTACACCGAGGCGCAGACGGATCTGCTCTGGTTCGTGCGGGTGGGGGAGAGCCCGCAGCATGGTACGGAAAGTCCGAAATGCTTCCTGGAAGTTACCTCCGCGCAGAGTCATCGACCGGTCGTAATCGTGAGAGGCAATTGCATCTGAAATCGATTGGGTGACCTGGAGCGCTTCCTTTAGTGGAGTTGGTGTGATCCGATTACCGATTAAGCTGATTAACTGTGGCTGCTCCCGGGCTTCCCCACTCAGGGCGACATCGACGGCGGCGGCGCCGAGCCGTGTCCCCAGGATCCGGTCGAAAGCGCTTGGAGCGCCACCGCGCTGGACGTGACCCAAAATGGTTAAGCGCACTTCGTCGCCAAACTTTTCCTCGAGCACCTGCTTGACGTAACTGCTCGTAATCGGAATTCCTTTTCTATCACGTGCTCCTTCTGCTACTACAACGAAAGTGTCTCGGCGACCAGCTTCCCGACCAGCTTTTAGATACTCACACATTCTCTCTTCCCAGTTATCCACGTTGGGTGGATTTTCCGGGATTAAGACCCAATCTCCCCCGGTAGCGATGGAACTCATCAATGCAAGATAGCCGCAGTTGCGGCCCATTATCTCCACGACAAAAGTACGCTGGTGGCTGGCAGCAGTGCTGTTGATCGCATCGATCGCTTCTGTGATCCGGTGAAGTGCAGAATCGGCGCCAATCGTCATATCGGTTCCGGACATGTCGTTATCGATCGATCCGACCAGACCAACGATGTGCAGAGAGGGATGTTTTTCTATAATCGCTGGGTCAATAACCTTTCGCGCGGAGAGCTCGCTAATTAATCCGGCCCACTCCTCGCTTAAGAGCATTGCCCCGGTCAGGCTGCCCTCTCCGCCGATTACGATCAGCCGATCGATTTCGTGTTCGAGAAGGTGCTCAACAGCTTTCATTCGCCCTTCACGAGTGCGGAACTCCTCACTGCGGGACGTACCGATTATCGTACCTCCCTGCTGTAGAATTCCACCTACCGATTCCCAATAAATGGGCCGAATGTTCTCTCCGCCTAACACCAGACCCCTGTAACCCTCATAAATCGCGAACACCAAGGCCCCCCGGTCGATCGCAGTCCGGACCAGGGCCCGCAGGGCGGCGTTCATACCCTGTGCATCCCCACCGCTGGTTAAAACCCCAATTTTGACGGTGTCATCCATGGATAATTCCTTCTATGGACTACCTGGTTCTTGAATTGCAGGTGAGAAAAAAACAAACATCTGCATTGTTAGCTTAACCCCGGACGATAGATTTCCCCACCATGCTGTTTTCTTTGCAGCCTCGCCAACCGGTGATCGAGCTCGGCGATCAAACGGCTGCGCTCGTACAATGGAAGCGTGGATGATCGAACTATTTCTATAGCGGTCGCGGTAAACGTGAGCGCCTGTGAATAATCCTTTACACGATGTTCGAATATCTTTGCCAACTCGATGTAAGCGAAGATCTCCTGGCGGTTGGCGGCTTCCTGCCAGATTTGAATGGCTGCCTCGAGATTCTGGCGGCGTTTTTCCATCATCGACCAGCGCTGGAGAACTTCGCTGCGGGCAAGATCGGGTATTTCACAGGCCAGACCATCTTCATAACAATGTGCGGCAACGTCAAAATTTCCGATGTCTTCGAATAATTTTCCGATCGAAAACAAATCCAGAGCGTGTCCGACCGTTTCGATGCGCGGATCTTCCAACAGCCTTGAAATATGGATGAGGAGGGCAGCCATCGATAGGATATCCATGGCGTTATGGTAAAAAACGTTCTTGAGAGGCCTAGCATCGCCGGTACGGAGATAGTCGAAATAGAGGTTCGGGATCAGCCAGCCCGGGACGTCATCCTGTGTCCGGGCGACCTCAAGTATTTGCTCCTCCAGGTACCCGAGAGCTCTGCTGGGTAACCGGTCTTTCCATAACCTGCGGGCGAGGGGGAGCAAATCCAGGTGGATTGTGGATTGGAAAGGGAAAGATTCACCATTCGAGATGAACCGGGTCTGCAAGAGAGGCACGTCGAAGGCTTTTCCATTGAAAGTTACCAGGCTCTGGCAGCCATCCAGCAGGGTTAATAGACTGGCCAGGTGAGCAGGTTCCTCGATGGGATCGCGCATGAAATGTTGGATCAACCGGAAGCCGTCTTCTTCGTAGCGACCGATGCCTACCAGAAAGACGTAGGTCCCAGTCCCACCAGCCAGGCCGGATGTTTCCGTGTCCAGGAATACGAAATTGGTCGGCTCAATTTCATGTAGGCTGGGTTCCTTGATCCAATTTGAGATGACTGCGGAGGGTTGAATAAAGTACAGGGTTCCATTCCCATGAATGTGACTGTTAGGATAAAAAGTAACGACTCGAAAAGATGGTCCATATGGTGTTTCGATAAAATGACCTTCGAGCACCTCTTCGATTGGATAGTGAGGACGTTTTCTAAGTGGTTGGATATCTTGGGCGCCGATCTTGACACCCATGGATTTGAGTTTATCCGAGAGGGTAACCATAGGGACCGATCATAACCTATTAAGTCAAAGTGAAAGAATAAGTTTGGGCGCGGTCTCCGCACCACGCGTGAGGATTCGTCGATCGTCGTATCAAATGAATAGCTCAAGCCGAAGGTCGAAGGGTTAAGGCTTTGAGCAGGGCTAACGTCTCACGCTTGCCCCCAACACCATTCTCGCCAGCTGGGCCAACACAAGAAGGGCATCCATCCGTGCATTCACATTGCGCGACCAGCTCATAAGCACGCAGCACCAGCTCGTTGTGTAGCTCGTACAACTTCTCGCTCAGTCCAATCCCTGCCGGGACACGGTCGAAAAGAATGATGGCTGGTTTTCCTTCTGCCAGGGAGGATTGTGGATCCGAGTGTACACCCAAATCGCGGGCGTCGCACATCACGAAGAATGGCGCCAGATTTCCTAACGTATAGGCCAACCCAGCGAGGCCGCTGCGCATATGGATCGACGTTTCGACCCTGCGATGGCAGGTGGGACACAGTGTGAGCAGGTTTTGAAGCTGGTTGGCCTCCTCAGCGCTGTGGAAGGAACGAAAAGGGATCTTGTGGTGAACATCATGCGCACGCCCCTGCTCAGGAGACCCGCACAGGCGGCAACGATAGTCGTCGCGTGCCCGGACACGCTCGCGAACGGTGGGCCAGGTGGGACCATATTGATTGGGATCATTGGTCCATAACCCTTGCTGCCGTAAAGTTTCGACTGTGTCCTCCGCCAAGACCAGCCAGTAGCCGGTGGTCTCAAGAGTAGTTGGAGGTAGCTCTAATTCATCGACCCCCAGCTGCTCGTGGGTATACCACTTCACCCTCCGGTACCCGGTAACCTGAGTCGTGACGGTGATCTCTCCACGGGCCTTCAAAGAACCCGGTTCATCGCTTTGTTCGTGAAGCTGCACGAGTTGGACGGATGTCTCCGACCGTGGTTCAGTATAGTAGTCCAGGGCGACTGGTTTTAGTATTGCGATTGCTCGCTCCAGATCCAGATCCTCCACCAGATAGGTCTGCGCCTCGTGCAGATAGACGGCTTGGGGATGGACCATCCACGGTGCGCTCCCGATATCGACCGATCCGATGGTCCTCACAGAACCTATCTGGTCGACCTGAAGCACGATCTCCCGGGCGGAAGCGCTTCTTAGCGAGACCTGCTCGGCGGGGTACTTATCTGCCATCCAAAAGTATTTGTCTCCAGAAAGGTGAAGGAAGCCTTGTTGGAGCAAGATTTGGAGTATGTCTTCGACCGTGCCAGGGTCGACCAGGCCGAATCTTTCCCCTCGGGTGAACGGCAGCTCGAAAGCGGCACAACGCAGGTGGGCCAACAGAATGAGCAGATTGTCAGGATTAATCAAGGCCGACTCTGGAGAACGCTGAAAGAAATAATCCGGATGGTGGGCAAGGAATTGGTCGAGTGGGTTGGCAGTAGCCACCAATACGACCAGAGAGTCTTCTTCATTGCGCCCTGCGCGACCGGCTTGCTGCCAGGTCGATGCAATCGTGCCGGGATATCCGGTGAGTACAGCTGCGCCCATCCTACCGATATCGATCCCTAATTCGAGGGCATTGGTAGCGATAACCGCCCGCACGCTGCCCTGTCGCAGCCCTCGTTCTATTTCACGCCGCTGGCGAGGTAAATAACCGCTGCGGTACCCACGGATTCCTTCTGTATCTCGATCCTGAACATACGATTCTTCGCCCGCGCTCTCTATCTTTGTAGTGGGGGGGGAAACCGGTTCGGCGCGCTCGCGCAGGTAGGTGAGCAGAATTTCTACCGTTCGCCTCGATCGGCCGAAAATGATGGTCTGGATACCATCGTGGAGAAGATCCTCGACCAGGCGGACCGTCTCGAGCAGAGCGCTGCGCCGCAAGCCGAGTTCTGGATCGATAACCGGGGGATTATAGATCAGGAAATGCCTGGTGGAACGCCCGGCGCTTTCCTCGTCGACCAGGGATACCGGGGATTCGATCAGCTTTTCTGCCAGTTCTATCGGATTCCCGATCGTAGCGGAGGTGAGCAAAAATTGAGGATCGGAACCATAGAAATGGGAAATCCTTCTCAGCCGGCGGAGGACGTTGGCGACATGCGAGCCGAATACTCCCCGGTAGGTGTGCATCTCGTCGAGGACGACGAATTCGAGATTCTGGAAGAAATCAGCCCACAGGGTATGGTGGGGCAGAATTCCTGCGTGAACCATATCCGGATTGCTTAGAATGATGTGGGCAGTTTTTCGTATTCCGGGACGAAAACCAGAGGGGGTATCCCCGTCGTAAATAGAAGGATTAATAAGTTCTAAAGGAATCCTAGGACGAGGCAAGCTCGTGAGTTCACCTTCAGGCAAATCCTTATTCGTTTCTTCCAGATCGATCTGGGATAACAGCTTCCGAATGCCGGCTAATTGGTCCTGGGCCAGAGCTTTGGTTGGGAACAGGTACAGACCGCGCGCTTGTGAATTTTTCAGTAGCCGGTCGATCACTGGCAGGTTGTATGCCAGGGTCTTCCCGCTCGCCGTGCCAGTTGCCACGACCACGTTTCGCCCTTGCCGGGCAAAAGCCCACGCTGAGGCCTGGTGCAAGTACAGAGCATGGATTCCCTGAGCGTTGAGCGCGCCGATTAATCCAGGATGGATTTGTTCGGGGAAGGGGATAAAACGGGATACAGCAGGAGGCAGCGTACGCCAATCGACGATGTTCTCACGTATCGTCCGTTCAATTTGCCAGCGAAGCAAGAGGTCGGATAATGGCATCGATCGATTCGTAAATCTCTTCAATTAATCTACTTGGGTGTCATCCTGTCGAGGCTTGAGCAGGACACCCTCGCGGGGAACATACCGTTCCGGTGAAATAATTACGCCGCTTTCTCC
>DATDRQ010000189.1:0-3203 GCA_035291645.1 Anaerolineales bacterium
CATCCGGAGCAATCCCGCCAATATTTAATGAGCCGTATTCGGGCGGCGTCTCCGGCCTATGAAGACCTGCAAATCCTGGCTTCGCATCCCCAGATCGCCCGTTACAAGCCGGGTAGCCGCTGCACGATCGTCTATCATTTAAACTATCCAACGGGGGCTGATGTTCATCAGCGCTGGCCGGAACTGGTGGTCGCCAAGACGTATCGGAAAGACAAGGGACAGAATGCCTATGAGACCATGCGAGCGCTCTGGAACTCGCCTCTGTCTTCCAGTACTGCCCTGAAGATCGCCGAACCGCTCGCTTATGACCAGGATATGAAGGTGATGCTCCAGGGACCCATCCGTCAGGAAAAAACTCTGAAACAGTTAACGGTCATGGCGGTGAAAGTTGGAACGCCAGAAGCATTCGAAGAATTGACAGACGCGATGTGCAAAACCGCCAGGGGACTGGCAGAGCTTCACAAGTCAGGCGTAGAGTTGGATAAAGTGTATGGCTGGGAGAATGATGAGACGCAGGTACGCGAATCTATCGAAGAACTGTCGGTTTCTGTTCCTCAGCTCGGTCAGGCCGGATATCCATTCGTTGAACGATTGAGTCATCTGGAGTCCAGCTCCCAGCCAGACCCACTGGTCCCGTCGCATGGCACATTCCGCCCGGCGCAAGTGCTGATGTATCACGGAGAAATTGGGTTTATTGACTTTGATTCCTGCTGTAAAGCAGAACCGGCTAAGGATCTTGGTTTGTTCCTCTGTGCGTTCCTGCGGGCGGGCATGGCCACTGTCAGTTTCGACGATATGGAAATCAATCCAGAACTGCCTGATGATGCCGGCCGACTGGCGCGCTTTGAACGGTTGATCGCGGTCAGTGAGAGATTTCTGGACGAGTATGAACATTATTTCACGCCTGTGAACAGGCAACGCGTGGCCCTCGTCGAAGCTCTCGAGCTCTTCATTCTTATTCTGCACGCCTGGACGAAAGTTAAGGTGCGGGAATTAAGAGATATCATGTACGTGTTGGAGTATTTTCTCCCGTCTCATAAAATCCTGAAGCTGCAATGAACCAGGAAGATATCCTCTCCGGAAAAGCTGGCCTGGCTGGGATCCGGTCGGTGCTAAATGGGCAAGCGTCACGTCGCCTGCTGAGAAGCGAAGCGCAGACTATGTTGCGAGCGGGTTATCACGCCGGGCCGTTCCACCTGACACGTGCGAAGTTCAAGCCCGGACGAAAGCTTTCCGCCTACTTCACTTTCCCGGCGCTCAACGCAGTGGGCGAGGCAGGCCATCCGGTCCACCTGGCCGTTACATGGCAGAAAACGCTGGATGGCGCTATCCAGGCCGATGGTCGGGGTCAACTGCAAGAAGAAGCGAACCAGGCTGGTTTGATGCCTGTCCAGCGCGAGCTGTGGAGGGACATCCCTGATCAGGGACTCAAGCTCCAGGTTTGGCCGTTTGATCCGGGGTTTCCGCATTTGGTTCGCCTGGGAAACCCCGCTTATGTGTCCGGGATGTTCGCATCTCTTGGAATCGCGCACGATCAGAAGCAAATGCCGGTTGTTACCCCCATCCGCTACCGCCCGGGCGAGCGTCATGTATTACGCTATGAGATTGACCCGCCTGAGTCGGTTCCCGGACAAGGACGACGGTTGTACGCCAAGCTTTATCCAAACGGGCAGGATGCGGTCCGGGCTTTCGGGGTAGCCAACCGGGTTGTCGATTGGCTGGCGGCGAATAACTATGGGTTGCAGGGGAACCGACCGGAAGCCATCAGCCAGGAAGACGGCGTTATTTTATATCCCCATGCGCCTGGAATTCCGCTCTCTCGCCAGCTCAACCGCTCCCGACGCTGGCTTGCAGCTCAACTGCAGCTGATTGGCAGGACGCTGGCTATCCTGCACAGTGGGCCCGAAACACTGCAAGCCGGCCTGAAGCAGAATACTTTCACCAATGAAGTTAAAGTTGTCAAGCGAGCCAGTGAGCACATTCAGGTCCTTCTGCCTGAAACCCACGAAAAAATTCTCGAAATCCTGGATAAGGTAGAGGGGCGTTATTCCAATCTTCCGCAGGAAAAACCCACCTTTACGCACGCGGACTTTAAGTCGGATCATCTGCTAACTACCCCACAAGGCTTGACATTGATCGATTTTGATACCTGCACTCTGACCGACCCGGCTTTGGATATTGGAAAGTTCCTGGCGGATCTCGAATGGTGGTTTACATTAAAGGGGATTTCGGGTATGGAAGAGGCACAGGCAGAGCTGCTCAAAGCCTATGTGGGGGCTGGTGAACCTGATAACAGGATGGGTGAGCGCCTGGCGCGGGCCAGACTCTTCCATGCCTTGATCCTGGTGAAGATCGTTTTACGGCGCGTGCCGATCTACAAAAAAGAGTGGGCAGAAAAAACCGGCCGTATGATCGAGCGAGCCTCTGAACTGCTTCACAAAACGATGAATTAAGCAATACGACCCATAAGCGAACCGGAAACCGACTAGGGTGTGGCGGTTTGACTTGCATCCTGGACGATAACCATATCGGCCATGTAATGCGCATGTTCGTAGGCTGTAGCTGCTCCGCCCTCGCCGGAAATTGGCTCGACCTTCTCGTTGCCGTCGATGTCGATCCCATTTCGAATCTTGTCTGCCAGCGCGACAGCCACGCGGATCATGCCCTCCAGGTCCGGGGAATCGAACGAGGCGGCCAGGATACCGATTAATTGATCGCGCAGCTGCGGCGTCCATGCCTCCAAATTCTTAGCAACGATCTTCACATGCTCTCCATGGATCAGCATGTTCCGAGTAGCATCTGGGGATGTGAGCGACAGGTCTGCATGCGCGAAGGATCCCTGGATGTACCCCAGATTTTCTGCGTTGAGCAAAAGCCCGTAACCATCCCCGGGATCATCAACGTTTCCATCTCCATTCCAGTCCTTGTGTTCCGGACTCTGGCTCCCGAAGATGATATTCAACATTCTTTCGGCGTGTAAATCGACATCCGTTTCATTTCCGGCCCCAAACGCTGCCCACATTTGCTGCGCAGCTTCGGTGAGCAGAAGCGTGTCGGCGTCTAATCCGCGAATGAAGCCGATTTTCTCGGGCGTAGCGTTGAAGGAAAATAGAAGATGCCTGACATGCTTAAATCCCTCGGGAGGAAGGCTGGCCGAGTACACGACATCATTGGATGGGTTTGTGCTTGGGTCGGGGTCCGGC
>DATDRQ010000190.1:0-4538 GCA_035291645.1 Anaerolineales bacterium
GCCTCGTCCACCCCCGGTCCGAACATCTGGTGCAGGTAGGCGCGCGGCGCCCAGCGCGGCGGGATGTAATAGACGTTCGGTTCGGTGCCGAACTGCGGGTACATCGGCAGCGCTACCTTTTCCACCTGGATCAGATAATACAGGGGGTGCTGCGGGTCTTCCGCCCAGGAGCCGTCGACGGCGATCTCTACCAGCCCGTTCAGGCGGATCTTCCCCGGGCAGACCGCCATGCAGCGCGTCTCCATCGGCACCCCTTCGGTCAGGGGATCGGAGCCTTCCACCCGCGGATAGCAGCCCACACACTTCTCGCTGGTGCGGGTGGTGCCCCGGTACATCGACTTCTTGTAGGGGCACTGTTCGACGCACTTGCGATATCCCCGGCAGCGCGCCTGGTCGATCAGCACGATGCCGTCCTCGGGGCGCTTGTAAATCGCCTTGCGCGGGCAGGCCGCCGCGCAAGCCGGGTAGGTGCAGTGATTGCAAATGCGCTGCAGGTAGAAGAACCAGGTCTGGTGCTCGGGCAGCGAAGCGCCCTCGGTGCTGATACCCAGCCGGTCGCCCTTATAAGCGGTGGAGGTATCCTCGTAGAAGTTCGGGGCGCGCCACTCCTTGTCCTCCGGCAGGTAGCCCAGGGCCTGATCGTTGCTGTCCGCAGCCGCCTCGGTGATCGTCAGGCCGTTGTAGACCCCGTACGGCGCGGTATCGCTGGCCTGGGTTGCATCCCACTCCGCGGCCACGCCGGCTGCCTGGTGGGCTTCGTCGAGTTTCTGCAGGATCTTGATGTCCCAATGCTGGGGGTACCCGCCGTAGGGCTTTGTCTCGACGTTGTTCCACCACATGTACTCCTGCCCTTTCGAAAAGGTCCAGGTAGCCTTGCAGGCTCCGGTGCAGGTCTGGCAGCCGATACAGCGGTTGATATTGAAAATCGCCACGAACTGCTTTTCCGGGTGGGCCTCCTCGAAGACATAGCTCATCGGCCTGCCGAGCTGCCAGTTATAGACCTCAGCCATAAGCAACTCCTTTGGGATAGATCGTGTTATACTGATTCGACCTGGTATTCAGGTACAAACGTTTGCTCATTTGGGAGTCCGGATGACTTTGTTCTCTTTCACCGGAATTGTGGTTCAGGAAGATCAGGGTTATAGTTCGCTTTGCCCGGAACTGGATGTGGCCTCTTCTGGGAATACTCCGGAAGAAGCCAGGGCCATGCTGCTCGAAGCTGCCGCCTTGCATCTGGAGGGGGCGATTGAAGACGGAATGCCGTATCTGCGTCCCGTACCGGCTGACGCCGATCCTCGCAACACCGAAGCGAACAATGTCGTGCAGGTTTTCAGCTTCAAGGTGGACGTCGCCGTCCACGCGTATGCCTAAACTTCCTTCCCTGAAACCAGCGGAAGTCGTCCGTGCCCTGGAACGCGCCGGTTTTGTCCGAACTCGCCAGCGCGGCAGCCATCTTCGCCTTAAACGCGGCAATCTTTCGGTCACCGTCCCGATGCATTCTGGAGATCTTCCAGTTGGCGTCATGAAATCGATCCTCCGCCAGGCACAGATGACTGAAGAAGAGTTCCATCAGTTACTTTAATCCCCCACTTGAGTGAGATCGTTCGGATTAACTCGCGTACGTAATCCTCGCCTTTCAGCTGGGTTATTCGGTAGGTCGCCATGAACATCGGGTTGACGAACAGGGTCATCAAGCGCCGCTCGTCCCAGCCCAGGCGCACGTATTCCTCCACCAGGCACTCCGCCATGGCCTCCAGCTGCCCGGCCTGGCCCGGCAGCACCATCCCGACCAGCTCCATGGGATCCTCTTCTTCGAATTCTTCGTGTGTCATGTAACCATCCTCCTGGCTTCTTGCCTGCCGCCAGTTCATCCCGGCAGCTGGAACTGGATGCCTCTCCTGGTTAATCCTTTACTTCCACAGTACCGCCGCTCAGGTACTTCTGCATGAACTGGCTCTCATGGGCCGGGGTGAAGCCGGTCTGGGTCGGCTCCCACTTGCCCACCCCGTTCAGACCGCCGTCCTCCGCCTTGGTGATCTTCACCAGCGTCTCCTTGGGGACCGTGTTCAGGGCGTGGTTGTCGGCCTCCCCGCCGAAGATGAACTGCATGCTGGTCTTCTGCTTGTGGAACAGGGTGTCGGTCTGGTGCATCGGCATCGACCAATCCCGCGTGATCGACTGCTGGGAGCCGTAGCGCAGGTTTGCCATGTAACCCGTCCCGGCGGATTTGGCCAGCCCGTCCGGGCGCGTCTCGTGCGCCAGGACCGACTTCTCCGTCGCCATGAACGGCCCGTGCTTGAGCATGACGATGTTGTAGGGGTAAGCCGGGTTGTACTTGACCCGCAGCATCAGGCGGGCCACCTTGTAGAACGGGTCTTCGGGCTTCCAGCCGATGTAGGGGCGGTCGGCCGGGTTGGCGTCCACGTAGACGTAATCGCCGTCCTCAATGCCCAAGTTCTGGGCAGCCTGCGGGTTCATGTGCAGCTGGTGGTCGCCCGGGCCGGGCAGGCGCTTGTCCATGCGGTAGGGATCGCCGAAGTTGGAATCCAGGATGATGGTCCAATCGACCGTGCTCCAGGAGGAATGCACCCGGTGGCGACTCTTCGGGGTGAGGCAGTAGAACTGGTAGCCGTCCGCCCAAAGCGGGTTGCGCAGTCCTTTAGCCTGCTCCCAGCTCATGGCGACGTTGCGCACCGTGCGTTCCTCCCAACCCATGGCGTCCAGAGGGATGCCGTAGTCGTCGGGGCGGACGAAGCGGCTGCTGGATACGATCACGTTGGGCAGGAACGGGGTGGCCTCCGGGCCTTCACGGTGGGTGATCAGGTTCTCGCCATATTCGATCGCCTCGGGGATGTCGCAATAGGCGTTCAAGCGGCCAGTATCCGTGTAGAACGGCACCGAATCGTGCACTTGCTCCCAGAGCGGGATGCGCGGGTAGGTGCGGAAGAGCATCAGCGCCGCCCCCGGCTCGCCGTACTTGCCGTTGATGATGTCATCGAAGGAGTACCCGCTGGTGGTGAGCGATGAGTCCAGCAGGCGCTGGATGTACACCTCCGGCTTGCCCTCCAGCAGGAACTTCCAGTAATCCCGGAAGCGGGGTTCGCCCAGCTCGTCTCCCAGGGCGGCGGCCACCTCCGCCAGGATGCGCGAGTCGTCGCGCGTGTCGTAGAGCGGGGGGATGCCCCCCTTCCAGATCTGCAGGAAGGGGTTCGAGCAGGAGGCGGTGATCTCATGGGTCTGGAACTCGGCCCAGGAGTTGGCCGCCAGGGCGAAATCGGCGTACTCGACCGTGGAGGTCATCTCGATATCCATCGAGATGATCAGCTCGATGTTCGGGTTGACGTTCTTGATCATCTCGTAGTGGTGCTTGGCGTTGTTGAGCAGATTGACGTTGGTGAAGAACTTCACCTTGGTCGGGGTGGGCATGTGAGTCTGCCCGGTGAAGACCTTGCGCCCGTACTTGGGCGTCTCGACGATCAGGGGGCGCTCCGAATGGTTCCAGTAGGCGGGCTCCTCGTCCTTGGTGTAGGCGTGGGCAACGATATCCTTGCCAGGCGTGTCCGCCTGCAGGTTAGGCTCGAAGGGGTCCTCCGCCACCCAGCCTTTGAACCCAGGCCCGGTCTGCGGGGAGCCCTGGAACAGGGCCGCCTTGTAGTTGCCGGCCCAGGTGTACAGGCCGGCCCCTGGCGTCCCGATATTGCCGGTCAGCATGAGCGGCAGGAACTGGGCGCGGTTCGCCAGCGTGGCGTGGAACCAGTGGTTGATGCCCTCGCCGATGTGGATGGCAGCCGGGCTGAGGGTGGCGATGTCGTTCGCCAGGCGCTCGATCAGCTCCTTCGGGGCATGCGTGATCTCGGCCACGGTATCCAGGTCGTAGTCCGCCAGATGTTCTCGGTACATCGACCACAAGGTCATCACCTCCACCCGGCTGCCGTCGAGCAGGGTGACTTCCCCCGACCAATCGAGCAGCGGGTCGATGCCTTTCTCGTCCATCACAGCGCCCACATCATCGCGCGTGATGGCGACCAGCCGCTCCCCGCCCGCATCCCGCACGACGTAATCACCAAGCCGTTCGTACTGCGCTGGCGTGAGGCCATGGAGCGTGAAGCTGGGGCCGGCCGGGTCGAGGCCGGCCTGGTAGCCCTGGAAGACTTCCGCTGCGCTCAGGCGCTTCAGGGTATCCACCCGCACCAGGAGCGGGAAGTCGGTGAAGCGTTTGACGAAGTCGGCGTTGTATTTTTCGTTGTCCATCAACCAGCGGGTGAGGCCCAGGAAGAGGGCCGTGTCCGTCGCCGGGCGGATCGGGATCCAGTAGTCGGACTTGGTGGCGGGCGGAGAATACTCCGGCGTGATGGTGACGATCTTGGAACCGCGCTCCATCGCTTCGACGAAGAAGTGCGACTCGGGCATCTTGTTCTCGACCAGGTTCTTGCCGCACTGGATGTGCAGGCGCGAATTGCGCAGGTCGTTGAAGTCCTCGTCGGTGGCCTGCAGCCCGGTGACGAAGGGGATGCCGGGCGCCTGGTCGCCGTGCCAGG
>DATDRQ010000191.1:0-13502 GCA_035291645.1 Anaerolineales bacterium
CCCAATCCGGCCGCCATAACCGGGCAGGATATCCGGGGCAGCCTGGTGAAAGGTGTACTGATCGCCATGGGCAGCTTCGCCCTGCTGGGGTTATACGGACGCCTGCGCTCGGCGGCCCGCCGGCGTCGCTCCCGGCGCGGCTCGAGATAATTGGATTTTACAGGCAGGAAGAAAATCATTTGCATATCTTTAGACTGCGAAATCGAGTGGACCGGTTTAATACCGTCCAGGAACCACAGGCCACCTACCTGATCGCCGGGCTGGGCAATCCCGGCCGCGAGTACCGGGAAAACCGCCACAACATCGGCTTCATGGCGCTGGACCGGCTGGCGGTGCGCCTGGGCCTGAGCTACAGCCGCCTGGAATCCAAAGCCTTGCTGACCAAGGGCGAGCACCAGGGCCGGCGCCTGCTGCTGGCGAAACCGCAGACCTACATGAATCTCTCCGGGCAGGCGGTGGGCGCCTTGCTGCGCTACTACAAAGTGCCGCTCGAGAACCTGCTGGTGATCTACGACGACGTGGACCTGCCGCTGGGGTCGCTGCGCCTGCGCCCTGGCGGGGGCTCTTCCGGGCAGAAGGGCATGGCCTCGATCATCGAGCGGCTGGGCAGCCAGGATTTCCCCCGCCTGCGGATCGGCATCGGGCGCCCGCCCGGCCGAATGGAGGCCGCCGCTTACGTGCTGGAGGACTTTTCCCGCCAGGAGGCCGAGGTCTTGCCTGAGATCCTCGACCGATCGGCGGAGGCAGTGTTAACCTTCACGGTCGAAGGCCTGGCGGCGGCGATGAACCGCTTTAACGGAACCCTCGATGATTAGAACCTTTCGAGTAACGAGTATTCAGTAATCCGTAATTAATCTTGAGAAGTAATGAAATTCGATTCGATCCTAAAACCGATCCTTGAGTCCGCCCAGGGCTTGATCGAGGCGCTTGGTTCTGCCGAACTGGCGATCAGCGCCCTCTCTGGCGTAGAGGAGACCGCCCTCCCCAGTTTGGGCCTGCGCCGGGCCGCCCGCCTGCCCGTCCTGGCCGCGCTGCAGCATGCCCTCCAGCGTCCCGTCCTGCTGATCACCGACCGCGCCGACCGCGCCCTTACCCAGGCGGACGAGCTGGCTTTGCTGGCCGGTGAAGCCCTGCGCTTATTCTTCCCGGAGCCGACCCCGCTCTTCTACGAGAACGTCCCCTGGGGGGAGACCACCCGCCGCGAGCGGCTGAGCGTGCTGACCTGCCTGGCGGCGTACCACATCCCGGGCGCCCTGCGACCGGCCTCGCCGCCCGTAATCATCGCCCCGGTGCGCGCCGTCATGGCGCGCACCCTGCCGCGGCGCGAATTCCTGAAATCTGTCCGGGGCTTGAAGCCCGGCCAGGCACTCTCCCCGGACGAGGTGGCGCGCAGCCTGTTCGCCAACGGCTACGAGCCGGTCCACACGGTGATCGCCCCCGGCCAGTTCGCCCGGCGCGGCGGCATCCTCGACCTGTGGCCGCCCGCCGACCCCCAACCCACCCGGCTGGACTTCTTCGGCGATGAGATCGAATCCCTGCGCCGCTTCGACCCGGCCACCCAGCGTTCGCTGCAGGCCGTGCCGCAGGTGCTGGTCACCCCGGCACGCGAATTCCTGTTAACAACCGTTGCCGCTCAACAAGCCGAAGAATTCGGCACCTACTCTGAGTTCCATATCCCGCTGCTCCATCCCTCCCGGGCCAGCCTGCTGGACTATTTGCCACGCCATGCCCTGGTGCTGGTCGACAACTGGGAGTACCTGGAGAGCACCGTCCGCGAGCTGGAAGAGCAGGCCGTCGGTTTGCGCTCAGACTACATCCAGGAAGGTTCACTGCCGGCCGATTTCCCCCTGCCTTACCTGACCTGGGCCGAGATCCAGGACTCGCTCTCGGCTTACCAGGCCGTCGAGCTGGGACCTTCGACCACGCCGCAGCGCTCCTACCTGGCGCAGCGTTTTACCGCTGGTCCCCGCTTCGGCGGGCGGCTCAAACCTTTGATGGAGCATCTGTCCGAGCGCCATGCCGCCGGGGAAGCACTCGTCGTGGTCTCTCGCCAGGCCGCCCGGTTGAAGGAGTTGTGGTCGGAGGAAACGCGCCCTGATGGGCGCGCCGGGGTGGATGTCGAGTTCCACGAGGGCAGCCTGTCAGAAGGCTGGATCCTGACACCGCCCTCCTCCCAGGTGGTCCACCTGCTCACGGATGGCGAGATCTTCGGCTGGCGCCGCCCCGAGCCGCGCCTGCGCCACCGGGCGATCGCCGACGCCCCCGAATCGGCCTATGCAGACCTGCAGGTGGGCGATTGGGTGGTGCACGTGGACCACGGCATCGGGCGCTTCCTGGGACTGGTAAACCGCGCGGTCGAGGGCGTCGAGCGCGAGTACCTGGCGGTCGAGTACGCCGAGGGGGACCAGCTGTTCGTGCCCGTCTACCAGGCCGACCGGCTGACGCGCTACGTCGGACCAGACGGCCGGCTGCCCACCCCAGGCCGGTTGGGTGGGGTGGAGTGGCGTAACACCAAGGCGCGCGTCAAGGAGGCTGTCGAAGAGGTCGCCGAGGACCTGCTGGATCTATACGCCCGCCGCCAGATCGTCGCCGGCAGCGCTTTCAGCCCGGACACTGCCTGGCAGCAGGAACTGGAAGCCAGCTTCCCATACGTCGAAACGGAGGACCAGGTGCGCGTGATCGGCGAAGTCAAAGGCGACATGGAGAGCACGCGCCCGATGGACCGGCTGATCTGCGGCGACGTAGGCTACGGCAAGACCGAGGTCGCCTTGCGCGCCGCGTTTAAAGCCGTCATGGATGGCAAACAGGTGGCCCTCCTGGTGCCGACCACCGTGCTCGCCCAGCAGCACTACAACACCTTTCGCGAGCGACTGGCAACCTTCCCGGTCAAGGTGGAGATGCTCTCCCGCTTCCGCACCCCTCCGCAGCAGCGCGAGATCCTTTTCGAGCTCGAGCTGGGCAATATCGATATCCTGATCGGCACTCACCGCCTGCTGCAGGAAGATGTGATCTTTAAAGACCTGGGCTTATTGATCATCGACGAGGAGCAGCGCTTCGGGGTTACCCATAAAGAATACCTCAAGAAGATGCGCACCGAGGTGGACGTGCTCACCCTGACCGCCACACCCATCCCGCGCACCCTGTACATGTCCCTGACCGGGGTGCGCGATATCTCGACCATCAACACACCGCCCGAGGAGCGGCTGCCGATCGTCACCCACGTCGGCCCTTTCTCGACGCGGCTGGTGCGCCAGGCGATCCTGCGCGAGCTGGAGCGCGGCGGGCAGGTGTTCTTCGTGCACAACCGCGTCCACACCATCCAGGCGATGCGCGCCCACCTGGAGCGGTTGATCCCGGAAGCCCGCCTGGCGGTCGCCCACGGTCAGATGGATGAGGAATCCCTGTCAAGCCGCATGGAGCAATTCTCCGCCGGGGAGATCGACGTGCTGCTAAGCACCTCGATCATCGAATCCGGCCTGGATATCCCCAACGCCAACACGCTGATCGTGGACCGGGCGGATACCTTTGGCCTGTCGCAGCTGTACCAGCTGCGCGGCCGGGTCGGGCGCGGCGCGCAGCGCGCCTACGCCTATTTCTTCAAGCACCGCCGCAAGAACCCGACCGAGGAAGGCCGCCAGCGCCTGGAGACGATCGCCGAGAACAGCCAGCTGGGCGCGGGCTTTTCCATCGCCATGCGCGACCTGGAAATCCGCGGCGCGGGGGATATCCTGGGCACCCGCCAGCACGGGCACATCGCCGCGGTTGGATTCCACCTGTATACCCGCCTGTTAGCCGAAGCAGTCGCCCGCCAGCGCAAGGGACATGGTCTGCCCCCCGATCCGGTCGCCATCGCCATGGACGTCGTCCGCCCGTTGGTCAACGTCGACCTGCCACTCAACCTGGGCCTCCCGCCGGACTACATCGCCGATAAGAACATGCGCCTGCGCCTCTACCGGCGCCTCGCCAGCTTGCGTACCCTCGACGAGGCTGAGGCGCTGGCGGAAGAGTTCAAAGACCGCTTCGGCCCGCCTCCGGAGCCGGTGCAAAACCTGCTCTTCCAGATTAAAGTGAAATTGCTCGCCGAGAAAGCCGGGGTGTCGGGGATCAGCGCCGAGAAAGAGCAGATTGTGTTGCGCTTCCAGGGCGGTGCTCCGCCCTCCAACCTGCCATTTCTGGGATCACCGGTGCGGATAGGGAAGACCGCGCTTTGGATGGCTTACAGCAGCCAGCCAGATTGGCAAGAGCGCTTGACCCAGACCTTGCAGGCCCTCCAGGAGCAGCAAGAGCCTGCCGAGGGTGATATCATCCAACATTAATCAACGCCTCTTTGACTTTTATGAGGGCGCAAAGTATAATCATGGTTCGCGGGAGATTCGGAGTTAGGCGATTGGTCGGATGCATATGTCGGATGTAGAACCAGTAACCCCGACCAATCGCTTAGGCAAAAGCGCATGATCGAATATTTTTTATTAAAACTTTTGCGCTTTTGCCCCCCCGCTAGTTCATACTTAGAACTCCTTTCGCCGCACGGCGGAGTTTAATCGAAACAAGGATTGGAGAAAATGCTATGGAAGAAACAACCTTAGCATCCATTGAGCACGCGGAGGTAACCGGTATTGGGGAGGTCAAGCGCAAGATGCAATTTTCGGGTTCGGTGGTTAAGATCACCCTGGCTGGGGCGGTCGTCGATATCGGCCTCGAAACGCCGGGAGTCGTGCACATCTCGCAATTACAGAGAGATCCGGTTAACCGGGTAGAAGACGTAGTCCAGGTTGGGCAGACAGTCGATGTTTGGGTGCGCCGGGTGGAGCCCAAGCGGGGGCGCATCGAACTCACCATGATTGAGCCGCCCCTCTTGGAATGGAACGAGCTCGATAAAGACCTGGTGGTCAAGGGCAAAGTGATCCGCCTGGAGAAATTCGGCGTATTCGTCGACATCGGCGCTGAGCGGCCCGGGCTGGTGCACATCAGCGAGCTGACCCACGGCTACATCAAGACTCCTGGCGAGGTCGTCAAGGAAGGGGATGAGGTCGAGGTGAAGGTGCTGGGCGTCAACCGGCGCAAGAAGCAGATCAAGCTAAGCATGAAAGCCCTCGACGAGAAACCGGTCAAGGCCCCTAAAACCAAGGAAAAAGTTGTCGTCCAAGTAGAAGAAGTCAAAGAACAACCAATTCCTACGGCGATGGAAATGGCCTTGCGCGAAGCCATGGAGCGCGCCCAGACTCGCGAAGTTACGGCAAAGGGAAAAGGCAAGCGCAAGGGGAATAGCTCCAACCAGGAGATGGAGAAAATCCTCTCTCGAACCCTGGAACACAAGGTTAAAACTGTTTCTAAATAGGCGAGCTCCTCGTGAATCACAGAACACCCGGCCGAAAAGCCGGGTGTTTTTTCTTACATCCTCCTGTATAATTACCCGTAGCTACCGTTCAGACAGGTCCGTATTGTCTTTTCGATCCCCGCAGGGTACGATCCACTCCAGACATATCCCCGGACATATTCCAAAAGGATATCCCCCAACTATCATCGAGTCTCGACGACTGCCGACCGCGCCCTGAGAGAGCCAGGAAATGAGTGATACACTATTGATGCCCATGGAGAGCCGCAAGCGCTTCCACTTCGATTGGGTCTTCCCGGCGCTGTTCCACCCGCGCCAGACCTTCGAGAAAATCGCCGCCCAGGCCGGGTCGGTCTGGCTCACCCCCCTGCTGATCCTGACCCTGGCAGCCATCGGCCTGGTTCTCGTTGCCGGCCCGATCAAGCAGCAGATCGTCATGAACACCCCACCCGAGCTGCCCCCCGACTTCCAGTACTACAGCCCGGAAATGCAGGCCCAGTTCATGCAGGCCCAGGCCGCTACCCAAAGCCCGGTGTTCATTTACGTAATGCCGGCGTTGGCAGCCATTTTTCGTGTCTGGGCTGGCTGGCTGCTGGTCGGCGGGCTGCTCCACCTGGTGCTCACGCTGCTCGGCGGGCGGGGTGCTACCAGCGCAGCCATGAACCTGGTAGCCTGGTCCAGCTTGCCGTACGCGCTGCTTGATCTGGTGCGCATCGCCGCAGTGCTTTATACCAAACGGTTGATCGAGACCCCAGGTCTTTCGGGATTTACGCCGGTTGGGGTAGGATTTTTTTTAGCCTTCCTGGCAGTGTTCCTTGCCCAGGTCGATATCTACCTGATCTGGCAGATCGCCTTGTTGGCGGTAGGCGTGCGGGTCGCCTCTGGCCTGAAGACCAGCAAAGTCGTCCTGGGAGTGACCCTGGTCACCCTGCTGGTCGTGGTCTCCTACGCCGCGTTGACCGGCCTGATCTCGAGCCTGGGCGGGATGACCATCGTCCGCCCATTCTTCTAATCCCTCTGGTATGGGCCAACCACTGATTCAGATCAGCGGTCTACGCAAGACCTACCTCATGGGTCACAGCGCGGTGCATGCCCTGGATGGGCTGGACCTTTCCGTCGATCCGCAGTCCTTCCTGGTCGTCATGGGACCCTCCGGATCGGGGAAAAGTACGCTGCTCCATCTGGTCGGGGGATTGGATCGCCCGACGGGCGGGCACCTGGCGGTCGAAGGGCGATCGCTGGAGGCGATGGATGAGAACGCCCTGGCTCGCTACCGGCAGCGCTTCGTCGGATTCATTTTCCAATCCTTCAACCTGATCACCAGCATGAGCGCCCTGGAAAATGTCGAGTTCCCGCTACGCTTCACCCGCATACCAAGACGGCAGAGACAGGCGCGTGCCCTGGAATTGCTCACCCGGGTCGGCCTGGCGGACCGCGCCTACCACCGCCCATCCGAGCTCTCCGGTGGGGAACTGCAGCGGGTCGCCATCGCCCGGGCGCTGGTCAACAACCCGCAGCTGATCTTAGCCGACGAACCTACCGGAAACCTGGACACGAACAGCGGGACGAGCATTATGCAGATGCTGGCAGATCTGCACAGCGCCGGGCAGACCGTCCTGGTGGTCACCCACGACCCACGCATGACCAGCTTCGCAACCGACATCATCCACCTGCTGGACGGCAAAGTAATCTCGAATGATAACGGCAGGACGCCGGCTTTCCAAGCGCCAGCCCCGAGCGAAGATTAAATCAGGAAAGAATTATGAAACCACTCCGCACCGTCCTGCTCCTCGCGACGATCTTATCAGTCCTGATTGGCGGTTTGCTGGCGCCCGTGCAGATCCAACCTGCGATCGCCCAGGGAGAGGCAACTCCATTGGTAACACCGGAAACCCCTTCCCCGGAGCCTCCAACTCAGACGCCGACCCTCGAGCCACCGGCCCAGGAAACCGATACTCCCGAGCCGACCGAGACGAATACCTTGCAGCCCACCCAGGATGATTTCCGGCGCCCGCTGGTCGTCGTGCGCGGCTACTCGGCGAGCACTTCCAACATCCTGCCCGGCAGCGTCTTCGATCTGGAGGTCCGCCTGGCCAACGAAGGCCAGGAGACGGCTAAAAACATCGTCGCCACCTTTGCCAGTGGCGACTTCTTCCCCACCCAGACTGGCGGCGTCGTGGCTGTGACAGACCTGCCCGCCGGGGACAAACACAAGATCGTCCAACCGCTCAAGGCAAATAACGACCTGTGGGGCAAGACGGTCGCTTCCCAGACGGTGACCATCACCTATACCAACCCGGACGGCATCTCTTACCAGGAGACTTTCACCATCACCTTCCCGATCGCCTGGGAACGCATCGTCGGGCAGGCCACCGCCACGCTCACCCCGACTGCCTCGCCGACCCCCAGCCTGCGGCCCCAGCTGGTCATCCCAAATTACACCATCGATCCGGTCACCCTCGAACCCGGAGGCGCCTTCTCGTTAGAGGTGAACGTCCAGAACCTGGGCCAGACCGGCGCCAAGCAGGTCACCATGATCCTGGGCGGCGGCGCTCCTGCTTCCGGCGAAAGCCCGGATGGCACGCAACCTGCCCCCGGCGGCATTTCGGGCGGCAGCGCCGACCTGACCAACTTCGCCCCGCTCGGCTCTTCCAACGTCCAATCCCTGGGCGACCTGCCCGCCGGCAGTTCGTTGACCGTCCGGCAGGAGCTGATCGTGAACGTCTCCACCCAGCCGGGCGCCTACCCGCTCAAGATCACCTTCACCTACATCGATGACAAGAACATCCGCTACACCGACGACCAGGTCATCACCCTGCTGGTCTACGCACCGCCCAAGATCGAGATCTCGTTTTACCGCACTCCAGATCCCCTCTTCACGGGGCAACCGGGTATGCTCCCGATCCAGATCGTGAACCTGGGACGCAAATCCATCCTGCTCGGGAATATGGAAGTCACCGGCGAAGGAGCGGACTTCACCAATAACGTGATCCTGGTCGGCAACCTGGAGGCGGGCAACTACTACACCCTGGACGCCACCGCGATCCCCTTCCAGGCCGGGCCGCTGGCCCTGCAGGTGAGCGTCAACTTCACCGACGACTTCAACCAGGCTCAGGAGATCGTGCAGACCTTGAATGTGGAAGTGATGGAGACGCCTCCGATGGAGCCCGGATCGGAAGGGATCCCAGGCGAGGGCGGCTTCCCCGGTGAAGGCATGCCACCCGCCGGGCCGGAGACCCTCTGGCAGAAAATCGGCCGGTTCATTCGAGGCCTGCTAGGGCTGGACAGCGGTCAGACGCAACCACCGCTTGAAGGGCCGCCTCCCGGTGTAGAAGAAGTGCCGGCGGGTGGCGTTCCGTTGAAAGGACCCTAGCCCCACATGCGCTTCTTCGACCTGGTAGCCCTGATCGCCGATAACCTGGGCCGGCGTAAGGCGCGCGTGGCGCTGACCGCCATCGGCGTGGTGATCGGCACGGCCGCGGTTGTCGTGCTGGTCTCCCTGGCGCTGGGTCTGCAGAAAAGCGCCAACGCCAGCATGATGGGGATCGGCGATCTGACCATCGTGATGGTCGAGCCGAACTACGGAGAAGGCGGCCCGGGGCCGATGATGGTTGAAGTAGCCCCCGGCGGGCAGGCAGCACCGCCGCCCTCCGTCAAACTGATCACCGATGATTCCCTGGAAGAGCTGGCTGCCCTGCCGGGTGTTTCCCAGGTCGTGCCGCGCGAGTGGATGCAGGCGGGCGGTACGCTCACCTACGAACGCCTGGAGACCTACCCGGGGATCACCGGGCTGGGCGTTGAGGATCTCTCGGAGATCGGCCTGCAAGCCCAATCTGGCTCCCTGGCCCTGGAGCGGGGGGCGCTGGTGATCGGGTCTAATATTCCCTCCAGCTTCTACAACCCGCGCCCGCGTCCGGGCGAGGAAATGCCTGAACCTCCGGATCTGGTCGGTCAGACAGTGAAATTAACCTTGATGAAATGGGATGCCGAAGGGAATGAGACCCGCAAGACCGTCCCGGTGCGAGTAGCTGGCCAGATCGCTCCCTCCGGACCCGATTCGGATTACAACATGTTCATGTCCCTGGAGGATGTGACCGCCTATAACGAGTGGGCCATGGGGAGGCGCGTCAACCGCAGCCGCGACGGTTACCCCAACGCCATGGTCAAGGTGGAGAAGCTGGACGATGTACTCGATACCGCCGACCAGATCCGGACGCTCGGCTACCGGGCTTACACCCAGTACCAGTACGTCCAGGCCTCCAACAGCTTTTACCTGATCCTGCAGGTGATCTTCGGCGGGGTCGGCGCCATCTCGTTGCTGGTGGCGGCGATCGGCATCGCCAACACGATGACCATGGCCATCCTGGAGCGCACCCGGGAGATCGGTTTGATGAAAGCGATTGGCGCTACCAACCGGGACGTGCTCAGCGTGTTCCTGGGGGAAGCCGCCGGTATAGGCTTTATCGGTGGCCTGGGTGGGATCATCGTCGGGTGGACCGCCGGGCAGATCATCAACGTCGTCGTGCTGGCCTACATGGCGCGCCAGTCCGTCCAGACCGGCGCGCCGCCCCCGACCCAGGCGGTCTTCACCCCGCTGTGGCTGCCGGTTTTCACTCTGGCCTTTGCCGTCCTGATCGGTCTGGTATCCGGGCTATACCCCGCCCTGCGGGCGGCCAACATGATCCCGGTCACAGCCTTGAAATACGAGTAGGGGAAACTGGTAGCTCAGCCGCCTGCCGCTAGTATTTAAGCAAAAAAGCCCCATCCTGACCGGACTCGCATCAGGATGGGGCGCATCATTTTTATCTACCTTCATGACCGGGGGACCGGCTCGACCAGCTCCCAGCGGTGCGGAGGCCTGAGCACGCCCTTCTCCCCCGGCGAGGGGCGCACCGTCAGCGGGTATACCCGCCAGTGATAATCGTAGGCGTAGGCCCAATCTTTCTGGTAAACGCCGACATCCACGTAATACTCCCCCCCGGCCAGGTCCAGCCGTTCGAAATCGAGCGCGATCACTCCCTGCCCGTGCAGGGCGGGCAAAGCCAGCCCGGCAGAGGCGGTGCTTGTATCGAAGCATACCAGCCCATCGGCGCGGGTCAGGCTGACGCCGAAGATCGGTGAGGGCACCGGCTGGGGGGCGGTGTAGGCGATCTCGATGCGCAGCCCCTGGCCGCTGTCTATCTGCGCTCGCGGGTTACCCCCAGCCGATTGCAGGCTGACCCGCTCGATCTGCATTTCCTGCGATCCGAGGCGGTTTTCATTCAGGCGCAGCTCGGTCCCGTCCGGTGAAGTCGCAACGCGGCGATCCGAGGGAGTTCGGCGCTGGGTCTCGGCGCGCATCTCGGTCACGTATGCCTGGGCTACCACAACCGCCGGGCCGCTGGCTGCCACCCGACCGCGCCGCAACCACAGTGCCTCGTCGCAAAGCTGCTCCACCAGCGAGATATCGTGGGTCACAAGAAGAATGGCGCAGCCCTCCTGCTTGAATTGGGCGATCCGGTCCAGGCACTTGCGCTGGAAAGCCAGGTCACCCACAGCCAGCACTTCGTCGATCAGCAGGATGTCTGGCTGGATGTGCACGGCGATGGCAAAAGCCAGCCGCATCTGCATCCCGGTGCTATAGGTGCGCAGTGGTCTGTCGATGAAGGATTCCAGCTCGGCGAAGGAGACGATCGCTTCGAACTGGCGGGCGACCTCCTGGCGCGTCAAACCCGAGATAATGCCGTTGATGTAGACATTTTCACGCCCGGTCAGGTCGGGGTGAAAACCAGCCCCCAGGTCGATCAGCGCCCCGATGCGCCCGCGCACCTCCAGGCTGCCCTGGTCCGGTTCGCCAACGCCGCCAGCTAAGCGCAGCAGGGTGGATTTCCCCGCTCCGTTCGGCCCGATCACACCCATCATCCGGCCCGGTTCCAGCTCGAAACTGACGTCCCGCAGCGCCCAGAACGTCTCGCCCGCCCGCAGGCCGCGCAGGCCGTGCAATACCGCCTCCTGGAACGTCCTCGCCCGGTCCTTCG
Source organism: Anaerolineales bacterium (assembly GCA_035291645.1). Taxonomy (GTDB): domain Bacteria; phylum Chloroflexota; class Anaerolineae; order Anaerolineales; family UBA4823; genus DATDRQ01. The sequence goes on from DATDRQ010000191.1 coordinate 11,353, forward strand.
AATACGTCCGGTAACGCTTGCCCAGGCCGCGCGCCTGGATAGCTGCGGTCACTTTACAGCTCCTCCGCGAAAGTCCGGCTCGAGCGCCGGAAGATGCCGTAGCCGGCCAACAGCAGCCCGATAGCGACCAATCCCAGGATCAAAATCCCGCCCCACTCGGGGAATTGGCCGTCCAACAGGATCTGCCGGTAGGAGTCGATCAGGACTGCCATCGGGTTGAGATGGTAAAGGGTCTGGTATTGGGCCGGGATGGAGCTGGAATCATAGAAAACGGGCGAGAGATAAAATCCGAGCAGCAGCAGGACGCCCAACAGGTACTGCGTATCCCGAAAGGTGACGTGCATCGTCGCCACCAGGTAAACCAGGCTCAAGGTCAGGATGAATTGCACGGCGAAGACCAGCGGGAGCGCCAGGATCGCGCCACTTAACGGAATGCGCGCCAGGATCAGGAACAGGAAAAGAACCGGCAAGGCCAGCAGGAAATGGATGAAATTCGCCGAAACGGTGACTAACGGCAGGATCGCCTCTGGGAAGCCGGGGCGCTTGATCAGATCGCGGTTATCCACGATGGCGCCGGTGCCGTTGATCAGCGAGGATTGGAACCAGGACCAGGCCAGCAGACCGACAAACAGGAAAGATGGATAATTCGGGATGTTGAGCGGGAGGATTCTCGAAAAGACAAAGTTCAACACCAGCAGCTGGGCCAGCGGGTTGAGCAGCGTCCAGGCCAGCCCCAGCACCGAGCGCCGGTAGCGCAGCTTCATATCCCGCGCCACCAGCTCACGCAGCAGGTCGCGTAAGTAAACCGGACTCCAGGCAGCCGAGGTAAACGTGGGCAGGTTCATGTTCTAGGGTAAACCAGGCAGGAGAATTATACCGTTACCACTTCGTTGAGCCGGCAATCCGCCAGTTCATTTCAAACTGACCCGCCAGTGTGAGGGAAGGTTTACCGCAAGCGGTAGAGGATAAAGCGGTCATCCTCGTATACCTTTTCATACCTTTCCGCGATCATATCCTGTCCCGCAATAGCCAACCCATCCAGCGCACCCAGCTCGATCTGGCGTTTATCGAACAGCAGGTGCGACACATTCAAGCGATCCAATTCCTCAAGGGCCTGATCCTCCTCGCCTGTCTGCGCTCCCCAGGTAGCATCCTGAGCCAGCTGAGCATCGCCGCTGATCCTTTGCCGCTGGCTGTAGAACTGGTCGCCGCCGCTGAAAGTCAGCACGCGAGCTTCGGCAGGCAGTTCGGCGTTGATATATCGCCATACCCGGTAAGAAGGGACTTTCTGCTCGAGGAAGGACTGGCGCGAAACCTGCCCAATGACCACTCCAACCGGCACGGTGTGCACGACGTGGGTCAGCCAGCCATCCCAGACTACCCGGTCGCCCTCGTGCAAGGAGGTGAACGGGGGCAAATTCAGCAGGAGCAGGCAGGCCAGGCCAGCTGAGACCAGCCGGTTCGTCCGCTGGGTCGTGGAAAGCCGGTCCAGGCCCCTGTGAAAACCCTCCGCCCCCAGGACAGCCAGCAGCGGGACGATCGGCACCAGGAAACGCATCTGGAAACTGCTCAACGGGGAGGCCCACAGGAGAATGTAAGCCAGCACCAGGCCGGACATCCAGGTAACCGGTTGGGTCCGGCGCCCAAGGACCAGCAAAGGCAGCAGCACCAGGTAGAGCGGGCCAAGCGTCCCGCCAAACTGGGCGGCGTGGACGGTCATGTTCCAGGGCAGCAGCAGGCTGTTCCACAAAGTGCGCGGGGTGCCGAAATGATCCTTGAATGCAGCCAACTGCCGCTCCACAGCCGGCGTCCAGCGCTCCGGGGGGAATGCGCCAAAGACGGCGTACAGGTCAGGGAAAAACGGGTTGCCCGAGGCCAGGTAACTGCGCAGGTACCATGGGAGCGGGATCAGCAGGCTCAGCCCGGCAAGGGCGACAGCCGGCCAGGCTGCCCGCCAGGTGCGGCCTTCCCGCCACAAATACAGGGCCAGGGCGGCCATGGCCGACGCCCAGATCAACAGCGCCAGGTGCTTGATCGCCAGCGCCAATCCGAACTGGGCAGCAGCCAGGACCAGCCACTGCCAGCTGCGTTCTTCGAGATAAGCCAACAGGGCGTACACGGCCAATCCCAGGAACAACGCCAGGGCCAGG
>DATDRQ010000192.1:0-3987 GCA_035291645.1 Anaerolineales bacterium
TCGGGTGTTCGACTAGAACCGGTTTTCATGTAATCTCGCCGAATCCGCGTCACAATGATTGCGCAGAAACGCGGAAATCAGAAAAATAGTTGACAAACGACGAAATCCGATCCATTATTAAGGTAAGATAATTCATCGGGACGGATTTCCATCCTGATCCCGGTCTGTCATGGTGTGAGCCTTGAGATAATCTGCCGGGGTCGCGGTGTAAAATCTGCGGCATCAGGGAGGTATACATGTATCACACCATACTGGTTCCCCTGGACGGCTCGAAACGAGCAGAAGAAATATTGCCACATGTCGAGACCTTCGCCAACTGCTTCTCGGCGCGGGTGATCTTGCTGCAGGTAATCGAGACGATCCAGGCGATTGATCTTGAATACCCGCCCAACTATGTCGAAGAGACCTGGATCAGCGAGGTTATCCAACAAGCTCAGGCTTACTTCGAGAACCTGCCCTGGGAGTACAAAGACCAGCAGGAGGTGAAAATCCTGATCGAACAAGGCCCGATTGTGCAGACGATCATCCGGGTTGCCGAGCGTGATGGCGCCGACCTGATCGCGTTGGCCAGCCACGGGCGTACCGGTCTCGCCCGCGTATTCTACGGCAGCGTCGCTGCCGGAGTGCTCCACCGGATCGACCGCCCTTTGCTCATCATCCGGGCCGATGACTGATCTCCATGCTTTAATTTGCGGACGCCCTGGCCGGCTCCGGGCTGCCCGGTAAGAGGCTAGCAGATCCGCACAAGTACCTTAATAACCCAAATTACGCAACGGCATCGCTGCGAGCTTCCAGATCCTCCGTCAGGCGAGACTCTCGCCACCAGGTGATTTGGGACCTACCCGAAAGGAGCCTGTCATGTATGCAACCATTTTGGTACCTCTGGATGGTTCGCCGCGCGCCGAGACTATCCTGCCGCACGTCGAGAACCTGGCGAAATGCTTCAACTCCAGGGTAATTCTGCTCAACGTGCTGGAACCGGTTCACATCCTCACCTCCGCAGCACCCGTCGACTTCATCGAAGCATCCGTCGAAGCCGATCAGGCTGAGGACGCCAGGATTTACCTGAAGGGAGTGGAAAACCGCTTCAAGCACCAAGGCGTTCCGGTGGAATCTGTGGTTGAGGAAGGCCCGCCTGTCCGCACCATCATCAACGTCGCCGACCGCGAGCAGGTAGATTTGATTGCCATGGCCAGCCATGGTCTTTCCGGCCTGGCGCGGGTCTTCTATGGCAGCGTAGCGGCGGGTATCCTTCACCGCATCGACCGGCCTTTGCTGCTCGTGCGCGCGGAAAGCTAACCCACATCTAAATTGCCAGCCGTTTCCTGCCAGAGCTGGCGTTCTACGCTCGACCCGGTCTCCTTTACCTGGTTGAGGTATTGCCACGATGCAGGCAACCCACCTTATTCCAGGTTGGTTGCCTGCATCTTTTTTTCGATAATCCCACATCTATTTAATTCACCTGCAGCGCTCGAGGGTGAGAAAAGTGACGTCATCTTCCTGTTCCCAGTCAGGCCCGGTGAAGGATCTCAGATCATCGAGTAAGTATTGGATCAAGGCTTGCCCGTCGAGAGGATGAGCGCGGGTGTGGATTGATAGCACCTGTTCGAGGCGGGGATTTCCATACATCTCCCCGTGAGGGTTGTGGGCTTCTACCAGACCATCGCTGTACATCAACAGGCTATCCCCCCGTCCAATTACCGCTTCTTTCTCTTCATACACAATATCGCGAAACAAACCAAGCGGCATGCCTCGGGCATTCAGTTCCTGGGTTCCCTGTTCTGTCCTCAGGTACGGAAGGTTTTGACCGGCGTTGGCGTATACGATTCTGCCGCTCGCCGGTTCCAGCACTACCAGGAAACAGGTCGTGAACATATTCATGGGCATATCCTGGCACAGCACATTATTTGCCCGGGAGAGCAGGCGACCAGGCGACAGGTTCTTGGATCGACCGGCGACCGCTGCTACCGCCCTCAGGACGCTGCGCGTGTTCGCCATCACCAATGCCGCCGGCATGCCTTTATCGGTCACATCTGCAATGGCAAAACCGTATTTGCCGTGGGGGAATTCGATGAACTCGTAGAAATCCCCGCTCACCTCCCGGGCTGGCTGCCAATGCGCCGCCACTTTCCATCCTTCCATTACCGGCATGTTGCGCGGCAGCAGGCCGGATTGGACCTGGTGAGCCATTTTGAGGTCCATATCCATCCGCTCTTTTTCCAACTCCAACTGGTGGAGATAAGCGATCTCGATCGCCGGCGCCGTTTGCATGGCGATAGCGCTTACCAGCTTCAGTTCTCCAGCCGTGAAGGGTTTCGAAGGATCGTTAACCAGGATGATGACTCCAGAGACCCGCTTTTCTGTCTTGAGCGGCGCGCATAGCAGCGAAACCTCCTGGCTGCCTGTACCCTCAAAATAATCACTCCCATTGACGTCGTTGGCGATTTCGGCGATCCCGGTCTTCGTGACGCGCTTGAGAATATTTTCTGCGAGCGGCAGGTCCATTTTTAGCGTAAACGGATTTCCGCAGGCGGCGATCAACTTGCGCTCCTTACCCCGGGTTCGATCTAAAATGATCATACCGCCGACGACCTGGATCATCTGGCAGACATCGCCCAGCGCCATGCTGGCGATGACCTCCGGCTGGAGCGAGGAGCTCAGCTTCTCCGAAAGCCGGTAGAGCAGGTGCAGCTCCCGGTAGCGATCCAGCACCTCCGCAGCCAGCGACTTCTTTTCGGCTTCGTTCTTTAACAGGAAAGCCAGCAACTCCGCAACGTTAGTTCTCCCTGCCGAATCCTTCTCTCCGACCACCCACCCGACCAGCATACCGTCGGACATGAGCGGAATTCGATCGCCGCTCCCCTCGGCAGACGTGCGAGTTCCACCGAACAGCAGATTGCCCTCAGCATCCAGGATCTCGATTGGCTCCTCGATTTGGGTAAGCAGGTTGCTTACAGCCAGGCTGCCATCTTTACCGAGTAGTTTTTTTATACTTACGGATGCCATTCAATCACGCTGCAAGGATTTCTTTTGCCAGGTCCAGCAGTTCATCCGGGTCGAATGGTTTGGTCATGTACCGGTTCGCGCCTGCCTCCGCGCTGACTTGCCGGTCGTATTCCTGGCCCTTGGCGGTGAGGATCACGACGTATACATCATCCATCTTCCATTCGTGTTTAATCACCCGGCAAACATCGAAGCCGTTCATTCGCGGCATCATCAGGTCCAGAAATACGAGCCGTGGTCTTTCCTGTTTGACCAGGCTGAGCGCATCCTGTCCATTTTCCGCCTGGATCAGCTCGACCAGGTTCTCATCGAGGTCCTCCAAAGTCTGCTCGATCAGCAGTCGGATATAGGCTTCGTCGTCCACGATTAAGATCTTCTTGGGTGTTGAAACTGCCACCTGGCTGCCTCCGTTGATTTAAACTGATTGGGGATGTCCTTCTGGTGCTGCCTGCACCCTGGCTGCACCTTCCCGGGATTCTTTCCTGAAAATTGGTAAAGAAAACGAAAAAGTGCTCCCTTTACCCTCTATGCTCTCCACCCAGATCCGCCCGCCATGGCGGGCGACGATCTCCTTGCTGATCGCCAATCCCAACCCGGTCCCCTGGGGTTTTTCGGTTAGCGGGTCGCCGACCTGGGTAAACTTTTCGAACAGCCGCACCTGATCGGCTGCGGCGATCCCAATGCCCTGATCAGTGATATGGATAGTTACATCCCCCCCCTCCTGCGCCGACCGGATCGTAACCTTGCCCGACTTCGTGAATTTAACCGCGTTCGAGATCAGATTGATCACCACCTGCATCAGTTTATCCTGGTCACCCAACACTGGGGGGAGTTCGTCGGATGACTCCACCACAAGGGAAAGGTTCTTCCCCTCGAATAAGGCCGCCGTCGCCGCGGTAGCCTGCTTGATGACTTCTGAAACGGATAAAGGCCTGAATTGCCACTCCATCTTCCCCGATTCGATCTTTTCGAGGTCGAGCAATG
>DATDRQ010000193.1:0-2984 GCA_035291645.1 Anaerolineales bacterium
ACAGCCGCGGCTAATCCCCTCCGGGCTTCTCTCCCGGTTTAATTGTCCATGTAATAGGTGTGGTACTGGTTCACGCAGGGATTGCCCCAGGCCAGGTACAGGACGCGCGCCGTCAGGTCCATCACCAGGGCGTTAATCGTCTTTTCCCGGTCGAGGGGCACCAGGTCGTCGATGGCGTGGTTGCAGATCGAATTGGGGTGGTTGATGTGGTCGCGCTGGATGGCCTGCAACGATTTCACGGTGTGCAGCGCGGTGTTTTTGAGCAGGCGCAGCGCCCGGAAGTAGCGGATGCGCGTGTCGATCAGCTCGTCCGGATCGTTCTCGATCTCCTGCATCTGCCAGTCCAGGTAGTGGTTGGTGTGCACCAGGAAGCCATCCTCGCCGTACAGGATGGCGAAGCGCCGCGCCGAGACTTCCACGTTGTACAGTTCCCCGCTCTCATGCGCCAGCAGGTGGTTGTAGCCCGCCGCCCGGTGCGGCACGAGCATGTGGCTGATCGCCTCCGCCGGCGTGCGCGCCGCCAGCACCGCCCGGGAGGCGAACACGCGCGGGATGCCGATGCGCGAGTCGTTCGGGTAAACCGAGTCGCAGCACTGGGCGATCCCCAGGGCGTTGAAGCCGATGTTCGGCAGCAGCCCCCCGTAAGTCATGGCAATAAAAGGCGGTTCATCGTCGGGGACGGCCTGCACCACGTAGACGTCCGCCTCGTCCTCAGGCACCCAATCCTCGTTGTGGGCGATCAGCACGTGCCCGTCCACGGTGCGCTCCTCGTTGACTGCCATCGTGGTGCACTTGGTCAGGTGCAGCGCATCCATCGTCACCGCTTCCATCACGTTGAGCACCGCCAGGTCGTCGAACTCCACGTCCGCCCCTTCGGCTATCCCGGTCAGCTCTTCCAGGTACTGCGGGTAGCGCTCCTGGACGAAGGGGATATATTTGCGCGATTGGATGCGCGCCCCCACCCAATCGATCTGCAGTTCGCCCCGGACGCTCGCGATCAGGTCGCGCGCACTCTCGAGGCTGTGGCAGACCTGCTGGCAGCAGGCCTCTCCGATCTGCTGACCGATCTGCCGGTGGCTGCCCGAGACCCGGATCGATGGCGGGGCAGCTGCGTGCTTGCCGTTCTGTTGGCTGGTCGTTACAGGTGGTTTTTTGGGTGTCTTCATCACTGGCTCCTGCTTCCTGCCAGCCAGCGCTCGCTGGTCCCGGCGTTTCCCAATTATCCATGGAAGCGCAGCTCCTGGCAAGGTCTGACCCGTTAAACCCGGACTGGTTGGGTCGGAACAAACCAGGCCCATAACTCGTTTTATAATTATGAACGGGGGAAAGTCAGATGGGGTCAGATGCAGCCGGCTGGCCCCGCTGGCTGTGGACAAGTTGAAATTTGACGATCGAGGTATGTGCACCGATGAGAAAAACCTGCCTGTTCCTGTGGATCCCCAGCCTTACTTTTTTCCTGGTTGCCTGCAGCCTGCCGGCGCCGGCGGCACCCACCACCTCGCCGCAGGAAGCTGCCGCCGCCTATACCGCCGCAGCCCAGACCATCATGGCCCAGCTGACCCAGGTCGCTCAGACCCTGACGCCGCCTCCCCCGCAGGAGACGAGCGCCCTGCCGACCCCGGGCGGGATTACAGGCTCCGGGACTCCGGGCGCGCCCACCCTTGCTGACACGCCCACCGCCACGCAGCCGGACGGCAGCCCGACGCCGACCGCGACGGCTACCTCCACGATCCTGCCCGGCGCTTCGCCCACGCCGACCGATACCCCCGGCGACCCGAAGCTGACCCTGGGAGACCCCGACTTTTCGGATACCTTCAGGACTTCCGCCAACTGGCCGCTCTATACCGACGATCACGTCTCGTTCGAAATCGGCAACCGCCGGCTGGTCATGACCGCCTTCGACCCGGATGGGTGGGATGGTTGGATGCTCAGCTGGCCTGCCCAGCAGGATTTCTACCTGGAGATGATCGCCGAGCCGCGGCAGTGTTCCGGGCTGGACCGCTACGGGCTGGTGGCGCGCGCCGTAAAAACCAGTAAAGGTTATGCCAATTATCTTTTCGGGGTCTCGTGTGACGGACGCTACTCACTGCGTTATTGGGACGGCGAGAAGTTCGCTACCCTGATCGACTGGACCGAAAGCGAGCACCTGCGCGCCGGGCCGGAAGCCGTTAACCGCCTGGGTTTGTATGCCGACGGCGAAAGACTGGCGCTGTACGGCAATGGCAAGTTGTTACAGGAGCTCGAGGACGCCTCGAGTGAAGAGGGCAAGTTCGGCGTGTTCGTCGGTTCGGACGAGACCGAGGATTTCAGCGTCCGGGTCGAAGAAATCGCCGCCTGGGATCTGGATTGAAAAAATAAATCTAACGCTAAGGTGCAAAGGGAGTGAAAGACGCTAAGAGATTTTTTCTTTCTTGAGGGCGGTAATGGGGACATTGAGCGTTCAATCGTTCGAACCTTTGAACGTTCTAACTTTCCAACCCCTCAGATTGCGATCACTTCGATCCGTTCCAGCCACTTGACCCAGAACCAGCCTCGCCGGGTTGGGACGACCGCCCGCAGCGGGAAGCCGTGGGCGTGCTCCAGCACCTCCTCCCCCACGTGCGTCGCCAATAAGACCTGCCCGGCCTCCGCCATCGGCAGGATGTGGGCATAGCCGGTCACCGATTGGAACTTCACGGCAAACGCCCCTGGATCGGCTCCCGCCTTGGCGAGCAACTCCTTTAAAGATACGCCATACCAGCTCTGCACCGTGTACCAGCCCAGCGTGCAGTCCAGGGTTGCCTCCTGCCCGGCGCCGGAGAGCGCGAACAGATCTGCATGGGAGAATGCCAGGGGCTGCCGGACGGCGCCCTCCACCGCCAGCCGCCAGCTGCCTGCGTCGACCGGCTCCGCCGCCCGGCTGTGCGTCACCGGGAAATCGTTGCCGCTGAACCGCCCGCTCAGGCGCGAACCGCTGAAACGGCGGGCAGCCTGAGCGGCGGCTC
>DATDRQ010000194.1:0-6478 GCA_035291645.1 Anaerolineales bacterium
GGCAGGGTTCAATCCCGGAACATCGCCGCCGCCGGTCAAGATGGCGATGACGCCGCTCTTTCTTTGAATGTTCGCCATAAAATTCACCTCGCCGATTGAAATTCGGGGGTTATTGTACTCCGAATTTCAAATCCAGGTCGGCTCCGCGTAAACGCCGAAGACTTCCTTCATGACGCCGACGATCTCCCCCAGCGTGGCGTAGGCGCGCACCGCCTCCAGGATATAGGGCATGCTGTTCTCAGTGCCCTGGCAGGCGATGCGCAGGCGATCCAGGGCCTGCCCGGCGCGCCCGTTATCCCGCTCGCGCCTTAAGGCTTCCAGGCGGTCCACCTGGCGCTTATACCCCTGCGGGTCCATCTTCAAGATGGGGATCTCGTACGGCTTGCGATCGTTGTAGGCATTCACGCCTACGATACGGCGCACGTCCTCGTCGATCTCGCGCTGGTAGCGGTAGGCGGCGTCGGAGATCTCGCTCTGGAAGAAGCCCCTGTCGATGGCGGGCAGTACCCCGCCCAATTCTTCGATGCGGCGGAAGTAATCGTAGGCCTGGGTCTCCATACGGTTGGTCTGGTTCTCGACGAAAAAGGAACCGCCCAGCGGGTCCACGGTATGGGCAACCCCGGATTCCTCGGCCAGGATCTGCTGGGTGCGCAGGGCGATGGTGACGGCGTGCTCGGAGGGCAGCGCCAGGGCCTCGTCCATGCTGTTGGTGTGCAGGGACTGCGTTCCGCCCAGCACGGCTGCCAGGGCCTGGATGGCGACGCGCACGATGTTGTTCTCGGGCTGCTGGGCGGTCAGGGAGACCCCGGCGGTCTGGGTGTGGAAGCGCATCAGCCAGGCACGCGGGTCTTTTGCCCCGAAGGTAGCGCGCATCTCACGCGCCCAGATGCGCCGGGCGGCGCGGTACTTGGCGATCTCCTCGAAGAAATCGTTGTGAGCGTTGAAGAAGAAGGACAGGCGCGGGGCGAACTCGTCCACGTCCAGGCCGCGTGCCATCCCCCAGCGTACGTACTCCATGCCATCCGCCAGGGTGAAGGCCAGCTCCTGGGCGGCGGTGGAACCGGCCTCGCGGATGTGGTAGCCGGAAATGCTGATCGTGTTCCATTGAGGAACGGAGCGTGTACCGAACTCGATCGTATCCACCACCAGGCGCATGGAAGGCTCCGGCGGGAAGATGTACTCTTTTTGGGCGATGTACTCCTTGAGGATGTCGTTCTGCAGGGTACCGCGCAGCTGCTCCGGGCGGACGCCTTGCTTCTCCGCGGCGGCGATGTACATGGCCCAGATGATGGCAGCCGGCGAATTGATCGTCATGCTGGTGGAGACTTTTTCCAGAGGGATGCCGGCGAGCAGGATCTCCATGTCCTTCAGCGAGGAGACCGCCACGCCACACTTGCCGAACTCCCCCAGCGATTCGGAAGCGTCGGTATCCAGCCCCATCAGGGTGGGCAGGTCGAAGGCGATTGAGAGGCCGGTCTGGCCCTGGTCGAGCAAATATTTGAAGCGGGCGTTGGTCTCCTCGGCGGTGCCGAAACCGGCGAACATGCGCATGGTCCACAGGCGGCTGCGGTGCAGTGTGGGGTGCACGCCGCGGGTGAAGGGATATTCCCCCGGCAGGCCCAGATCCTGCTGGTAATCCAGATCGGCGACGTCCAGCGGGGTGTAGAGGTGCTCGACCGGCTCGGAGGAAGTGGTAATGAAGCGCTGTTCGCGTTCGGGCAGGCGCGCCAGGCTCTGCTGGAGGCTGGTCTCCTCCCATTTCTCCAGGGCCTGGCGGAGTTCGTCGAGTTTCTTCCGATCGTACATGCAAGCCTCCTTTGTTAGATATCTATCCCCGAAAGGATGGCCTGATGCAAGCCGGGAGAAGAACGGCTTAACCGGTCGAACTCGCTGCGGGTATATGTAAAAAGATCGACACCCACCGGGAAGCAGAGCGGCAGATAGTCAGTGAAACGTTCGCGTGGGGATTTTTTGGACGAGGAGAGGATCAGGCACAAGTCGACGTCACTGCCTGGGGTGGGCAGGCCATTCACCCAGGAGCCGAACCAGATCACGCGCTCGATTTCCGGATGTCGTTGGCGTAAACGGGCGACGTGATCCGCGACCGTCTGGCTGACCCGGTCACGATCGATCGATTTGATAACGACAGAACTCAAGGATCGCCTCTGCATGCCGGATTGCGTTCCGGCTTTCATCCTGGGTGTAATAATCGGTTGGGGCGCCGGAACCAATCAGGAAAGCGATTGACCATGATTTGCCGAGCCTTGGGCTACAAGAATAGCGACGCAGGTATTATAGCATTGACGGAAAGACCGGGCGCCAGAAACGAAGCTCGTGCTGGAGCAAGAAGGAAAGTGATTGACGGCGCAGGCGGATGCGTGGTAGAATTTCGTCGCTCTGCCCCCATCGTCTAGGGGCCCAGGACGTGGCCCTCTCAAGGCCAAAACAGGGGTTCGATTCCCCTTGGGGGCACAAGCATAATAAAAATCCTCCCCAACCTAAGGGGAGGATTATCTTTATCCCTGGTGTGCAGAGCAACCCTAAAATGGTCACCTGCAGCATCTGGCACCTTACAGCATCTTACGGCTGCCAGAATGGCAGCTGGTCGTCGGCCGGGTCGTTCGTCAGGTTCACCAGCCCGCTCCCATCCAATCCCATCATGTAGACCTCCCAGTTGCCGTCCCGGTCGGTCTGGAAGGCGATCTGCATCCCATCCGGCGACCAGGCCGGCGACCACTCGTTGGAGGGGCTGTTGGTCAGGTTGCGCCGCCCACTCCCGTCGAGATTGATCACGTAGATGTCCGATTGGCCTCCCTCGGCGGAGCGGAAGGCGATCTGGGCGCCATCCGGGGACCAGGCCGGGGTGTAATCGATCGCCTCGTCAGCGGTCAACCTGCTCACACCGGAGCCGTCGGTATTCATGATGTAGATATCGTAGACGCCCAGCGCCTGATCTCGGTCGGAGACGAAGGCGATCTGCGCCCCATCCGGCGACCAGCTGGGGGCGAAATCGTCTCTCTGGCTGTTCGTCAGGCGCATCTGGTTCGAGCCATCCGCGTTCATGACGTAGATTTCATTGTTGCCGTCTCGGCGGGAGGTGAAGGCGATGCGCGTCCCGTCCGGCGACCAGGCCGGGAAGCCTTCATCCGACCCCTCCACCTGGTCGAGTACGGTCTGACCGCTGCCATCGGCATTGATTACCGCGATATAGCTGTTGGTCAGTCCGTAGGCCGTGTACACGATGCGCTGCCCGTCTGGCGACCAGGGCCCGGCGAAGCTGTTTGAATCGCCTTCGGTCAGGCGGGTAACGCCGGAGCCATCGCTGTTCATAAGGAACAGATCGCGGTAACCGCTTCCGCCGCGGGTCGAGTCAAACACGATTTGCTCCGCTGCCACCTCCGCGGTGGCCTGTCCTTCCGCGAGCTCTACCCCGCAGTTGAGGGTCACAGTATAGAGCTGCTGCTCCGGCGTCACCTGGCAGGCCGAGACCGGTTGGTCCTGCGGGCAGTTGGCGGATTCGTCCGGCTCCCACTGAGCGCCGGCCCAGCAGATCTGGTCGCCTTTGCGGTAGCCCGCAGAGGTGCCCGTTGGGCCGTCGGCGACGAGCTGCGGGTCCTGCGTCCAGCCCTGCTCTTCTAACATATTGCCCAGCTCGTCCACCACAGCAGCCGGGCTCTCAAACTGCACGCCGGTGCCCGTGATCGTCGCCTGGCAGCCGGTGCCGGAGGCGTTATTGGCGAAATCGTCGAGGGGCTCTTCGGACTGGGTGGGGATCAGATCATCCAGGAAGTGAGACATGGCCTGGGCTTGCCCGTCGCAGACCTCCATGGACAACGGCTGGATGGTCAATCCTGCGGCGGCCGTCGGCGCGGTATTTGGATCGCACACCCCGTTCCAGTAATCCCACACGTCGCAGACTGAGCCATTCGGGAAAGTGCAGGTGCCTTGTTCGTCGTCCTGGCCGTTGTTGCCGGTGATGGCATACGTTCCCCCGGTGATGACGCAGTACTGGGCCGCAAAGGTTATATAACCGGTGACTTTCAAGCCGCCAACCGGGCACTCCCCGCGCAGCAGCGCCCATTCCTCGCACTGGCGGCTGTCCTCGAAGTAGCAGACGCCGTACTGCCCCCCGTCGCCCCGCTCCTGGATCGCGAGCGTGCCGCCTACATCAATGCAGTTCTGGGAGGCGGGGTTGGCGATCTGGGCCGGCTCGGTCGTGGCAGGCGCGGCCGGCGCTTCGGTCTGCTGGGCGGGGCCAGCGCAGGCGCTCACCAGGACCAGCGCCAGCAGCATGATCAAGGTGGTTAGGTAGATTTTTAACATGAGGTTTGCTCCTTATCAATTTAATCGGATTGCCTCTCGATTGCAGCTGCGCCATATTTGAGTGTCGCCTGCAACTGCCGGGACGATATGGTGACGGGGATTTATCCGCCGATCAAAGCGCCCAGGCCCTTGCCCAACAGCACCATGCCAAACACGATAAACAGGACCGTCATCACCGTGGCGTTGTTTTGCGTCAGCCACGCCTTCCAGGTGTTGAGCGTACCCGCGGCTTTGTCGCCCAGCGCCAGATATAAAATCACCGGCGCAGCAACCGACACGCTGGCGAGCACAATAAAGACGGCGAGCGCAACCACAGTCTGCGTCGACCCCAGCCCTGCCGCCGCGATGGCGACGCCGGCTGCAAGCGTCAGAGCAAGGTTTTTCGGGTTGACTCCCGAAAGCAGCGCACCCAAACCCACCGCCTTGCCCGCCGTCATGGAATCAATCCCGCTCATCCACCTGGGCATTTCGGCCTGCTCGCCGGGCTGGGGACGCTTTTTCCAGTTGCGATAGGCGAGAAAGAGAAACAACAGTCCAAGCAGGAGGCGCAAGACGGCAGCCAGGGGAGAAGATTCACCCCCGGTGGATTGTTGGGCGGGATTGGCGATGAGCACGACGATGGTCCCCACGACGACGAGGCCCAGAATCCAGCCGAGCAAAAAGCCGAGACTCGTACTGCGCGCCTTCTTGCTGAACAGCATCAAGATCACGGCGATGATCGGCACCGGGCTGAGCGCCACGCCGATGGCAAGCGGTAGAATATCTCCGATTACTGTGCCCATAGGTTCCTCCTTATGAATCTTCAGAAGGCTCTTTGCTTTTGAATCTTTATGGTTTCAGATTAACTTCGCCGTTCGCGGTATTAAAACGAACTCTGCGCCAGATCATCGGGTTGGTCCTGACCGGTCTCGTGCAGGAAAGCCTGCACCGCCTCCCGATTGCTGGCATAGCATCGCTCCTGGCTGATTTTTTCCGTCAGCTGGTAACGCTCCAGCAACTGCGGGATAGGCGGCCCGGCGCGTGCCAATGCGAACACGATCTCGCGCTGGCCCAGGAACTTGAGAACCTGCTCCAAAGCTTCTGCCCCTGTTATGTCGATGTCGCTCACTGCCTCTGCGTCCAGCACGAACCACTTCACCGGCCTGCCCGCGTTCTCGACCGCGTACCTGGCGCGCTCTTCAAAGATATGCGCATTGGCGAAGAAGAGTTCCGCCCCAAAACGAAACAGGATCAGGCCCGGCATCGTCATGGTGTTCGCCAGATCTCGCCTGGGATATAAACCATGCCCGTCGGGTAGCGGGACCATCACGCTCGTTTGCGGGTTAGCGGCCCGCCTTACCACGTCGATCGTCGAAAGCAGGAAGGCGATAATCACGGCCTGTAGCGGGCCCAGCGCCAGGACACTCGCCATGCAGACCCCCGCGATCCAGAACTCGGAGCGGCGCTGCTGATACAGGATGCGCAGCCCGTCCACATCGATCAACGCCAGCACCGCGTTAGCGACAATGCCGGCCAGCACGGCATTCGGGATAAGCGCCAGCCAGCCTGTCAGGAACATCAGCACCAGCGCCACGACGACCGCGCCAACCAGGCTTGGTATCTGCGAACGCATGCCGGCGCTATCCATCGCCGCCGTACGCGAGGCGCTCGACCCGACCACCAGGCCTCCGGTCAGTCCCGCAGCCAGGCCGGCCGCGCCCAGCGCGAACAGTTCCATGTTGGAGTCCACCGTGTCGTCGTACTTGCCGGCGTACTTGCGCACCAGCAACAGCCCTTCAGCCATGGTGATTCCGACCACTGCCAGGGCAACCGGGAGCAAATTCACATAGTCAGACAGCCCGATTTGCGGGAGATGGAAGGACGGCAGTCCGGAGGGAATCGCCCCCAGCAGGCTCACGCCGAGCTGGTCCAGCCCAAAAACCGCCGCCAGCAGCGTGGCCAGGACCAGCGCCACCAGCGCGCCGGGGATTTTCGGCGCACGGCGTTTCAGCAGGCGGATCAAGACGAACGCGCCCACGCCGATCATCACGCTGTAGACGTTCGCCTGCGGGATACTGCGGATCATGTCCCAGACCTCGACCAGCCAGCGGTCGGCTTCGACGTGAATGCCCATGATCTTCTGCACCTGGGAGGTCAACACTTCGATGCCCAGGCC
>DATDRQ010000195.1:0-17789 GCA_035291645.1 Anaerolineales bacterium
GGACGCCTGTCAGTTGGCGCGGCTACTGGAACATGACGGCAATCCGCATGCTCACGGACTTGCTGCCGGTCGAGCAGCCCTAGTAGTAAAATCAATCATCGCCCCTCGATTTGGGAATAGAAACCGAGGGGCGATGATGAGCGTCCGAATCACTCCAAGACCCTAAAGGCCTGGAACACCTTTAGGGTCTTGTTGAGAAGGAGGTCGTGTGAAACGCTATTTCACAAGAAAACTGCTCCTCTATATCCTGACGTTTTTCGTTGCTGTAAGCATCGACTGGATGATCCCGCGCTTTATGCCTGGGGATCCTGTTGACACATTGATGGCAAGGGCCGGTTCCTTCGCCGAAGCAACTGAGCTGATGCATGACTATTACACAAAAGTCTTCGGCCTGGACGTGCCTGTCTGGCAACAATACCTCAATTTCTGGAGCGCCCTCTTTCATGGCGACCTGGGCATCAGCGTGTATGTGTTCCCACTTCCGGTGACAAAGGTCATCATGAGGGCAGTGGTTTTTGACATACTGCTTCTCCTTCCGGCGATCCTGCTGAGCTGGATTGCAGGCAACTGGTTTGGCGCTTATGCAGCACGCTCTAAACGGCTGGACAACACGATTTTACCGGTTGGTTACATCCTGACGGCGACTCCCTACATGTGGCTCGCAATGCTGCTGGCCTGGTTGTTTGGAATTGTGTTCCGGATTTTTCCAATTTCCGGCGGTTATAGCTATGCCATGTCCCCTTCTTTTTCATGGCCGTTTGTTGGGAGCCTGTTCTTGCATTGGTTTCTGCCCTTCATCTCACTCTTCCTGGTGATGTTTGGCGGCTGGGCAATTGGTATGCGGAACATGATCATTTACGAGCTGGAGGCAGATTACTCGCACTACCTGGAAGCCTTGGGTGCTCCCCGGAACCTGGTCAGAAAATACGCTTTCAGGAATGCAGCACTTCCACAGCTCACCGGGCTGGCGCTGTCATTGGGTGTTATCGTTGCCGGCGCGCTGGTAACAGAGGTGGTGTTCTCTTATCCTGGAATCGGCTACCTGATCCTACAGGCGATCAATACCAGGGATTATTTCCTGCTGCAAGGTTGCTTCTTGTTCATCATTCTAGGCGTCTTGCTTGCTAATTTCATTATTGATATTGTGTATGTATTCGTCGATCCACGGACACGCACCGGTATGCAAGGTGAATAAATAATGAAAACGCCAAAGAAGAAAAATGAATTCCTTTATTTTGCTTTAGGGAATAATAAGCTGAAAATCGGCCTGGTTATCCTGCTGTTTTTTATCACCCTTACTTTTATCGGCCCGCTGCTTACAGACTATGAACCCCTGGACTACATCGGGCCGGCTGCTGTTCCACCATCCTCCGAATACTGGTTTGGCACCACGACCTTCGGACAGGATGTTTTCACACAATTCGTCTACGGTTTGAAAGCTTCATTCCTGGTAGGGATCATCGGCGGAGGGCTTGGAACGCTGATCGGCATTCTGGTTGGCTTTACAGCTGGTTACCGGGGCGGAATCGTGGATGAAATCCTCAACATGTTTACTAACATTGTGCTGGTCATCCCGACGTTGGCTGTTCTCCTGATTATCGTTGCCTATCTAGAAGTCCGGGGATTACTGATAGAGAGCATCTTCATCGGTTGCACAACCTGGCCCTGGGCTGCCAGAGCGATTCGCGCTCAGACGTTTTCTTTACGCACGCGTGAATTCGTAGACCTGGCCAGGTTGAGCGGCATGAGATCGCTGAAGGTCATCTTCGGAGAGATCGCCCCCAACATGATGTCTTACCTGCTGCTGGTGTTCATCCTGCAGTTCGGCGGGGCGGTTCTGATTGCTGCAACGCTGGATTTCATCGGCCTGGGGCCAACGGAAGCCATGTCCTTGGGATTGATGATGAATAATGCCGTGTTGTGGGGTGCACTGATCTTGGGGATCTGGTGGTGGTTCATCCCGCCTGGTATTGCGATCACGGCTATCGTCGGTTCCCTATATGTAATGAATGTCGGTCTCGATGAGGTCTTCAACCCCAAATTGAGGGAGATGTGAAAGCATGAGTTTACAGGTAGAGAACCTCACCGTCTATTATCAGACCTTGCATGGGGATGTCAGGGCATTGGATGGGGTAACTTTCAATATCGACGATCGGGAAATTATGGGGTTAGCGGGTGAATCGGGCTGCGGTAAAACCACCTTGGGTCACAGCCTGATCTTCTTGAAGCTGCCGATGCGTTACGTCGAGGGACGCGTGCTGCTCGATCAAGAAAACCTCCCGGTGTGGGATATGGATCGAATGAACGATTTCAGGTTCCGAGATATTTCAATCGTCCCGCAATACGCAATGAACGCAATGAACCCAACTCGAAAAATCGGGAGGATGGCAGCGGAACTTCTCGAATCTCGCGATGTAAGTTATAAGAATAAGCTGACTGAGCTGAAGCGGCGACTCGATCTGGTTAAACTATCTCACGACGTGCTTGATATGTACCCGATCGAGCTTTCCGGCGGCATGAAGCAGCGCATGGTCATGGTGCTCTCTACTTTACTGGATCCATCATTGCTGATCGCCGATGAGATCACCTCAGCCCTCGATGTAGCTTCCCAAAAAGCCGTGGCGGAGATGCTGGTTGAATTCCGAGACCGGGAAATTGTAAAAAGCATGATCGTGATCACGCACGATATTTCAATCTTGTACCAGATTGCCGACAGCATCCTGGTGATGTATGCGGGAAAACTGGCGGAAAAAGCCTCTACAGATGTGATCATAAAATCCCCTCGCCATCCTTATACCCAATTGCTGATCTCATCCTTGCCGGAAGTGGGAGTGAGATATACGGATAAAAGATTACTTGGCATTCCGGGAAATCCACCTCCGTTGATCAATCCTCCCAGCGGGTGCCGGTTCAAAGAACGTTGCCCGTTTGCCTTCGAGAAATGCTCCGAAGAGCCTCCCTTCATCGAAGTCGCCAGAGGCCATTCCGTGGCGTGCTGGAAGGAGCTCGAAGGCGATGCTTAGACTGGAAAAGGTTTCAAAAGTATATAAAGTCGGGACTTTCGGGGGGAAAGAGCTGCACGCTGTCAACGAGGTCAGTTTCGATATAAAAGATGGGGAAATTGTCTCCTTGATTGGAGAAAGTGGCAGTGGAAAAAGCACGATCGGGAAAATGATCCTGCGCTTGCTCTCGATCAGCTCTGGCAGAATCTGGCTCGATGACTTGGACATTACGACCATTGGTAAGGGTGAGCTGAAAGTGTATTATCGCAAGGTACAGGGAGTCTTTCAAGACCCATTCAGCTCCTATAACCCGATCTTCAAATCCGACCGGATTTTCGAAATCTTGCATAGCGAGTTTTACCCAGAGATGAAAGAAGATGAATGGAGGGGTAAGGTAATCACCGCGATCGAATCCGTCGGTTTACACCCGGACTCCGTGTTGAATAAATACCCCCACCAGCTCAGCGGTGGGCAGCTGCAGCGTTTTCTAATCGCCCGTGCCTTGCTGCTGGACATCCAGGTCCTGGTGGCAGATGAGATCATCAGCATGCTGGATGCCTCTACGCGCATTGAGGTGCTCGACTTGCTGGCGGACCTGAAATACCGCGGTCTCTCCATTCTTTTTATAACCCACGATCTCTCGCTAGCGAACTATATCAGCGACCAGGCTGTGATCCTCTACCGCGGTTATGTTGCGGAGATGGGCGCGACCGGGAAGATCTTCGAAAACCCGCTGCATCCCTACACCAAGATGCTGCTAGCCTCTGTGCCGCGCCTGGATAAAAAATGGGAAAAGGCACAGGCTGAGCTGAGTGCAACCCAGCCTGCATCTACCGGCGGCTGCGTCTATAAGGACCGGTGCCCGGTGGCGGAAAAATTGTGCGCCAGTTACACGCCCAAACTGACAGAAATCCAGGACGACCATTACGTGGCCTGTATCCACTACGAAGGAGGGTGACCATGGCAATACCTGAGCGCGTCGCAGAGCTGCTCACCCGCATGACCCTGGAAGAGAAGATCGGCCAAATGACCCAGGTGGAAAAAAACAGCCTGACCCCTGAGGCAGTGAAGCAGTTCTTCATCGGATCGGTCCTCAGCGGCGGGGGCGGTTACCCAGCGAATAACACTCCGGCCGGGTGGGCAAGGATGGTAAGCGAATTTCAGGAAGCTGCTTTAAGCACTCGCCTGAGGATTCCTCTCCTGTACGGTGTGGACGCGGTGCACGGGCATAATAACCTGTTCGGCGCGGTGATGTACCCCCATAACATCGGTTTGGGTGCTGCGTGCGATTCCGATTTGGTGTACCGCATCGGGCGTGCTACCGCGGAAGAGCTGGCTGCCACCGGCATCTACTGGAATTTCGCTCCAACGGTAGCTGTCCCACAGGATATCCGCTGGGGCAGAACGTATGAGGGGTATGGCCAGGATAGCCATCTAGTGACCAGGCTCGCAATGGCTTACATCCAAGGCCTGCAAGGCGAGAGATTGAGCGATCCGCTTTCCGTTTTAGCGACCCCCAAGCATTATCTCGGGGATGGAGGCACAATCTGGGGTAGCTCTCGCAGGTTGTTCCCAATCCCTCCGGGATCCTCCTTCGCAGGTCCAGAGAACCTGTTTGAATTTAAGATCGACCAGGGGGATACCCGCCTGGATGAAGCCACACTAAGGGCAGTCCACCTGGCACCCTACATTGCTGCCGTCCAGGCCGGAGCGCAGGTGGTCATGGCTTCCTTCTCCAGCTGGAACGGCGTCAAGCTACACGCCCACCATTACCTGCTGACCGAGGTCCTCAAGGGCGAGTTAGGCTTTAGCGGCTTCGTAGTCTCCGATTGGGGCGGGATCGACCAGGTTTCAGGTGATTATTACCAGGCGGTTGTGGCTGCCGTCAACGCCGGCGTCGATATGAGTATGGTGCCACAAGATTATGAGCGCTTCATTTCGTACCTGAAACGAGCGGTTGAAAATGGAGATATCCTAATGGAGCGCATCGACGATGCTGTGCGTCGCATCCTGAGCGTAAAGGTCAAAGCCGGGCTATTTGAGAGGCCGCTCCCCGATCCGGGTCATCTATCGCTGGTTGGGCCTATTGAGCACCGGTGGCTGGCGCGTGAAGCAGTCGCCAGGTCCCTTGTCCTGTTGAAAAACGAGGCACAAACCCTGCCTCTGTCAAAATCTACTGCCACGATCCTGGTGGGTGGACGAGCGGCGGACGATATCGGTCTGCAGTGCGGCGGCTGGACGATCGAATGGCTGGGTAAATCCGGAGCTATTACTCCCGGCACTACGATCCTGAGTGGAGTAAGGACTTCAGTTTCCCCTTCAACTCGTTTGATCTACGATCCTGATGGACAATTCGGGGAGCTGCCCGATACAGTGGCAGAGGTAGGGATTGCCGTGTTGGCTGAAATGCCCTACGCAGAGGGTTTCGGCGACCGGGCAGACTTAACCCTGCCAGTAGAAGACATCCAGCTTATCGAGCGAATGCGCTTGCACTGCCGCAGGCTGGTGCTGATCCTGCTTTCCGGGCGACCGCTGATCATCACCGACCAGCTCCCCTTGATAGATGCTATGGTAGCTGCCTGGTTGCCGGGCACGGAGGGCCAGGGGGTAGCAGATGTGCTCTTCGGTGACCTGCCCTTCACGGGAAAGTTATCCTACAATTGGCCGCGCTCGTTGGACCAAGTCCCAATCAATCACCCGTCCCCACCGGGAAAGGAAGTAGAACCGCTGTTCCCCTTCGGTTATGGGCTTTTAGCCAGAGCGGATAGCCAACAGATATCTTTTACTTAAATTTTATTCGAGATTCGCGGCATGTCAGCTTACATACCCATGAATGCAAACCAGATAGAACCCTCAAAAGACAACGCAAGCCCCATAAAAAATATCCCCTGGGAAAACCGGCCTGAAGGCTGCCGAGATATCGTCTGGCGCTATAGCGCCAATCCAATCATTCCGCGGAATTTAATCCCCTCATCAAACAGTATCTTTAATAGTGCAGTAGTGGCTTTTCGGGATGGATTCGCCGGAGTGTTCCGGTGTGACAATAAAAAACGCCAGATGACCCTGCACCGCGGGCACAGCCCGGACGGTATACATTGGGAGATTGATGACGAACCGATCAAGTGGATTTGCAACGATGCTGAACTGGCTCATTTTGAGCATCGCTATGACCCTCGCGTCACCTGGCTGGAAGATCGTTACTATATTACCTGGTGTAACGGTTACCACGGACCAACCATAGGCATCGGTTATACCTTCGATTTTGTGAATTTCTATTTTCTAGAAAATGCGCTCTTGCCCTATAACCGCAATGGTGTGTTGTTCCCGCGTAAGATCAATGGGAAATATATCCTGCTAAGCCGCCCCAGCGATCGCGGTCACACCTCTTTTGGCGATATCTTCCTGAGCCACAGTTTGGATCTGATCCACTGGGGAGAACATCGCTTCGTCATGGCACCCATCGGCGGCTGGCAGAGCACGAAAGTTGGTGCAGGTCCCATTCCGATCGAAACTCCTGAAGGCTGGCTCCTCTTTTATCATGGCGTGCTGACCTCCTGCAATGGCTTTGTGTACAGCTTTGGAGCTGCCTTGTTAGATTTGGAAGATCCCTGGAAAGTGATCTACCGGAGCAGCCCATATTTGCTATCTCCACAAACTATTTACGAGTGCGTGGGGGATGTACCAAACGTTGTTTTTCCATCTGCAGCGCTCTATGACCAGCCCAGCGGGCGGATCGCGATTTACTACGGGGGTGCGGACACCGTTTCTGCCCTGGCCTTTGCTTACCTGAACGAGGTGATCGAATTTCTCAAAACCAACTCAGAATTGTAGCCCACCGCGATCTACAACTGAATTGTTTATCGTCCTTATTCTCCTCAGTGCCATCCAGTTGCTCTACCGATGTAAATATGGTAGCCAGGATTGGGATGCCGTGCTCGCCAATGCGCACATAACTCCCTAGTCTGCCGTTTCTTGAAGCCTGCCACAGCGGTTGCATCCGGTCTGGCCATACACGTCTTTGTGTGTCATCGCACCTGGATACCGGCCATTGCATACAAGATCGTGAAAGCGATCAAGAAAGCGAGAATAAACTGAAAAGCCAAAACAGCGCCGAAAGGCAATGTCCTCCCCGCTATCTGCCAAGGACTCCGGAGCAGGCTTTTTATCGTATTGGGTTCGAGAAAACCCTTCAGCCAAGAGATGAAATCGAATTTAGCCGATCGCCCTGCTGAATAACCGGGTTGAATTGAGGTCAGTCTGAAGTCTTTTTCAAGAGTGAAAAGGGCAAGGTCCATTTCGGCTGCGCTGGGAAATCTGAGCTGGGCATCTTTCTGCAAAGCACGCGCCACGATATTCGCCAGCTCTTCCGGCACCTTCTGGTTAAATTGCCTGGGGGATGGCGGCGTTTCCCTGGCGTGCATGCGGACCATAGACCAGGCATCTTTAGACTCGAAAGGCAGTCGCCCGGTAAGCATTTCAAAAAGGGTAGCTCCCAGACTATAGATGTCAGACTGCAGAGTAATCTTCTTTCCGCGAGCCTGTTCAGGAGGGATATATCCCACGCCTGTAAGCATCACATTTGTCTTTGATAATCCTGACTCAGAAAGCAGCCCGCTCAATCCAACGTCGATTACCTTGACATGCCCTTCGGCAGTGAGAAGGATGTTCTGGGGTTTCATTCCTTGATGGATTAGACCATGCTGGTGAATATTATCCAGGGCGGCGCAAACCTGGCGGACAATAAGAATGCTCAAAGCGGAGGGCAACGGGCCATATTCGGTGATATAGGTCCCCAAATCGATCCCCTCTACCCATTCCATTACGATGTAATAATGATCTTGTTCGACGCCGTAGTCGAGGACTCTAACCAAATTAGCATGGGACAATCCCGCCAGGAGGCGCATGTGTTCTCGGAACCGGATGGCGAAGCGAGGATCGGCATGGTAGCGCGCATGAAACACCTTGATTGCAACCAGCTGGCCATTTCCAGGGGCTATGGCGCGATAGATTGAAGCTATTGGACCGCGGCTAATCTCGCTTTCCAGCCGGTATCCAGCGCCGATCTTCACCAGGCTATTTTGAGGCAATCGATCTAGGGCCGTTGAAATCATGGGATTTCACGCCGGTCGCTAAGGCTGTCCATCCTCAGATGTAGGACCCTCCGTATCTCTCAAGGGAACCATCAACTCCTGACCTTCGGATATCTTGAGCGGGTTCTCAAGCTGGTTGGCGTCCATTAAAGTTTGAACGGTCGTGTCAAAACGCAGGGCGATCTCCAGGAGAGTCTCTCCCGGCTTGACAACGTAAGTTTGAACCACCAGACCGCGAGAGATAACCGGTAAGAACACCTTCGGTTCGATCCTGGATCGGTTGGGAGAGCGGTGTATGGGTGCCTTATCCCACCGGTAATAGCTGAGGACAGTCAGGCTGTCGCTAACCAGATCCATCTGGCGTACATAGCCGTGGGTATCCAGCCATGCCTTTAACGTCCAATCCGGGTCAGCCGTCTCGATATCACGCACGATCAGCCATACATAAGGAAGCCCCTCCATCAAAGCGGTCAGGTCCTCAACCTCATTGGGTTTGGGGTGAAGCAGGATTTCATCACCCGGGTAGCCTTGGGTATCAATGGATATACCATAGGGCTTGAAATAATAGTTAAAAGGCAATTCGGCATAACCGGGGAGGAAAACCACCAGGCCGCCTTGCTTCCCCTTGGTTTCCTGAGCTAAAAAGCTCGCGACAGTACGCCAGTCTTCTTTCCCCTCATACCGGGCGTTATAACCGATAGAGACTGTATTCATGATTACCAGCGGAAGCAAAAGTGCCAGCACAGCCTTTCGGCTGTGAAACTGCCCGATTGTTCCGGCGATGAGCAAGTAATAACCCAAAGAGGCAACGATCAAATTCCGGCTGAGGAAAATGGGCTGGCGCAAGCTGAACAGTAAGGAAATGAACAGCGGGATGAAAAACCACATGGAAGTGAGGTGGAGTTGCCATGTTTTCCTGGGAATGATATATGCCCAAACAAAGACCATCGTCATGTAAACGAGGCTGAGCTCGATAAAAGGAAAGTTGAAACTTTGGAAATCTAGAAACGTTTCCAAAACAGTTTGGAAGGAAGGAGGCGGAAGCCAGAAGTCTTCGGTTACCTGACGAGTTTGCGACAAGAAGAAAGGCAGCCATGGCAGGTATAGTAGACCAATGGCAACCGCGCTTAAAAACCAATATACAATCCGCTCTTTATAACGCCGTAAGGATAACAAGAAGAAAACGGTGATTGTGGCGATATACCAGATTGCGCCGTTGTCTGTATAAAGGGCTACCACCGTCGTTAGAATGTACCCGATCCAATCCCTCCAATCGCCATAACGCAGTGCCCGAAGAAAGAAATATGCCGAAGCCAACACAAAGAAAGTTAGCATGGCATACATGCGTGTTTCTTGAGCATACCAGACCTGGAAGGGCGATAAAGTCAGGATGATAGCCGCGATCAATCCAACGCGTTCATCCTCGTATAAACTTGCTCCCACGAAATATATCAAAGGGATAGAAGCGATGCTGAAGAGGGTAGAGAGCAGTCGCGCCTGCGTTTCGCTTTCGCCAAAGACAAGCCATATTTTTAACACCAGATAATAAAGCGGGGGGTGGGTATCAGTTCGGACGATTAAACTCAGCATATCCACCAGGCTGCGCTGGCTGATCGTAATACTGAAGGCTTCGTCCAGCCATATGCTTTTTTCCGCCAGCAGGTAGAGACGCACACCGGCTCCGATAACCACCAGAGTGATAAGGAGCTTCTGTTGTCTCGTTAATTGGAACAATCCGCGTTGGACGCGGAACAAGACAGGGGACTTGGAATATCCGTTTATCCAGAGGGATAGATCCTTCTTGAGTTCCTGGAGCATCATTTAATCAGATTATGGCTGGTTCCTGAGATTCTCTCTCGGTTTGTTTGACTGGCAAGGCCTCGATGAGAGCGAAGCGCAGGGCAGACAGGTAAATCAAGGCGTGCCAGGCGAGCAGGATTGCCAGGAGTATACCCTCCCGGTCCGTACGAGCGTTGAGCGTCAAAGGGATTGCCGCCACCAAAAGGATTCCCAGAGCTGTCTCCCAGGACGTTGCTTTCAAGGCACGGGAGAGGTCAGATTCGAGACCATATTTGGGTGTACGGAGAAAAGTTCCTTTATCGTTCCAAAGAGCAGAAAGACAGGCCTGGGCTACGGTCCAGCTCAGGGCTAACATAGCCATGAACGCACCGAGACCTGAGCGCCAGGAACAGCCAGTAGTAAGGCGCAAAGCCCACGCAACACGTAGAACCCCGGCGAGGACAGCCACCACCGGAACGAACAATAACCATTCAGCCAACTGGCGGATGGGCAGTTGCCAATCATAGATATATCCGGCAGTGGTCAAGAGCAGAAAACCAGTAAAAACCAGAACCAACAGGTCGTTCAACCAGCCCAACAAACCCATTAAGTAGCGCACACGCTGTTGGAAAAAGAGTTTTTCGCCGCGTTCGAATCTAGACCAGGGAAGCAGCTGCCCTCCGTAGCGTTTGAGGATCTGCATGCCCCCAAAGGCCCAGCGAAAACGCTGTTTTTTGGTGGCTTCGAAAGTCGTTGGAAGCAGGCCATGGCCGTAAACCTGGTTGATATAAACACTCAAGTAGCCTTTTCGCAGCATACGCAGGCTGGCTTCCGCATCTTCGGTAATGCACCACTCGTCCCATCCACCGATCCGATCGAGAACACGCTTGCGAATCAGCCCCATGGTGCCGCAGAAAATGATGGCGTTTTGCTCGTTCCGGGAGCGCATGCTGACCTCAAAGAAAAAGCGCTGCGCCAGGGCGCTATGATGAGCGAACAGGTTGTCATCCCGGTTGGAAAAGGCTTGCGGGGTTTGGACAAATGCAACGCGCGGATCGCTAAAGTAAGGGACAGTCTCGCGCAGGAAGTTGGGTTTGACTACGTAATCCGAATCGACGACGGCAATGACTTCGACGTCCGGTGCGGTTTGGGCCAGGGCAAAATTCAAGGCACCTGATTTGAAACCGGGATAGTTTTGCAGGTGGAAAACTTTGATGCCGTGGCGGTGGCAGAAATCCACAACCGGTCGCCAGAGCTCGTCGTCTGCAGTGTTGTCGTCTACCATGATCACTTCATACGTAGGGTAGTCCAGGTTTCGTAGAGCAGCCAGAGTCTTAATCACCATGTCAGGTGGTTCTGCGTGGGCTGGGACGTGGATCGAGACCTTGGGCCAGTATTCATTCGGATCGGTATGAGGAGGAAAGTAACGCTGCCAGCGTATCCGGCTGATCACATCCAGCACTTCGAAAGCGAAATATAGGGTCAGTAGGACAGCAATGACCTCCGCAGTGAATAAGACTAGAGAACCGAGGATTACCAATGGCGCTAAATCCCCGAAGAGAATGGCCCACAGAATGCGCCCAAGGAAAACAACCTGGACGATCCCGAAAGCAGTCAGGAATGCATGCCCACGGCTGTTCCAATCTGGTTTTCGGTTCCACAACAATACACAAAGCGAAGCGTAACCAAAGGAAAATAAGGCTGTCAAGCCCAGATTATGCTGCCAGATAAAAAAGATCAGAGCAGTTGCCACCAAAACGATTGCAAGATGGAAAATGCCGGCAGACCTGCTTTCGCCCTGGGGGCGATAACCCGTAAGGATCAGCCATGCGAAGCTGGTGAAGGTGGCGATGATAGTGTAATAAAGGATATCTTCAATCATACGCGGTCAACGTTTTTTTCGTCCCAGCCAGATCGCCGCAATCAGGAAGCCGGTAGCGAAGGCGGCAAAAACGGCCAGAGCCGTAACCGCCCACATTTCCCAGACCGGACCAGGTGGAGAATATGGATAGTGAGTCTGAGAGGTTGGCGTCGTGGTGGGCAGTGTGGGAACTGAGGATATTTCTTCTCTGGCCTGCGTTTCTTCCAGCGTAGGCGTTATTGCTGGTGCGGTACGGATCGGGGTCACAGGTACCGGCGTGACTGTATCAGATGGAAAATCAGTAGAGGATAAGCCGGGTTCGCTGCCCCAAACAATCTGGCCATTCACCGCCAGGGCAACCTGTTCCCAATCCCTGTATTCGGTGGCAGGTGAAAAACTATAGTCATCAGCCTGGCGAAATTCGGACCAATCGGCGCGGTTGAAGCGAATCTTTATTTCACCGGTATCCTGTCCAGGGGCGAGCGGCTCCAATCCGCTTTGGAAGTGGATGCGTAAATAGCGGCTGCCACTTGGGGAGGATTGGAATTCACCGATGACATTCGCGCAGCCAATTTCCGCCCAATCGCAATGGAAAACGAAAGACTGATCGTCGTCGTCATTGAACCAGTAAAATAGATCGATGGCGTCCAAACTGGCCGGGGTCGAGCCCCGATTGGCAATGATAAATTCCGGCTTGGAATCACGGGAAATTTCGGCGGGATTTGCATTCCGATAAAGCACACCCAGGGCTCTGGACACCGGCGGCGTTGGAGAGGCCAGCCGGGCAGCCGGCTCAGGCCCAATCTGTTCAATCCCAATTAGAGGATACTGGTAACCGGAAAGTAAATCTTGCTTGTCTGGATCAACTGTACGCCAGTCATCCAAAAGAATGCCCCCGGTGTCACCTGAATTGGGATTCAGGGTCCAGTAGATATAGCTGATGTTGTTCTCTCGTAAATAAGATACCAGAGCCCGCTGCCAGATGCCCTCCTGATCATCGCCCACTGAGCGCCCACCGAACTCTCCCACAATGACTGGAGCAATATCTTCCTTATGCAAGTATCCCCAATGGCGGTCCCAAATCTCGGGCATGTTTTCGGGAAAGTTGGGCTCCGAGAACCAGGGTTGGGGGTAAACACCCGGGCCATAGACATGGGTACTGTATACCAGGCGGTCTGTTACATTGAGGCGCACAGGCTGCTCGCGGGCGCCGATCAGATTACCGCCCCACCAATACCAGTCACCTTGAACCTGTTCGACGCCCTGGACGATGATCAATAAGTTTGGATTCACCTCAAGGATGGCATTGCCGGCGCGCTCAGCCGCCAGACGCCAGTCTGTGCCAGGATCTTCGCTACCCCAGGTGGCCTGGCCATGAGGTTCATTATGTAAATCCATCCCGATCACAGTATCGTTACCGGAATAACGTTCGGCCAGCATGACCCAATCATCGATCCAGCGTTCCTCGTTGTATTGTGAGGTATACCAGAGTTCGGACTGAGCATGGCTGTCTGGCCGGTGGCGGTCAAGGATCACTTTCAAGCCCCGCTCTCCGGCCCCAGCAATGATTTTATCCATGATCTCGAGACCGCTCAAACCCTCCAACTTCGGATTTAATTCATAATTGATCCCATTCGGAGTGCTGGAAGGATCGAAAAGCTGGTTACTGTAAGGGAGGCGGATGGTGTTGAAGCCCAATTCCACGATCTGGTCTAAAATACTTTCCAGATTGCGCGCCCACAGACCATGCGGGGCATAGCTCTCGGTCTCGAGGCCGAACCAGTTGAGCCCGGTCAATATGACCTGATTATCATTCGAATCCAGGATGCGATGGCCATCGGTATGCAGGTAGTTGGGAGTTTGGGCCTGGGCTAGCCGGCCGGCACCGAGAATCCAAATGAAAATCCATACCAGAAGGGATAACAACAAGAATTTCAGATAAAATTTATTCATACGCAAATGGGCAGAGTATGCGGCAGTCCCTCCTTAATAGTAACTGCCACCTTTCCGGATGATAGGACAGGAGATAAGATTGATCCGGGTAACCATTACAGATTCTGAACAAACCGTTAGCTTTCTGACCAGTAAAGAGACCTTACTTCGACTGATTGCAGCCTGTTCGGCCAACCCAACCAGTCTGGGAGAATTACTGATCACAGCGGATATCTACCAACGCGGCCTCGCTGCCGCGGTCATGGCTGACTTGATGGAATTTGACAAAGCCATACGCCAGAGCGGGACTGATATCATTCATGCCGCCATCACGCAAGCCAGAGCGAAGGAAGAGGCATTCCTTCCAGCGTTCCAGGTCATCGATGAAATTACTGCAGAGGAAGCCTACCACACACAGGGAGGTGAACTCGTGGCTATCGATCTAACCAGGCAGATCATCCGGGTTTCTGCCGGATTAGAAGTAAACCACTCAGGTGAAGTGTCTGTGGAGGCTAAAAAAAAGTCACCCCTTCCAACAGTGACTTATATCTTACCTGAGATATGGACGATTCAGGCGTTGTAACATGCAAGCAGTCTATTCATTTTGGGGGGGCAGATAGAAGTCGCAAATTTCATCTGCAATCCGGCATTTGTGAATGACCTGATCGTCCTGGACGACCTGAAAGCGTTCACCGCCACTACCGGGAATCCAAAAATGCCACGCTTTATCGGATGCAACTAACCAGCCTTGAGATACATCACAAGAGGGCGGTTTTCCAGGGGCTGTGCCCGGTATTAATTGAAAGTTGTTGCTCCCGGAGCGCAACAGCTGATAGCAATCTCCTGCAGAAAGTTTTCTCAGAACATCCGGGGTAACCCGATCCCATTGCTCTGCCGGAAAGGCGGCAGTAACATCCCCCTGGCCGGATAAACGTTGAAAAACAACGTTGGATAAATCGATAGGCGCGCTAGAGAGATTTACCACTGCGAAGGCCGATCCATTATAGACGACTTCTACATTTGAAGATGGAAATAATTCTTGGGCGCGGGCAATGACAGCGGTTAATGTGGCGAATAAAACAGCAGACCAGATTACTAGCCCCACAAAATAGAAGGAATATCCTTGGCGGTGATTTGAGCGATACCGGGATTTTCCATCGAATGGAACAGCCAATTCCGGAAAGATTGGTTTATAAGGCTGTCTCGCAGGTAATGCGGTTTCGGCCCGCAGCCCCTCGTCTGGCGTAACAGATAAGATCTTCTGAGGTCCCCAATCAGAGGAGTCAATTTGTTGGAGTTCAACGGCTGGCGACTTACTCTCGGTAAGGTATAGGGCGCGTTGGAAGGCAATTAAGAACGCTCCCGCAGATTGGTAACGTTCCTGGGGATCCTTTGCAAGGGCGCGTTGGAGAACCGCATCGAGGGCAGCCGGCAAATCGGGGTTGACAGCGCCGAGAGATGGAGGAGGGTCGTGAATATGTTTAAGAACAACAGAAATGGGGAGGTCTCCGTCAAAAGGCAACCCACCGATCAACATCTCAAAAGCGATAATCCCTAGGGAATAAACGTCGCTGCGAGCATCAATTGCTTCTTCCCTGAGAGCTTGCTCAGGGCTCATGTAGGCTGGGGTACCGCTCGCCAGATTGCGCTGCCAGGTAGACACGTTCCGTAAAGCGATACCAAAGTCTGCCAGATAGGCATTGTCGTCCTGGTCGAACAGGATGTTGCTCGCTTTTAAGTCGCGATGAATGATCCCCTGACGATGGGCATAATCGAGGGCGCTCGAGATACGCGCCAATATTTTTGCGGTGTGGTCAGGTGAAAGCGGCCCATGTAAGAGACGGTCGGTCAGCGAGCCTTTGGGCATGTACTGCATCACGATAAAAGGTTGGCCCTGATACACGGCATATTCATACACTGGGACGATGGCTTCGTGATTCAGCGCGGCGATCAGTTGTGCCTCCTGCTCAAATCGCGCCCGAAAACCCAGGTCGTTCAAATACTCGGAAGGCAGCAATTTGATGGCGACCTGGCGTTGATATTGCGGGTCATATGCCAGGTACACCCGGGACATGCCCCCAATCCCAATTTCATTCAGGATTTCATAGCCATGAATTCGTGCGGCGGCCATCGACTCTAACCATCCCTTGGATACGCTCAGGCGAGGTCTCCAGACCACGCAGGCTTGCGCGCAAGCACGCTTGCATGCAAGCAAGGATTCGCAATCCGTCGGATCAAAAAAGTCAAAAAGTTCACTTCGATCCCACTACTTTTTACTATTCTTCCGATGACCTTTGCCTTTACCCGTCGAGCGCGAGTTTTTCTTAGATTTGGAGGGCCTTTCCTTTTTCTCTCTCTCGCCACCGGATGGTTTTGAAATCGAGCCTGGTTTGGGTGATGAAACCTCGGTTTTTGTTGAAGCGTTGGTTGGATTGGGTGATTGGGTGGGAGTGGCGGATGCGATTGGAGCGGGCTCAAGGGGGAATCGTTCAAACGCCTTGATCTCCAGGGCCATCCAGCCCCCAGTATCCAGGACGGTGAACGTAGCCAGGAGCAAATGGTTTAACATCAGGTTGCGACCAATTTTGGTTTGCTGACCGGTCAAGAGGATGTGTCCGCCAATTCGCCAGACAATTCCTCGTATCCATTCCAACGGGCCGTTGAAGGTAAAAAAGGATTCCCCCTCCTGGGTCAACTCAATGCGGTCTGCCAGCCAGACCTCATTTTGGAGGATCCGGCCGGACAGGGTCACGAAATCGCCGGGATGTAATTCGTTATTCAGTTGGGTTTGCTTACCGACCCGGATGGGGACATTGCCGATCATCCATTTGTCGTCCGAACCACCCGTAATTCGCCCCTGCCCGATGAATTGAAATTCGAAAGGCAGGTTCGCCTCGTCCTGAAATTCCTTGACCCTTGATAACTGGCTGGAGGTGGCCCGAGCATCTTCTCTAGATCCAAAAATCAAGTTGGTCCCGGCGATCAGCACGAGTGCTATGGCCATGATCCCGCCCAGTTTCGACCATCTCCGGTAAAACACACTTTGCCAGAGAAGAGCTCTACTTGAATGAACGCGCAGAAGGAAATCTCGCATGCTCGTCTGCCGAATATATCAGTTAATATTTACCACAAAAGTCAGGATTTTGAAAAAAACGATACAATACCTATCCTCATTAGACAGATCACTAACGAGTCCTAATCATTAACACGTACAAGTTCGCAAAAAGTTACGCGTAAACTCAAACTCTAATCTCTGGGTAAAGGGCCAACCAGTTATATTCCCTTGAGTGCCGTTTCCGGAACTTGCGTCAAGTCTCGAAGAGTGAACCAGGCTTCGTCACAGGTACTGGCCGCCACATCATTCCTTAATTCGTTAGCCCGCCACTGCAATCATCGGTATTGGGAAATGAGAGAGGCCAGATGCGTATGCCGCCCCTCTCCCGGCTTCCGTCCAAAGCCCTTTAGAATGGACCGATACCAAGGTCGATCAATCGTGGCCACAGTGGTGGGTGTGTCGGCGGTGTGCGGATTATCGCCCGGCTGGAGGCATCTGGAAGCTGCAATTCGATGTTTCCGGCAAGATTGGTCATCTGTAAAAAGTAGAAAATGGGGAAAACTTGCTTGATTTTTGTTACAATATGGGTCGTGCGAGGGTAGATCTGCATGCCAAATACTGAACCAGTAAGATTCTTCCCACTTACGGAGAATTTCGGACGGGTTCACGCCTATCTGCTGGAAGATGGGGATGGGTTAACCCTGATCGACTCCTTACGAGACCGGGGAGGCAAGGTAATCCTCGAAGCCATGGCGCGTTCGGGGTATTTCCCGGCCGAACTGCGCCGGATCATCCTGACCCATGCTCACCCGACCCACGTCAACGGCGCCGCGGCACTCAAACGTCTCAGCGGTGCGCCAGTCTTTGGCCCGGTAGAAGAATTGGATATTTTCGAAGGGCGGCGCCCTTCCAACCGCACCACGTGGGTGCCCCACCGCCCTTTCCGGATCCTACCCCAACAATTCCTGCTGAACCTTCAGAATGTCTTGTGGAATGCGGGCATCCGGCCGCGCCTCTTGAACGTCGAACCGGTACAGATCGACCATTGTATAGAAGGGGATGATGAGCAG
>DATDRQ010000196.1:0-2774 GCA_035291645.1 Anaerolineales bacterium
GTGTACGCGCCGGACGGGAGCCTGCTGGCGGAAGCCGACGACCTGGAAAACGGCGTCGCCACCGACGCCTATCTCGAATCGCTCACCTTGCCGCAGATCGGAATTTACCGCATCGAAGTGCGCAGCTACCGCGACCAGACCAGCGGCGGCTACCGGCTGATCCTGGCTGATCCGCGTCCCCTGGTCATCCATACGGGCATGGAGGCTACCGCCGGTCTGGCCATCCATCCGAACGGCCAAAAAGCCCTGGTGGGAGTCGGTAAATACGGGTATCCCGGTACAGGAGCAGCTGCCGCCGACAATCACATCCTTGTCTTAGATCTGGCGACCGGCGAGGTGCTCCGCCAGCTGGAAGGACACACAGATACGCCGGTAGCTATCGCCATCAGCCCCGATGGGGGGCGGGCGGTGAGCGCCGGCCTGGACGGCCAGGCTATTCTGTGGGATCTTGAATCTGTATCAGAAATTCGCCGTTTTGAGCAGGCCGGACAGTCGTTCATGGGTGTTCGTTTCCATACGGACGGCGCGACTATATTGACTTCTTCAACCGATGCCAGCCTGGCTCTCTGGAACCTGGCCAGCGGGGAAGTGATCCACCGCTTCGAGGGACATGCCGACTGGATCCAGGAACTGGCCATATCGCCGGACGGAAAAAAGGCTTATTCGACTTCCCTAGACGGCACACTGCGCACCTGGGACCTCGAGCGCGGGGAGTTGATCGCCAACTACCAGCCTTTCGCTACTGGCCTGACCGGCGGGCTGGCGGTCAGCCCAAATGGGAGCAGCCTGCTGGTGGGCGGAGGGGATCCGTACGTGCGCGACCACCAGGCTTTCGATGTCCCGAACGCGGTCATCGCCCTGCTGGATGCCAGCACGGGTGAGACGTTGTCCACCCTGGAAGGTCACACTGCGGTCGTCAACACGGTAGCCTTCAGCCCAGACGGCCGCTACGCCCTGTCGGGCTCATGGGACAGGACCGTGCGCTTATGGGATGTAAACAGCGGGGAGCAGCTGGCCGTGTTCACCGGGCACACCAACGAAATATGGCAAGTGGCATTCAGCCCGGACGGTTTGACCGGCTACTCGACCTCATTAGATGGGAGTTTGCGGATCTGGGATCTGAGCGAGTTTATCAACGAGAATTGAGCACCCAAACGGGTGAAGTTGAGCCGACCTGGACATCAGTGCCTTGAGGCAGTTCCACAATTAAACGGGGTTGGTAGGCAAAAGTAGCTGTCAACGGATTCTTAACACGGATTTAGCGGATTTCAGCCCAGTATAGGATAGTAATCCGTGAAATCCGATCCTGAAATCCGTTTTCTGCTTTGTTCCACGGTTTATTGCACTGCCACCTTAGCTGCAAAAGCCCCCTAAAAGCGACATTAATCCCCGGCCTGGAGCACTGGCAGCGCTTCCGCCCGGCGCCGCCAGAAAAAGGCCCAGTACAGGAAGACAGAAATTACATACAGGACGATGGTGCCCAGGAAGGGCGGGCCAAAGCCATAGCGCACCTGCAGGTAGCCGCTGATCGTGGGGCTGAAGGCCCAGCCGAAGTTCCAGGCCATGCTCTCCAGGCTGGCGACCGTGGCGCGCGCCCCAGGCTCGACCTGCTCCATGACGAAGGTCTGGTAGACCGGTGCGCTCATGTTCATCAAGGCCAGGCGCACGTAATAGGAGAGCGCGCCGACCCAGAAGACTGGCGAGAAGCCGAGCAGGATCAGGAAGGGGATCGACAGGCCTTGGGTGATCACCACCAGCTGGATCTTGCCCATGCGCTCAGCCAGGGGTGGGGCGATCAACAGGCCAAGCCCCATGGCCAGCGAACCCCAGGCGAACAGCGAACCGATCACCGGGTCGGGCTGGTTGTGCACGGCGCGGAAGAAGACGTTCATGAAAGGCATGATCAACCCTGCCCCGATGGAGGTGATCAGCATGGGCAGGATCAGCTTGCCGAGCAAGACCGGCTGCCTGGCGGCGTAAGACAGCGGGGCGAAGACCGAGCGCTCGCCGCGCTCCAGGCGGGGGAGGCGCATCCAGACCAGCGGGAGGACGCCCAGGAAGACGGACAGACCGACCGCCAGCAGGGCGCCGCCGTAAGCCTGGCTGCCGGTGGGAGAAAGGCCGCCCGCCCGGGCGACCCAGGTCGGCAGGTAGCCGCCGATCCAGTTGCCGACCGAGGCCATCGCCATCTGCAGGCCAGAGCTGAAACTGAAGAGGTAGGTGCGCTCCTGCTCGCGGCTGTTTTCCATCATGAAGGGCGCCATGGTGACCCCCATCAGGCTTTGCGCCAGCCCGGACAGCACGTTCAGGGCGTAAAGCATCCCCTGGGAAGGCCAGAGGACCATCCCCACGGTCGAAGCGCCGAGCAGCGCGGTGGATAGGATCAGGGCGTTCTTGCGCCCGAGCAGGTCGGCCAGGTAACCCATCGGCAGGGCAGCGACCAACGCGGTCAGGCTGCTGGCCGTGATCAGGTTCCCCACAAAAGCCTCGTTGTATCCCAGGCTGAGTACATAGAAGTTGAACAACAGGCGGAAAACGCCCATCGCCGCGCCGAGGATGACGACGTTTAACAAATAAAGGCGCGCATTTGGCTGAAAAGCCCGCACGCGCGCCGCGTAGTCGCTCAACACTGCCCTGAGCTGGTGGGCAGGATTTTGGCGGATCAATTGCCCGTCGCCTTGGAGGTAGAGTCCTCTTTCAAGAACTCCTGGATATTAGCGAGGGTGCTCGTGAGCATTTCCGCCCGAATGGCGTAGCGCTTTTCGCCGCTGGTT
>DATDRQ010000197.1:0-2715 GCA_035291645.1 Anaerolineales bacterium
AACCAGCGGCGAAAAGCGCTACGCCATTCGGGCGGAAATGCTCACGAGCACCCTCGCTAATATCCAGGAGTTCTTGAAAGAGGACTCTACCTCCAAGGCGACGGGCAATTGATCCGCCAAAATCCTGCCCACCAGCTCAGGACGGTGTTGAGCGACTACGCGGCGCGCGTGCGGGCTTTTCAGCCCAATGCGCGCCTTTATCTGTTAAACGTCGTCATCCTCGGCGCTGCGATGGGCGTTTTCCGCCTGTTGTTCAACTTCTATGTGCTCAGCCTGGGATACAACGAGGCTTTTGTAGGGAACCTGATCACGGCCAGCAGCCTGACCGCTTTGATCGCTGCCCTGCCGATGGGCTACCTGGCCGACCTGCTGGGGCGCAAGAACGCGCTGATCCTCTCCACGGCGTTGCTCGGCGCTTCGACCGTGGGGATGGTCCTCTGGCCTTCCCAGGGAGCGCTTTACGCCCTGAACGTGCTCTCCGGGCTGGCGCAAAGCCTGATGGGGGTCACCATGGCGCCCTTCATGATGGAAAACAGCCGCGAACACGAGCGCACTTACCTCTTCAGTTTCAGCTCTGGCCTGCAGATGGCGATGGCCTCGGTCGGCAACTGGATCGGCGGCTACCTGCCGACCTGGGTGGCCCAGGCGGGCGGCCTTTCTCCGACCGGCAGCCAGGCTTACGGCGGCGCCCTGCTGGCGGTCGGTCTGTCCGTCTTCCTGGGTGTCCTCCCGCTGGCCTGGATGCGTCTCCCCCGCCTGGAGCGCGGCGAGCGCTCGGTCTTCGCCCCGCTGTCTTACGCCGCCAGGCAGCCGGTCTTGCTGGGCAAGCTGATCCTGCCCATGCTGATCACCTCCATCGGGGCGGGGTTGATCATGCCCTTCATGAACGTCTTCTTCCGCGTTGTGCACAACCAGCCCGACCCGGTGATCGGCTCGCTGTTCGCCTGGGGCTCGCTGGCCATGGGGCTTGGCCTGCTGGTCGCCCCGCCCCTGGCCGAGCGCATGGGTAAGATCCAGCTGGTGGTGATCACCCAGGGCCTGTCGATCCCGTTCCTGATCCTGCTCGGTTTCTCGCCCGTCTTCTGGGTCGGCGCGCTCTCCTATTACGTGCGCCTGGCCTTGATGAACATGAGCGCGCCGGTCTACCAGACCTTCGTCATGGAGCAGGTCGAGCCGGGGGCGCGCGCCACGGTCGCCAGCCTGGAGAGCATGGCCTGGAACTTCGGCTGGGCCTTCAGCCCCACGATCAGCGGCTACCTGCAGGTGCGCTACGGCTTCGGCCCGCCCTTCCTGGGCACGATCGTCCTGTATGTGATTTCTGTCTTCCTGTACTGGGCCTTCTTCTGGCGCCGCCGGGCGGAAGCGCTGCCCGCGCTTCAAGCCGAAATCCGCTAAATCCGTGCCAAGAATCCATTGACAGCTACTTTTTTCTTTCAACCACGTTCAATTGTGGAATTGCCTCAAGGCACTGATGTTCAGGTCGGCTCAACTTCACCCGTTTGGGCGGTAAATTTGGGCAGATAGGGGCGGTGCCGGTTTTGAGGAGCGTGACCGTGCCGGTCGGTAACTTCGACATACTGACCTATAAACCTGCCAGGTGAGTTGGCCGCTTAATTGCGCAGTATAATATTGTCGGAGCGGTGGGGCTGGGATGGATGAGGCGAAGGTATACCCACTAATCTTACCTTAATTATACACTATTTGCCTATTTCAGGTTGTGTTTCAGATACACGGATGGATGTAACCTTCGGCAGGCTTTTGCATCTAAGAGAAGGCGACGAAAGACGAAGGACAAACGCACAAACGCAGGAGACAATGACCCCCATGGAAATGATCATCGACTTCCCCGGCGGGGCGCGCGTCGACGCCCACTTCGATACCTTTACGGTTAAGACCGATCAGCCCCCGCAGGGCGGCGGCGAGAGTTCGGCCCCCACGCCCTTCGCCGTCTTCCTGGCCTCGATCGGCGCCTGCGCCGGGATCTACGTGCTCGGCTTTTGCAAGCAGCGCGGTTTACCCACCGACGGTATCCGCATCGTGCAGCGCACCCACAGCGATATCGCCACGGGCATGGTCGGCCAGATCGACGTCGAGATCCAGGTGCCGCCCTCCTTCCCCGAGAAATACCTGCCTTCGCTGGTGCGCTCGGCGGAGCTGTGCGCGGTGAAGAAGCACCTGGAGCGCCCGCCGCAGTTTAATGTTTATACCAAACCGGTTGAAATGGTGGGGTAAATACGCGCTTGCGTTTTGCTCACCTAAACCAGGTTCCCGCCGCCGTCCTCGGCGGCGACTCCCCGGCCTTTTGCGCCGCGGACGGCGCTGTGAGCAGAAATTTTGGATGGATTAGCGTCTTATAACTCATGCGGTTCGGTGAGCAGCCGCATCCCGTCGAGAATCTGGCGCACCCGCCGGTGGGACAATGTCCCGATATAATTGGTGAATCAGGCCTCGATCTCCCTCATCCGGTCCCTCACGATCCCCGCATAATACGGGATCTCCATCTCTTCATAGAGCGCCAGCGCTCTCTCCAGCAGCTGGCGCGCCTG
The DNA here is from genome assembly GCA_035291645.1 of Anaerolineales bacterium. Lineage (GTDB taxonomy): Bacteria > Chloroflexota > Anaerolineae > Anaerolineales > UBA4823 > DATDRQ01. The sequence goes on from DATDRQ010000197.1 coordinate 2,547, forward strand.
CTGGCTATCGCCGGGCTCGCCGCGGGTAAGATAGACCTCCGCCCACTCGCGCAGCAGTTGCGCCAACCACAGGCGCAGGCCCCTTGCTTCCAGGGTTTCGCTCAATTGAGCATACTTCTCCAGCGCCACGTCCCAGCGCTGTTCTGGGCTGGCCAGACGGGCTTTACTC
>DATDRQ010000198.1:0-3729 GCA_035291645.1 Anaerolineales bacterium
GCGTGGAGAGGAAGGTAGTTATACAGCTCGCCGTTGAAAATCAGCCAGATCGTACCATCCTCGTTCGTCACCGGCTGCTGGCCCGTCTCCAGGTCGATGATGCTCAGCCGGCGCATGCCCAAACCGGCGAACTCGTCCTGGTAGAAACCATCCTCGTCGGGGCCGCGGTGGTAGATCACCTGGCACATTTCCCGCAGGATGGCTCCATCCACCAGGTCGCTTTTCTTCTCGCTCACCATTCCGGTGATACCACACATAGGTCTGCCTACCTCGTCAGTTCTCTAAGGTCGAGACCCGGCTAGAAGAGGGGAGGGATTTCTGAAATACACAATAAATTTCCTCTAATTTCTTCAGGTAATTCGGTAAGTTGTACTTTTCGTCAGCCAGCCGTTGAGCCTGCTCCCCCAGGTACTGCCGGTAGTCCGGATCTTCAACCAACTTGAGCAAGCCATCCGCAAACGCTTGGGAGTTTGCGTTCGTGAGAACGGCAAGATTATCATCCAACACCAGGTTGTGAGCCGGCAGGTTGGTGGCGACGATTGGTTTTCCCATTTTTAAGTAGGTGTATATCTTGAGCGGGACCGAGGTGCCGCTGATCCTCGGCGAGACGAGAATATCCGCCATCTCCAGGTACAGGTTAGCTTCCTCTACAGGCAGCGTACCTAAAAACACGACCTTTTCCTGAATCTTCCGGTCTGATACGAGCTGTTTCATCTCGCGGATCTGCCCGGGCTTGCCTCCCGCCAGAATAAAAACGGTTTCCGGGTGGCGGGCGGTCACGAGGCGGGCGCTATCAATCAGCAATTCGACTCCTTGATACTTCTCAAATGTACCGGCATAGACGACCGTCGTTTGGCCATCCAGTTTGAGGTCCCGTTTGAGATTGCAGATTTCCGGGCTGTCCGGGCCGGCCAGCTTAATCGGCAAGGGTAAATTTTCAATCATCACCATCGGCAGGTGCGGGTTTATACTGCGGACACGCTGCTCCAGATCGGGTCCGATGGTTATGGCCGCAGTGCAGGTTTTCAACACCAGGCGTTCCATCTTTTTGAAGAGCCAGACGATCGGCCGGTGGTTACCAAAATTAAAATTCACCAGCTGCCGGGGAAGGCTGGAATGCATGTCATACAGGTGAGGTGTGCGGAACAACCAGCTTAAAAAGACGGTAAAGACCCCTGCCTCTTCGTGCGTATGGATTACGTCGTAGTGGTTCTTGAGAAGCAGCCCTATGGAGCGAAAAAACAGCAAAGCATCCAGGGGCAGCTTCGGCCAGGAGGGTCCTACCCGGACCTGCTTGATGAACGGCAGGTTTGGCGTGCGGTGGATGGTTACCCGCGGTAATTCTACGTCCTCACCCAGGTGGTAAACGACCAGGTCAATGGTGTGACCCAGATTGGAAAGCCCTGAAACCCGTTGGAAGACGCTGATCGGCGTCCCCCTGGGTTCGAAGAAAGGTTGTGGAGCGATCATCAAGATTTTCATTAGTTCCTCCCCATTATTTCATCCCACGTATAAACCAGTACTGGGCAATAAAAAAGAGCCTTCCTCCATACTTACCGGATCGAATTGTCCGCCATCCCGACCGTGTTCCGGATTACGTAGATGGGTTTGTTCTGTGATTCGTGGTAGGTGCGCACGACCAGCTCCCCCAACAGGCCCATGGTAATCAACTGCACCCCCAGCATAATCAGCAGGATAGCCAGTAAAAGAGCCGGGCGGTCGCGCAAGCCCTGGTGAAAGACGAGCCTCTGGATCGTCAGATATACTGCAAGAGCCAGTCCTGCACCCAGGCTGAGCAGTCCTCCCAGGCCGAAAATTTGTATTGGTCGAGTCGCATAATCCAACAGAAACTTCACCGTAAGCAAGTCCAGGAATACTTTAACCGTGCGGTTAAGACCATACTTTGACTTGCCGAACCGGCGAGGAAAATGATTCACCGGAATCTCCGCGATGCAGATCCCCATCCAGCTCGCCAGGGCCGGGATAAAACGATGCAGTTCGCCGTATAGCCTCACGTTTTTTACGACTTCCTGGCGATAAGCCTTCAGGGAACAACCGTAATCGTGCAGTTTGACGCCGGTTACTTTCGAGATAAGCGCATTCGCCATTTTCGAAGGAATCCTGCGGGTCAAGTACTTATCCCGCCGGTTAACCCGCCAGCCACTGACCACATCATAGCCTTCGTCTATTTTATCGAGTAGTCGGGGGATATCTGCAGGATCGTTCTGCAGGTCACCATCCATGGTGATGATCGCCTCCCCCTGCGCCATGTCAAAGCCAGCGGCGAAGCCCGCTGATTGGCCGAAATTCCGGCGCAGGCGCACGATGCGAACCCGGTCGTCGCTGTCGTGTAGCCTCAGGAGCACGTCGAAGGTACCATCTGTGCTTCCATCATCGATCAAGATGATCTCGGAACTGCGGTCGAGCTCGTCCAGGACCGGCTTGAGCCGGAGATAAAGCAGCTCGGCGTTCGCTACCTCGTTAAACATCGGGATCACGATCGACACCCCAATGCCTCCCAGGGAATCGGGGCGAGACAATAAACTTTCCGGATGAAGAGAAGGGCTGAGATCCATCACGCTGTCCATCCCGAAATGCTTCCAATATGGATTCTGATTTGAACACCAGGCAAACTACCCACCGACCCCCCGCTTTACATCCCAGGCAGGGCGACCACCAACTGGGTATAATTTCGGGCCAGGAGCAACCGCTCTTCCCGCCTTGGATTGCGATCAAGCAATGCAATCGGGCTGAGAGCCAGGCGGAATATGGCAGCCGCCAGGAGGATTAATTTGTAAATCCAACTGGTGAGCAAGCCATACCGTTTTCGGAAGAATAGGATTTTCGTCTGGTAAAGCCGCAAGAACATCTCTTCTGCAACCTGGTGAGTGCTCTGACCTTCGTGGTGCAGGACCCTCGCTTCCGGAACCCAATACAGACCCCATCCTGCCTGATTCATCCGGTAGCACAAGTCTACCTCCTCGGTGTAAATAAAGTAATCCTCATCAAACAAACCGACCTGCTCCAGGGCTTCTCGCCGCAACAGCATGCACGCACCCTTCAGGACCTCAACCTGGCAATATTCTATTGAATCCACACAATGCTCCGCATATACATCGAAGTTTCGGAGCCTGTCCAGGGTGAACATCCGCCAGAATTCTCGACCCAAGGTCGGCATAGGATATGCCGAGATCTGGAAAGAACCATCCGAATTGAGCAGATACGGGCCTGCACCCCCGGCTTCGGTATGTTGTTCCATGAAACCTAACAGTAGTTCGATCGAACCTGGCTTCACCTCTGTATCCGGATTCAAACAAAGCACGTATCGACCAGTGCTCTGGCGTATGGCTTGATTGTTCGCCCGGGCGAAGCCCAGATTCTGTGCGTTAGCGATTAAGCGTATCTGTGGATATTTGTGCTGCAACATCTGCTGGGTGCCGTCTGTCGAGTCGTTATCGACAACCCAGACCTCATATTCCCCGCCCAGAGGATTTCTATAGATGGACGCCAAGCATTCGTCAAGCAGCCTGCAAGTATTCCAGCTGACGATGACGATCGAGAGATCAACCTTTTCTCTAGCTTGTTTTTCAGAATTTGATTGTAACATGGGTGGTTTAAGCATGGTTTCCAATCCAGATTGATAGGATTAGTCGCAAACGCCCAGAAAACACAAACCTATTCACCAACTTAAAGGCGAACATATTCTTCTCAAGTGCAGGCCAGGATTTA
>DATDRQ010000199.1:0-4077 GCA_035291645.1 Anaerolineales bacterium
TACAGGCAAGAGTAGGCGGCTTTCCCAAGCCGCCATTTCCGTTGCAAGGACGGCGGGATGGAATCCCGCACTACGGGAGTATACTGGCCTGCTTGACAATACTCAGCGATCTGGTGGAAAATCTAAGCCAATGTGATCTGAACAGCCAAATAGTAATAAAAGGAGCACCCCATGAAATGGATCACCCGTTCACACGTGCACGTCGACCGCGTGGCCTGCCCGTGGCTGATCACCCGCTTCATCGACAGCCAGGCCGAGTTCCTGTTCGTACCCAAGAGCCAGATCGACCCGATCGCGGCCGAGAGCGGGGCGATCCCGTTCGACAGCCCGGGCGCCAAGCTGGGGCACCACGCAGGGCGCTGTTCGTTCGAGTCGATCTTGCTCGAGTACGGGCTGAAGGACCCGGCGCTGGAGCGGCTGGCGCGCATCGTGCACGCCGCCGACGTGGCCGCCGACATCGACTCGGACCCGCTCGGCCGAGGCCTGGAGGCGATCGCCACCGGCTTCAGCCTGCGCTACCCGGACGATATGGAAAACCTGGCGATCCAGTTCGAGGTCTACGATGCGTTGTACGCCTGGTGCCGCCTGCAGGCCGCTGCTGATCGTTGAAAATCCTGCGCGACCTGCCCTCAGAAAGCCGCATCCTGTTCGCCACCCGCCTGCTGAGGCTGTTCGCCTATGGATTCCTCTCGGTGGTGCTGGCCCTGTACCTGGCGCAGCTGGGGCTGGAAGAAGGCGGGATCGGCTTGCTGCTCAGCCTGACGCTGCTGGGCGATACGGCCATCTCGCTGTGGATCACCACGCACGCCGACCGGATCGGCCGGCGGCGCATGCTGGCGGCGGGCGCCCTGTTGATGATCCTGGCCGGGGCGCTGTTCGCCGTCACGCGCAGCTTCCCCCTGCTGTTGCTGGCGGCGACGATCGGGGTGATCAGCCCGAGCGGCAACGAAGTCGGTCCCTTCCTATCCATCGAACAGGCCTCGCTGGCGCAGCTGGTCTCCGACCGGCAGCGCACGCGCGTCTTCGCCTGGTATAACCTGGTCGGCTCGTTCGCCACGGCGACGGGAGCGTTAGCCGCCGGTTTGCTCGCGCAGCAGCTGCAGCGGGCCGGCTTCTCGCCCTTGAACAGTTACCGGGTGGTCGTGCTGGGCTACGCCGCGGCGGGAGCGGCCCTGCTGGCGCTGTTCCTGCGCCTGTCGCCCGCCATCGAAGCGCCCGCCCAGGCTGCCGGCCAGGCGGGACAGGTTACAGGCAGCCGGGTCCCGCGCCGGTTCCTGGGCCTGGGGCGCTCGCGTAACGTCGTCCTGCGGCTGGCGGCTCTATTCAGCCTGGACGCCTTCGCGGGAGGCCTGGTGGTGCAGAGCCTGCTGGCGTACTGGTTCAACACCCGTTTCGGCGTCCAACCGGGCGTGCTGGGGGCGATCTTCTTCGGGGCGAACATCCTGGCGGGTGTGTCGGCGTTGAGCGCGGCCTGGGTAGCGGGCCGGATCGGGCTGATCAACACGATGGTGTTCACCCACCTGCCCTCCAACCTGCTGTTGATGCTGGTGCCGCTCATGCCCAGCCTGGGGCTGGCGGTGGCGCTGCTCCTGCTGCGCTTCAGCATCTCGCAGATGGACGTCCCCACCCGCCAGTCCTACACGATGGCGGTGGTCGAACCGGACGAGCGTTCGGCGGCTTCGGGGGTGACCGGGGTGGCGCGCACGATCGGCGCAGCGCTCTCACCGGTCCTGGCCGGGGCGCTGCTGGCCGTCCCGGGCCTGTCCGCGCTGCCCTTCCTGCTCTCCGGAGCGTTGAAGATCGTCTACGACCTGGGGCTGTACTTCGGCTTCCGGCGCCTGAAACCTCCCGAGGAGCAGAGGACTTCTCCACCAGCGTCCGATCCAGTGCCAGTCGATCAGCCAGACCGGACAGGTTGAGGCTCCCTCTCCGCCGGATGGTTTCGACTAGGCGCTGCCCGGTGATCCTGCGCTGGTGATTTTGTCCGCCTCACCCAAGCTTTGCCTCGATGAGAGTAAGAGCACCAAAGCGACCAGGCAGGCAAAGCCGACGAACAGCTGGTAATAGCGCGCCTGGTCTGCCCCGGAGAATAAGGGGACCATCATGCCGCCGCCGAGGATGTTGGACGACAGGTGGAAAAGCATCACGATCAGCACGCTGCCCCCGGTCTGGATATACAGCCAGGTGATGATGAATCGAAAGGCAAAAGTCTCGAACAGCAGGACGTCATACCAGCGGCCTTCGGAGATAGACAGGACGATGACCGCCGCCAGGGTTGGACCGTGTGGGATGATCTGACCACCGCTCAGGGGGTAAACCACCAGCTGAGCATATAAGCCAGGACGAAGAAGGTCGTGAGCGGGTGACGCCGGAATAACTGCTGCAGCGTGCGCATGATCCCTCCAATCTCGTTCGACAGCTTGTGACTCGCGTTGTTATAAGAACACCAAACTGGAATTTTAGCGGCTCTCACTACGTTGACCAAGCAAAACTGGTGTGTTTACGGGCTTTCGCACCGTAATACACACCAGTTTTTTTTATTTATCCCCCATCATCATATCTTTTTGGCTGGCGTTCTCGATCGGCCAGCCCGGAATAAGGAGAAGCGCCTTACTGGCAGCAGCACTCAGCCGGGCGGATCGTGATGCGCCACAGCCTCCAGGCATCGCCCACCAGCCGGCCGCTGGCGCTGACTCGCTGACCGACCTCAAGGTCGTCGAAGCTGGCCGGCACGATGCTGCAGTCCTCCTGCTTTTCGAAGAACCGGGTGTAATCAGTCGCCTTCAGGGTCAAGGTCCCGCCCTGATGAGGCCGGGCGAGCCAGTTGCCGCTCCAGACCTTCACCGTCACCGTGCGTGCTGCCGGGTCGACGGCGGTGACCTTGCCGGTCAAAGCAAAGACCTTCAGGGGCGCCTGGGGCGCGGCGGCGGATTCCTGCGCATGGGCCAGCGCCGGGACGGTGCCCAGGCAGAGCAGGGCGAGCAGGGTTGCCAAAATCAAGAACTTTTTCATCACGAGTGTCCTTTCTAATTGTGGTTTGGATGTGTTCTTCCTACTTTATAGGACGGTATAAGCTGCAAAACGTGACGGTTGTTTAGGCGTAAATCGATATTATTTGGAAAACCGCCCTCAAGACTTCGGGGTCTTCCCGCATTACAACAGATTAGGAAAGATTACCCACTTGATCTGGGGATCATTGAGCTCTATAATGTCCTTACCCGATGATTTAGATAATAACGATAACAAAAGGAGGTAATAGGCAGACTATTTCTTTACTCACTCCGGATCGAACTTTTGCTCACTACCCTCGATCATCCCTGGCCGGGTGGGTGCAAGGCCGTTTACTCAAGCTCGAATTTCGAATCCAGAAATCCAAACGGAGGAACACGATATGTTCGCTTTCTCTCGATTCTCTGCCTTACACCGCAGCTGGCGTGCGGCGCTGCTCGTGCTGGCAGCCAGCCTGCTGGTCGTCACAACCGCCTTCGCCTTTGCGGTGAACGACGGACCGGATATTAAAGTCACGAACGATAACAACAACGTCGACGGCGGCACGCCCAATCCGGGCTTCGATGCCCAGAACCGCCAGTCGAACGAACCCTCCATCGTCATCAGCCCGGTGAACCCGAACATCGTGGCGGCCGCCTCGAACGACTACCGCATGGTGACCGTGGCCGGGGACGTCTGGCTGGGGGTCTACGTCTCCACGGACGGCGGCACCAATTGGCACAACACCTTCGTGCCCGGCTTTCCGTCCGACACCTCCGCAGACGGCCTGGCTTCCCCGCTGTTGAACCTGGACGCCTCGGGAGACCCGGTGGTGCGCTTCGACGCCCAGGGCAACCTGTACGCCGCCGGGATCGCTTTCAACCGCAATTTCGACCAGCCGGATAGACCGGTGGACAACCTGGTGTACGTGGCGCGCTACGACTACATCCCGGGCTCTCCAGCGGGAACCAGCACGCCCAATTCAGCCGGCAACCCGCCTGAATTCACCTACGCCGGTACGACGGTTGTGGACCGGGGCGCGGTTGGTTTCGCCGTGCCCGGCGTGATCGGCTTCGCCGGCACGTTCAC
>DATDRQ010000200.1:0-13876 GCA_035291645.1 Anaerolineales bacterium
CATGCCTGCCTCGGTCGGCGGCGCCTGCTCGGGCAGCGGCTCAACGACCACCTCCAGCGGCCTGTCGCCGCGCGCCAGCCTTGCCGCGGCGGCGGCGATCTCGGCCATGTCGCAGCCGCTCTCCACCGCCAGCTCCTCGACCAGGTTCAGGTACAGCTCCAGCTCTTCCTCTTCCAGCGTCTTCAAGATGCGCTCTTTGAACAGCGCCACCCGCCGCGCCGCCACGTCGGCTTTGGTGGGCGCCTTGACCGGCTCGATGCGCTGCCCGGTGTACTGCTCGATCTCGCGCAGCATGCGCTTCTGGCGCGGGGTGACGAACAGAAGCGCCTTGCCCTCCCGCCCTGCCCGGGCGGTGCGCCCGATGCGGTGCACGTACGACTCGGTGTCGTAAGGGATGTCGTAGTTGACCACCATGCCGATGCGCTCCACGTCCCAGCCGCGCGCCGCCACGTCGGTCGCCACCACGATTTCCACCTGCCCGCTGCGCAGCCGGCGCACGGTCTGCTCGCGCTGTGCCTGGTTCATGTCGCCATGCATGGCCTCGGCCGCGTAGCCGCGCGCCTGCAACTTCTCCGCCAGGTCCGCCGCGCCGATCTTGGTCTGGGCGAAGATCAGCACTGCCTCCCCCGGCTCGGTCTCGGTCTCCAGCACGTGCGAGAGCGCCTCCAGCTTCTGCCCCTCCGAGGCGATCAGGTAGCGCTGCTGCACGGTCGGCACCGTCAGCGTCTTGTGCTCGATCTCGATCGTCACCGGGTCGTGCAGGTAGCGGTCGGCGATGCGGCGGATCTCCTGCGGGATGGTCGCCGAGAAGAGCGCCTTCTGCAGCTCGCCGGGCGCCTGGCTCAGGATCCACTCCACGTCCTCGATGAAGCCCATGCGCAACATCTCGTCGGCCTCGTCCAGCACCACCATCTTCAGCGAGGCGAAGTCCAGCGTGCCGCGCCGCAGGTGATCCATGATGCGGCCTGGCGTGCCGACCACCACGTGCACGCCGCTCCTCAGCCGGTTGATCTGCTGCTGGATCGACTGCCCGCCGTACACCGGCAACACCCGGATGCGCCCCAGGTGCTTGCCGTAGGTGTAGAAGGCCTCCGCCACCTGGATGGCCAGCTCGCGGGTCGGGGTCAGCACCAGCGCCTGCGGCGCGTTCTCGTTCAGGTCCAGCTGCTGCAGGACCGGCAGGGCGAAGGCGGCCGTCTTGCCGGTGCCGGTCTGCGCCTGCCCGATCACGTCCCGGCCCGCCAGCATCAGCGGGATGGTCTTGACCTGGATCGGCGTCGCTTGTTCATAGCCGGCGTCCTCGATCGTCTTCCGCAGCACATCGCTCAAGCCCAACTGGTCGAAGGCGACTGAATCAGGTTCTGGATCCTGGTCCATACCGATATTATCCTTTGTTCTTGGAAAAAAGTTCCGGCTCGCAGGGAAGAATGGCGATCAAGGCCTTCTCTCTGGCGAAACTCTCCAGACTGGCCCGGTTTGCCCAGGGAGATACCCCTTCCAGCAGCATGATCAGCCGGATCATCAATGGGTGGCGCTGCCTGCGCAGCTCCAGGAAATCGGCAATCCGGTTAGGATCAGTGACCGGTTCGGCCACTGCCTCGAACTGATGGTCCCTGATCTGCACACACACCCTTGGGTTAGCGAGAATATTTCGAAACCAGTCTGCCTGCTGGCCGCGGGCGGAAGCCGTATAAACCACCCCGTCTACAACCTCGAATTGGAGCGGGGTAACCCTCGGCTGTCCAGATTTCCGACCGGTGGTGGTGAGCAGCAGGACCAGACCGCGCGGGCCGGTCCCATGCCGGTAATTGGCAACCATGCGCTGGTTGATCCTTCTCAGCCGGTGATAAATCGAGGCTTTTGCCGGTTTTGTGGGGTTCATAGAGGTTTATCTTTTGCTGTAGATGCCGAATTTACAGTGCGACTCAACGCGTGAAAACAGGGGGCGAGTTGCCTGAAAATCAACTCGCAAGAATAACGAACCGCTCTGGTCTAATTATATGATATCCAACCGGGAAGACACAAGTTGACCAACCTGGATCACGTATTTGTCGAATGTATTTCCCTTTCTCCTCCCGGTCTAACCCAACCCATACCCACAATTCCCCCCAAAGTTCCCCCGCTGATCCCCTTGCTTTCCGGCCCGAAAAGGCGTACAGTGGGGCTGTCCCCCGATCCTCGCTAAGAAGAGCTTGAGCTCTCTTTCTACTGCTACTACTGCCTCTGAAAGAGAAAAAGAAAGAGGCAGTAGTAGCAGAAGGCAGCTGAAGAGGACCAGCTGTTAATGGCAGCCCTTTTAAGATCTGCCGACCAAAAGCGCGCCATCTGCGCGCTTTCAGGAGGTGCGAAATGGTGTTCCCGCTTACCAATCCGGTCGCTTTAAGACCAAACCGGGCAGCCCCACGAAGTTATCCACAGATTATCCACAACCGGGAAAACCCGAAGGGTCTGAGCTGCCCGTCTCTGGAGAAAACGAGCAATGGAGACCCTTCGGGTTTGGCAAAGAATGTGCATTTGTGTAATTCGTGGATAATTCCCCGTCCTGCATGCCAATGATCCTGACCGACGAGCAGTGGCGTTTGATCCAATACCTGGTCCCGCCTGCCCCGCAGCCGGTGATGCGCGGCCTGCCCTTCCTCGACCGGCGCGCCGTGCTGGACGGCATCCTGTGGAAGCTCTCCGGGCACACTCCCTGGCAAGAGCTGCCGCCCGATTTCCCGCCCTGGCAAACCTGCGCCAGCTGCTACCGGCTGTGGCGCCAAACAGGCGTCATGCAGCAGGTCTTCCTGGCCTTATACACCGACCTGGCGGACCGCGGCCGGCTGCCCCTCTCGCGGGCGCTGCGCGACGGCAGCCTGACCCTGGCGTGCACTTCCGGGCATGTCCGCTTTGTGGTATCGCCTGCTCTGGAAGGCACCTGGCAGCTGGCCACCGCCCGCCTGTTGCTATCCCTGGCGCTCGAGGATCTGCGCGCCGGGCCCAGACCCAGCCTGCGGGTTCGCCCGGCCCGCCGGCGGTAGAGCGCATGCCTGTAGTGACGACTTCAGTCGTTTTCTGGCCGGTCGGAACGACTGAAGTCGTCACTACGTTTTCCCAGACTCAATGTTTTTCCCGGTTAGTCTCGTCCGGCTAGGGCCTCGACTCCGGCCCCCTGCACGAAAAGCTCACCCAGGAGCTGCGCCGCGGGGTGCTCGCCCTGGCGGCGCTCAGCCAGCTGCAAGAGCCGCACTACGGCTACTCCCTGATCGACGAGCTCGCCCGCCAGGGTCTGGAGATCGACCAGGGCACGCTCTACCCGCTGCTGCGCCGCCTGGAAGAACAGGGCCTGCTGGAGAGCTCCTGGAACGTGGAAGGCGCGCGGCCGCGCCGCTATTACGCCCTCAGTCCGGCCGGTAAGCGGCTGCTTCCCAGGCTCGCCCAGGACTGGCAGCAGCTCACCAGCGTGATTCAAGGAATCTTAGAACAAGGATGAATCTGATGGATAGAAAAACAGAACTGATCGAACGCTATATCCACGCCGTCGGGGGCCGCCTGCCGCGCAAGAATCGCGCCGACATCCAGGCCGAGCTGCGCTCCCTGCTGCAGGACAGCCTGGAATCGCAGGCCGGTGGGGAACCCAGCGAAGAAGACGTGGTCAATATGCTCAAGGAATTCGGCCCGCCGGAGAAGGTGGCCGCCTCCTACTGGCCCGAGGGCCAGTACCTGATCGGCCCGCGCCTCTTCCCGCTCTTCCGCCTGGTGGTCGGCATCGCCCTGACCGTGTTCGCGATCGTCCAGCTGGTCCTGCTGGGCGTCACGGCGGTCTTCAACCCGCAGGAGCTGAACCTCCTGGAGTTCGCCGGCGGCCTGTTCAACAGCCTGATCTACACCTTCGGCATGATTGTGCTGGTCTTCGCCGTCTTGCAGTATTTCGATGTGCGCCCCGGGACGGAGGACGAGCCCTGGGACCCGCTCGACCTGCCCGAAATCGATGAGCCTGACCAGATCAAGCGCGGCGAGCTGATCGCCGGGATCGTCTTCGGCCTGATCTTCATCGCTTTCCTGGTCTTCTTCGTCACCGGCAGGATGGACACCATCTTCGGCCGCGACGTACAGTTCTTCCTCAACCCGGTCCTGACGACCTTCCTGCCGCTGATCATCCTGTCCTTCCTGCTCGACACGGTCCTGGACGTGTACCTGTTGTGGCGCGGGCGCTGGACGACTGCCACCCGCCTGGTCAAGATCGGCGTCAACCTGTTCAGCATCTACATCCTGGCGCAGCTGCTCGGCGGGCACAACGCCTGGCTGGCGGAGCGCGGCGCCACAGGCTTCTTCAGCAGCCTGGAGAATCTCCCGCAGGGCATAACCAGCTTCCCGGCTGAGACCACCCAGATCCTGGTCATGCAAGCCTTCCGCATGGCCTTCATCATCGCCCTGATCGTGACCGCCGTGGAGACGGCCGGGCAGGCTTACCGGCTGGTCAGGCGCCTGGCAGGCAGCCCGGTTCCCCCCAGGCTGCCAACCGCAGGAGGCTAGAGCCGTTACTGAGACCCACCCGCCAGCGTGCTGGCGATCAAAATGCCATTGGCCCAATAGAAACCGGTTTCGCCGGCGGGCAGCAGGTCGTAGGTAGCCAGGCCGGTATAAGGTTCGCGTCCGACGGAGAGAACCTTCGCGCCGTCAAGAGCCTGGCCTACCCGCAGGTTCCCCACCCAGCGCCCGTCGGTGGTGGGATGGCCGGGGGAGACCCGCAATTCCCGGCCGTCATCCAACACCACGTGGACGACCTGGTGGGAAGCAGGAACGGCGACCCGACTGGTTTGCATGACCGGCCGCGCCACCCGCTCCCCGGCCCGGTCCCGGGTCCATACCAGCGTTCCGGCGCGCAGATCCTGCACGGGAATGGGACCGCCGGGCGTGTCGATCAGCGTGCCGGCTGCCAGGCAGATCGGGCAGGCGGCGAAGGAGGGCTCACGCTGCTGGACGGTGACCGCACCCTGGCCGTCGATCTGACCCGTGATCAGTTCACCCTGGCCCTCGGTCTTCGCTTGCTGGATCTGGAAGCGGTAGCCCTCCCCGCTGAGCTCAAAGGGGATCGCCGCCAGCCGTTTGTGTTCCCGGTAAATCAGCAGCTTTTGGTCGTCGGCGAAGGAAGACAGCCCGGCCATATTGTTGTGTTCCAGGATGGCGTCGAATTCCTCAATGTTGACCTGTAATTCCGGGAAACGCTGGCGGGCCAGGTCGAGCTCATCCTCCCGGGCGACAGGGTAGTAGTCCGGGTCGCAGAAGAACAGATCTGGAAACTGGGCCAGCACGCGATACTTAAGTTCCGTGGGGGCCAACCCGCCGGGCAAGGCCGGGATCGGGGTGAGCGTCGGGGGTGTGGAAGTAGCAGGCGGGGTGTAGTCGGGCGGCAGCTCGGTGATGATCACCGGTTCGACCGTGCCAACGATGGCGGTGCTGACGATGGCAGTGGTTTCCAGACCGGCCGGGCTGCAGGCGGTCAACAGGATTGCCAGACAAATCACATGTAACCAGTCTATGCGTTTCACAATAAATATCTCTCCGTTCTTCGTAATACTTATAAGACGTCAGAAGGTGTTGGAAAGTTCTCTATGTTCGGAAAGTAGCTTAGCCCCTTATAAGTCTCGACGGCCACAAAGCCCTGAGCTACATTCCTTCCCTAACTGACTCCGTTGTTTGCCTCTCCAGCACCTGCTCCACCCAGCGGGTGACGTCGCGCACCACCCGGTCGCGCAGCAGCTCGTTGTGGGGCTCGTGCAGGCAGTCCGGATAGACCACCAGGCGCTTCTCCGTTGAGGCGATCTGCTCGAAGTAGCGGCGGGCGCCCTCGACCGTGTTGACCGGGTCGTTATCCCCATGGATGAACAGCACCGGCAGCCGGATGGCCTGCGGGTTGTTTTTCACCCGCTCGACCGTCTTCAGCGACTCGGCGCCCCAGCGTGCGGTCACCGCGTGCAGCACCAGCGGGTCCTCGTCGAAGGCCTGAATCACCGCCGGGTCCTGCGAGAGCTTCTTCGAGAAATCCTTCTCCAGCTTGATCGAGAAAGTGGGCCAGAGGCGCGAGAGCAGCTTCGCCAGGGCGATTTGCCGGGGCGTCCCCACCCCAACCGGCTCGATTGCCGCTCCGGAGATGACCGCCCCGCGCACCTCCTCGGGCGACTCCATCAGGTAGTCCAGCACCACCAGCGAGCCCATGCTGTGCCCGTACAGGAAGGCCGGGACGCCAGCCAGTAAGCTGGCGACCTGTCTCAGCGCGGCGCGCAGGTCGTCCCGGTAATCCTCCCAGGCGTGGATGTGCCCGCGGGCGCCGTCCGAGCGCCCGTGGCCGCGATGATCGTAGGCGAACACGGCAAAGCCGGCCTTCACCAGCCCCTGGGTGAGAAATTCATAGCGCCCGCTGTGCTCGCCGATCCCATGCACGCAGACCAGCGCCGCCCGCGGCGGCTCCTGCGGTCGGAGGAGCTGGTAGTACAGACGGCTGCGGTCCTGTCCCGCAAAGTATCCGTTGGTCGTCCGCATAACATCTATCTCCATCTATTCTCCCTTCTGAAATTCGCCCAGCCGCCAGTGCCGGGTTAGAAACCCGACCTACAACCCGGACAGCGCGTGCTCCAGGTCCTCCAGCAGGTCGTCGATGTGTTCCAGGCCGACCGACAGGCGCACCAGCCCAGGGTCGACCGCCAGGGGTGATTCAGCCGTGGAGGCGTGTGTCATGGCAGCCGGTACCTCGATTAACGATTCTACCCCGCCCAGCGATTCCGCCAGGGTGAACAGGCGGGTGCCCTCGGCCGCCCGGCGCGCCGCCCCTGCCCCGCCCCTCAGCACGAACGAGAGCATGCCTCCGCCATTCAGCATCTGCCGCCTGGCGGTTTGCTCCTGGGGATGGGAGGGGTGGAAGGGGTACAGCACCCGCGCGATGGCCGGGTGGCCCGCCAGGAACTCGGCCAGAGCGGCCGCGTTCCCGGCGTGGCGGTCCATGCGCACCGGCAGGGTCTTGAGCCCGCGCAGCACCAGGAAGCAGTCCAGCGGACCGGGCACCGCCCCGACCGCGTTCTGCAGGAAAGCCAGCCGGTCGCGCAGAGCGGGATCGCGCCCGACCAGCGCCCCGCCCACCACGTCCGAGTGCCCGCCCAGGTACTTGGTGGTCGAATGCACGGCGATATCCGCGCCCAGCTCGAGTGGGCGCTGCAGGTAGGGGGTGGCGAAGGTGTTGTCGACCGCCAGAAGGGGCGGCTGGGGCCGGTCTTTCACCAGCGCCACCACGCCGCGCACATCCGTAACGTTGAGCAGCGGGTTGCTGGGCGTCTCCAGCCAGACCAGGCGCGTCGTGAGGCGCAGGGCGGCCGCCACCTCTCTCAAATCGGTGGTATCCACATAGGTGAATTCCAACCCGTAGCGGCGGAACTCCTTATCGAACAGGCGGAAGGTGCCGCCGTAGACGTCGTCCCCCGCCAGAACGTGGTCGCCGGGAGATAGCAGGCGCAGCACGGCGTCCGTGGCCGCCATACCGGAGGCGAAGGCCAGCCCAAACCCTCCGCCCTCCAGCTCTGCCAGGCAGGCTTCCAGGGCGGTCCGGGTCGGGTTGCCGGTGCGCGAGTACTCGTACCCCTGGTGGCGCCCCACCCCCTGCTGGGCGTAGGTCGAGGTCTGGTAGATGGGGGTCATCACCGCGCCGGTGGATGGGTCCGGCTGCTGCCCGGCGTGGATCGCCAGGGTCTCAAAGCGAGAGGACATTGGGATGCTCCTTGGATCTTTAATCAGTACTGAGTAATCCGTAAGGGTGGTGGATACTCGATCACGGATTACTCTGTACGCATTATTCGGTGTGATTCTAGCCTCAAGCCAGTCGGAGGGCAAGCCTCCCTGAGCGGCTCCCCCGAAAAGTCCTCGGTTATAATGATCGGAGCAGAGCGTGCCCCAATTTATTTGCCATACAGAGCGAAGCGAAGCCTCTCTCCGGTAATCGGGCAGACCCATCGCTGCGCCAGGTTGACCAGAAGGCCCCTATATGGATATTTTCTTCCAAGACCCGAGCGACATCCCTTTGCCTCCCGAGGAAGTGCGCATCCGCCAGCTGCTTGCCGCGCCCTGGCCCGACAACCGGCGGGTGCGTGTGGTGCTGGAGATCACCCCTTTCCAGAAGCGCCCCAACGGCGAGGTCCGCATCCTCGACAGCCTGGGCGAGGAAGTGGCTGCCCTCTCGATCGTCGAAGCCCTCGATCCGAACATGGAATTCACCCTGCACCTGCGCGCCCCCGAGACCGCCGGCCGCTACACCGCCACCGCCGTTATCTATTACTATGAAGAGCAGGACCCAGAGCCTGCGCAGGTCGACCCGGGCTCGGATCGGCCTTACCACCTGCCGGAGGGCGTCCACGTGGTCGACAGCGCGGAAGTGACGTTTGAAATCGAACACCTCTCCGAGCAGGCTTGAACCGGAAAACATTCGGACGCCAGGCGACCGTCGAGAATAATCCTCCAGGGAGGAGACAAACACCCGGAGGGGTCGAGTTTGAGGCTTTTTTGGTGATAAATACCACCTGCCGGTTTGGCCATTTCATCGAGGATGTCTACATGACCGAACGCATCCATTCATCGTTGGGATACTTGACGCCAGCGGAGTTCGAGGCAGGCTGGCAGTTGTCCCAGTTGGAGACAGGCACCTCCTAAGCGGAGCCGTTTTTTGTCCAACTTTTTGGGTCCACTTCACACAAATTATCCACCCATCAGATGTAATTTATCAGAATAGGGTCTGACAGCCATCATTTCGGTTACTAGGCTGGAGAAGCCAGCCAGAATTACAGATCTGTTAAGTTGCCCGTCCCTTCTGTGTAACATAATCGAAGATACAACGTTATCAACGGCAGGGGCCACGATTGCCGATCTGTAAGGCTCTCTTCACCCTGCCGATGATAGACTAATAACCTATCCGAAAATACAGGGGATTAGGTGTTATGTACGCACGATGCCAGCATAACTCCCCTCCCTGATCCTTTTTTCGGGTAGCTACCAATGTTGCTCATTAGGAAGATACTGAAGGGCTAACCATGCCGGAAGAAGCCGAACCAGAGTTCTCTCAGCCTACAGACCGGAAAATAAGCCTTACCAGCCGCTCCACGATCCTGTTGGCGGTCGGGCTGCTGTCCCTGGTCAGCCTGGTTTCACGCCCGTTCTCCCGCCAGCCGGACCAGGCGCTCGGCGCGCAGGTTTCCACGCCTTCCCCGACCAGCTTGCCGCCGACGAGCACCCGTACCGTAGCTCCCTCGCCGACCAACCCGCCGGCAGTTCCCGCTCTCCCTACACCGACCCCCTTCTTCCAGACCCCGCTCAGCCAGGGGATGATCTTCCTGGCGATCGACGAAGCCGGCTACTCCCACCTGTTTGCCTACCAGCCCCTCAGCCTGCCCTTCACCCGCCTGACCTACGGCCCCTGGGATGACATTACCCCGGCGCTCAGCCCGGATGGCGAGCGGCTGGCCTTCGCTTCGAACCGCGACGGGCAGTGGGACCTTTATATATTGGAATTGCACACCGGTCAGGTGGCGCGCCTGACGGACACCCCGCAGTACGACGCGGCCCCCTCCTGGTCGCCGGACGGCCTGTACCTGGCTTACGAAACCTACCAGGACAACCTGGAGGTGATGATCCGCCCGGTCAACGGTGAACAGCCGCCGGTATCCCTGAGCGAGCACCCGGCGGCCGATTTCTCCCCTACCTGGTCGCCGGACGGGCGCAAGATCGCCTTCATCTCCACCCGCAATGGCGGCCGCAGCGGCGAGCGCGAGGTCTGGCTGGCTGACCTGGATAAGATCGAGGATCAGCGTTTCCGCAACTTGAGCCAGGACCTTCAGGCAGACGAAGCCTACCCGGACTGGTCCCCGGACGGGAGGCGCCTGGCGTGGGCCAGCCAAACCGGCGGCCTGCACCAGATCGTTGTTTGGGAGCAGGCCGGCGGCTCGCGCCTGGCCGGGGGCGGGGACCGGCCCGTCTGGAGCCCGGACGGGAGCAGCCTGCTGACCACCCTGCTGGAGCCCAACCGGACCCTGCTGACTGCCTACAAAACCTCCGACGCGCTGCTCGACCTGCCCCCCCTGATCGCTCCCGGAGTGGTAGGAGGGTTGGATTGGGGAAAAGCAGACCTTCCCGAACCGCTCCCGGAGCCGCTGGCGCAGTCCGCGCGGGCTGAACCCGAGCGCCCCTGGCAGCCGGCTTTTACCACTTTAGATGACATCCCCAATGGGCGCCAGCGTCTGGCCTCTCTGGCAGGCGGACACGCCCCCTACCCTGCCCTTCACGACCAGGTGGATGAAGCCTTCATCGCCCTTAGGGATAAGGCCCCGCAGGCGGCCGGCTGGGACTTCCTCGGTTCGCTCGAAAACGCCTACGTGCCGCTCACCGCGCCGCTCTCCCCGGGCATGGGCCAGGATTGGTTGTACACCGGTCGGGCCTTCGCATTTAACACGCTGCCGGTCACCGCCGGCTGGGTGGTGGTGGCGCCAGAGCAGTTCGGGATAGAGACGTACTGGCGGGTTTACCTGCGCGCCCGCTACCAGGACGGCACCCAGGGTCATCCTTTGTTCACTCGCCCATGGGATTTCGACGCCCGATACGCCAACAACCCTACCCTGTACGAACACGGCGGCGACCTGACTGGTGAGATACCTCCCGGCTACTGGGTGGACTTCACAGCCCTGGCGGCAGCTTACGGCTGGGAACGGCTGCCGGCTCTGCCAGACTGGCGCTCGGCCTACCCCGCGGCGCGTTTCAACGAGTTCGTCATGGATGGCGGGCTGAGCTGGCAGGCAGCCATGCTGGAGCTTTACCCCCCGGAAGCCCTGCTCACCCCTACCGCCGTCCTGCCGCCCACCATGACCCCCACGCGCACCCCCAGCTGGCCGCGCGCCACCCCCGCCCCACCCTGATCGTAGAACGAACTGACCTGGCCATGCAACTCCGCAGTCGCACTCGCATCGCCCTCAGTTCCGGCCTCACTCTCGGGCTGCTCTGGCTGCTTTCCGCCTACCAGACGACTACCACGCCGGCTTCCCCTTCGAAAATCACAGCCTCGACGCCCAGTGCGATCGGCACGCGGCAGGTTGCCCCTACGCCTACCCCACTCCTGGTTTTAGAGACCAACCAGGTGCTAAATCCTGAGCCTAAACAGGACACCCGGCTACAACAGGCAGCCAAACCGCTCGAGCTGATCTTCCCTGCCCCTGCAGCAGCCCCGGTGCGCGCCTGGCGGCCGGCCCTGTACCCGCTGCCCTGGGCGCTGACCCCCTACGACCATTTCTACTTCGCCCGCCCGGTCGCCGCCGACCAGATCAGCTCGCCTTGGGCCGATTACCGCTACGGTGGGGTTTTCTACGAGGACATCGTCCATGCCGGCATAGACATCCCGGCTGAACCCGGCACTCCGGTCCTGGCAACCGGACCCGGCAAGGTGACCTGGGCTGGCTACGGATTCTTCTCCGGCGAGAAGGACGATAAGACCGATCCGTACGGCATGGCGGTCTTCATCCGCCACGATTTCGGCTACCAGGGCCAAAAACTCTACACCCTGTATGCCCACATGGACCGGGTGGACGTGATCCCGGGACAGCACGTCGAGACCGGGCAGGCCTTGGGTCTGAGCGGGCAGACCGGCAAGGTCTCCGGCCCGCACCTGCACTTCGAGGTGCGCCTGGAGCAGGACGGCTTCTTCGCCAGCCGTAACCCGGAGCTGTGGCTGGTGCCTCCCCAAGGCTGGGGCGTGCTCTCCGGCAGGGTCATGAACTCCGGAGGCAGATGGTTGCTGGGACAGCTGGTAGAAGTCCACGCGCCCGAAAGCGAGCAGGTTTGGAAAGCCTTCTCCTACGGGGACGGAAAAGTACCCTCGGACGAGTATTACCAGGAAAACCTGGTGATTAGCGACATCCCAGCAGGGAAATACACGTTGCAGATCAACTACCTGGCCAAGATCTACCGCCTGGAGATCGAGATCCAGCCGGGCCGGGTTACCACGTTCTCCTTTCGCGGGCGCAGCGGCTTCGTTACCGAGCCGCTGCCGGAACCTGGCCAGGAGTTTGTTCCGCCTTCCCCTTGACATTCAGAACATCTGTGCTAAACTAAGGGGGAACGAATTCCTGTCCGAACTAGTGGGCTGTTCATAATATAATAGCCCGATAGACGAGTGATTCTTGTAAATACAGACTCCCCTGAGGAAGTCATTCTGAGGCGAGTGATTCTTCGCTTGCGTCCGCTCTCACTCTGAATGACCCATTCGTTTTTCTCACCCAAAAATACAACAGGAGCAACCTTAAAATGGCCCGTAAAAACACCCCACAGAATATCCCGACCTCCACCAACAACTCTGAAGATTCACGCCGCATGGCTTTAGACAAGGCCCTCGGCGATATCACCAAACGCTACGGAGATGGCACCATCATGCGTCTTGGCGAGGCTCAGCACATGGCGGTCGAAGTCTTCCCGACCGGTTCCCTTTCCCTGGACATCGCCCTGGGCGTGGGCGGCATCCCGCGCGGGCGCATCACCGAGATCTTCGGCCCCGAATCCTCGGGGAAGACCACCATCAGCCAGCACATCGTGGCGGAGGCCCAGCGGCTGGGCGGTACCTGCGCCTTCGTGGATATGGAGCACGCTCTCGATCCATCCTACGCCGCCCGCTGCGGCGTGGAGGTCGACAGCCTGTTGATCTCCCAGCCGGATACCGGCGAACAGGCTCTGGAGATCACCGAGACCCTGGTGCGCTCTGGGGCGGTGGACGTGATCGTGATCGACTCGGTAGCAGCCCTGGTGCCGCGCGCCGAGATCGAGGGCGACATGGGCGACTCGCCGATGGGCATGCAGGCCCGCTTGATGTCCCAGGCGCTGCGCAAGCTGTCCGGAGCTATCAAACAGACCAACACGGCGGTCATCTTCACCAACCAGCTGCGCCTTAAGATCGGCGTCATGTTCGGCAACCCGGAAACGACCACCGGCGGTATGGCGCTCAAGTTCTATTCCTCGGTGCGCCTGGACGTGCGCCGCATCCAATCGATCAAGCTGGGCACCGAGATCATCGGCAACCGCACGCGCGTGCGCGTGGTCAAGAACAAGGTGGCGGCGCCCTTCCGCACCGCCGAGTTCGACATCATGTACAACGAGGGCATCTCCAAGGCCGGCGACGCACTCGACCTGGCGACCGAGCTGGGCCTCGTCGATAAGCGCGGCTCGTTCTACTCGTACGCCGAGGTGCGCCTGGGCCAGGGTCGTGAGAACGCCAAGGATTTCCTGCGCGCCAACCCGGATATGCTGGAGGAGATCGAGATGACCGTCCGCCAGCAGGCGCTCAGCGGCGAGCTGCCCCTGCCGGTCGGCGGCGAGGAAGATGGGGATTACGCCGAGGACGAAGGTTAATCACCCAGGCAGGGGGAGGTGATCGATTTGCACAGGTTCGGCGGGCTGGCTTCCCTGGCGCTGCTCCTGGCTGCCTGCGCGGGCCGCGCCGCCGCACCATACGTCCCGCCAACCGGATTCCCGGTCCTGCCCGTCACACCGACGACGACCAGCACGCCCGGGGCAGCCCAGCCGGACCTGACCCCTCAGCCCAGCGCCACGCAATCCTGCACCCAGGGATTGATCTACCTGGAAGACCTGAGCCTGCCCGACGGGACGCTCGTCTCACCGGGCGAGAGTCTGGACAAGCGCTGGCGGGTGGAGAACAGCGGCACCTGCAACTGGGACGAGAGCTACAGCATCGCCCTGGTCGCCGGGCCTGACCTGGGCGCGGCTGCCGACCAGGCCCTCTTCCCGGCGCGCAGCGGGAGCCAGGCCGAGCTGCGCATCCTGTTCACCGCCCCCCAGGAGCCGGGCACGTATCGCAGCGCCTGGC
>DATDRQ010000201.1:0-3260 GCA_035291645.1 Anaerolineales bacterium
CTCAAGTCGAGCACGATATCCGCCCGGGTCAGGGAGTGCGCCGCCCCGCAGCAGGTGGTCTTGTAGGACCAGTCGATCACCTCGGCGCCCAGGGCAGCCATCAGCGCGTCCATCTCGGTGGGGTTCTCCGGGTGGCTGGCCTGGGTGATCTGCGAGGGGCGGGTCAGCAGGCAGCCGTAGTAACAGACCAATTTGAGCCCGTTTAGCGGCTGCTTAACCCGGGCGGCGACCTCCTGGGGGCCGACCCGGCGGAAGATGGCTTCGCCCAGCGAGCTGACCCGCACGCTGTCCTGGTAATCGTAGCCGATCTTGTGAGCCATTTCTGATCGGCGCCCCTCGTCATGGTGGATCTCGTACTGGGCCGCCTTGTGCCTGCTGAAGCAGGCCGCGCAGGGCATGGTGACCTCGTCGAACCCGCTCTGCTCGATGATGGACAGGTTCTCCAGGGGCAGGCGCAGGGCGGCTTCGGGATCGGCGCGGTGGGCGGCGGAGCTGCCGCAGCACAACCAGCCCTCCGGCTCGATCAACTTCATATCCAGAGCCTTGCAGACCGCCTGGGTCGAGACGTTGTATTCCTTACTGGTGGAGTGGAGCGAGCAGCCTGGGTAGTAGGCGATAGCCTTCTTGGCGCCAGGGACCGGCTTGACCTTGCGGGGCGGGCGCGCCCGCGTGGGCAGGAAAGGCAGCTTGTTCTTGCGGATGACTTTGACCCCCAGGTCCATATCGTCCATCAGGTTGCGGGTGCGCAGGGTGCGTAGCTTCATCTCCGCCATCAAGCCGAGCTCGTACGAGCGACCCCACAGGTTTACTTCGCGCATGAAGGCTTTGTTGAAGGCATCCACTTCATAAACGCTCGGCTTAAATCCACGGGCGAGCGCCTCGCGCGTCAGAAACTCCATGATGGCGGTGATATCCAGCCCCTGCGGGCAACGGGTGGTGCAGGTCTGGCAGGAAGCGCACAACCAGGGCGTCTTCGATTCGAGGGCGATGTCCTCCTGCCCGAGCTGCACGGCGCGCATGATCTGGTTGGGCTGCCAGTCGAAATACTCGCCGACCGGGCAGCCGCTGGTGCACTTGACGCACTGGTAGCACAGGTAAACGTTTTGCCCGAGCTCTTCCTGGATACGCCGGGCGAGAGTCGGGTCGATCTTCATCTCTTTGGCAGGTTGGACTGTATCGGTCACTGCATACCTCCATCGTTGGGAGCAGATCTCAGGCGGTCTGGGTTTCCGGCAGGGGCACGACCGGGCGGGGGTAAAGCCCGGCTCCCTCGACGATCGGCTTGACGGCTTCTTCCCACTCGATCGCCATAAGATGCACTCCGGCGACGCCCTCGATCTGGCGCAGCTGCTGGATCAGCTCGATGGTGATCTGGATACCCTCTGCCTGCCAGGCAGCCGAGCGGGCTTTCTTGTCCTCTTTGGTGAGCTCATCCTTGCTCTTGCCAGCCCAGGGAGCGCCAGCCCGGTTCATGCGCTCGATCAGGGCCTCGGGGATCAGGATGCCGGGGACGTTATCCTTCATGTACTTCGCCATGGAGGGGCTCTTGAGCGGGCCGATGCCCGCCAGGATGAAGGTCTGCTCGTGGACGCCCAGCTGGCGCACTTTTTCCATGAAGGCGGCAAAGGCTTCGAGGTCATAGATCAGCTGGGTCTGGATGAAGTTCGCCCCCGCCTTGACCTTCTTCGCCAGGCGGTAGGGCCGGAACTCGAGCGGGTCGGCGAAGGGGGCCGCCGCCGCGCCGACGAAGAAGCGCGGTTCCTGGCCTTTGAAGGCATCCCCGCATTGGAAGATGCCCTCGTCGCGCATGGCGCTGACCATGCGCACCAGCTGCAGCGAATCCATGTCGAAGACGTTCTTGGCATCCGGGTGGTTGCCGAAGGTCTGGTGGTCGCCAGACAGGCACAGCAGGTTGCGCATCCCAAGGGCGTAGGCGCCGAGCAGGTCGCTCTGGATCGCCAGGCGGTTGCGGTCCCGGCAGGTCATCTGGATGACCGGCTCCAGGCCTTCCTGGACGACGATGGCGCCGGCCCCGATGCTGGACATGCGCACGATGGCGGTCTGGTTATCGGTGATGTTGACCGCCTCGCAGTAGCCGCGCAGCAGGGCGGCTTTCTTGCGGATCACGCCGTCGTCGGCGCTCTGGGGCGGCCCGAGCTCGCCGGTCACTGCGAAGTGACCCGCGCGCAGCACGCGCTCCAGGTTCGAGCCGACCAGGTAATCGTTCCCGTTTGTATTGAGTGCCATCGTCTAATCCTCCTCAGCAACCAGGCGCAGGTCTTCGCGCACGATCTTGCGGGGTCCGCCGTCGCGGGATGTGCGCCAGTTCTTAGGCGCCTGCAGCTCCATCAACACTTCCACCTTACCCATGCTGCTCAGGCGGTCGTAGATCAATTGCCAGGCGCAGGGGATCTCCTCGCTGACCTCGCAGTGCCCACCTTCGGACCCGCCGCAGGGGCCGTTAAGCAGTGACTTCGAACAGCGGGCGATCGGGCAGATCCCGCCGGTCAACCCCAGGATGCAGTCTCCGCAGGCTGCGCAGCGTTCTGCCCACACACCCTGCTCCGTCGGCAATCCGAGGAACTTGGTGTTCAGGCCGGGTACCACCCAGGTATTGGGGAAATGCTCGGCGATGGCCTGAACGCCGATCCCGCAGCCCAGCGAGAGCACGATATCGACCGCGCCAATCTGGTCGGCGACGGCATCCAGGTATTCCCATTCACACTGGCGCTGGACCGTCACGTCGGTGACGTTCTTGGGGCCGCCATCCAGCTTGGAGGCCATGCGCAACGAGGCGGCGACGATGGCGGCCTCGCGCGAACCGCCGGCAAAGCAGACCGTGACGCAGGTGCCGCACCCGACGACCAGCACATTCCTGGCGCTCCCGACCAGGGACTTAATCTCATCCAGGGATTTTTGTTCAGCAACGATCATGTCGAACCCTCCTTGAACAGCGGGTTTTTACCAAGGTTGGTGATCAGTTCATCCATTAACTTCGTTTTGTTCACGAACTCTCCTGCCATAGCCGCGGACATGTTGAACATCTCGATCCGCTCCGGTTCCAATCTAATATTTGCCAGTAAGTCTTTAATATGTTTTATCCGTCGCCTGGCGTTTGCATTACCAACCTGGTAATGACAGTCGCCGGGCAGTCAACCCGCCACCATGATGCCGTCGGCGCCCTCCTCGAAGGCCTGCAGGACCATCAGCGGGTCCAGCCTCCCGGTGCAGGGCAAAATGACGATTTTGACCGAGGCCGG
>DATDRQ010000202.1:0-2396 GCA_035291645.1 Anaerolineales bacterium
AGGCGCCGAGCCGGAGCTGGCCTTCGAGCCAGAAGAGCTGGAACAGGCGGTCTGCCAGGGCGGAGCGGTGTTAACCGGCACCCTGGTGAACCTGGCCCAGGAGCAGGACGACATCGCCGAGAACGTCTTGCTGGGGTACCAGATCACCGGAGGCCCGGATTTCGTCGATGGAGTGCAGCTGGACCCCCAGAGTTGGGATATGATCCCAGCTGCCGGGCAGGTAAATTTCCAGATCAAGGTTGACCTCGACGATGACGGCTGGAGCGCCGCGCCGGACGGAACCCAGGTCAAGGTGCGTGTCTTCGTGGGGCACGAGACCAACCGGCCTGGCGGTCATGACTCCACTTTAGAGGCGACTCTGGTCAAGGACTGCGCCGCGGCGCCAACCGAGACCCCCGAGGGGACCCCGACAGAGACGCCCAGCGGGACAGTCACCGGCTCGCCAGGGCCCAACCGGCACCGTCACCATGACGCCTGAAGTGACTCAAACCCCGGTGACGAACTGCACCGGCGCCAACCCCCACCCGACCGGGCAGAAGCTGGCCCTGCGCTTCGGAGTGCCTTACACCGAGATCATGGGCTGGTTCTGCCAGGGCTTTGGTTTTGGCGAGATCGACCTGGCCTACGACCTGAGCAGGCAGAGCGGCGTACCCGTTACGACCATCTTCGACCTGAGGAAATCCGGCCTGGGTTGGGGAGAGATCAAGAAACTGGTCTGGAATCTGCCGACCGGCATGCCGACCGGCACGTTGACCGGCACGCCCGAAGGGACACAAACCGGCACCCCCACGGACACTCCTACCGGCACGCTTACGCCGCAGCCCTCCGGCACACCTGAACCGACCCCGCAACCCTCGCCCACCCCAGGCGTAAGGGCGAAGTGCGCCGGGGGTAAGCCGCACCCAACCGGGCTGACCCTGTCCCAGCGCTTCGGGGTGCCTTACGAAGAGATCATGGGCTGGTTCTGCAAAGGGTTCGGTTTCGGCGAGATCGACCTGGCCTACGACCTGAGCCGGCAGACCGGCACCCCTGTCACGGAAGTCTTCAACCTGCGCTCGTCAGGCATGGGCTGGGGCGAAGTCCGCAAACAACTGCTCGGTGACAACCCCGACGGTATCTTCGAGGACGATGGGGACCTCGACGAAGAAAATGGAAACGGCAATGGTAACGGACCCGGAAATCCTGGAGGGGGTAACGGAGCGGGGAATGGGAATGGCAACCAGGATAAGGGTAAGGGGAAGAAGGATAAATAACCGTTCCTAATCGGGGGGAGAGAATGGAACCCGGGCGATGGGCGGCGCTTTTATGCGCCGCCCAGTTCGTTAATCCTGCCCGCTAAGCAGTTCTTTCAGTCGCGGGTGATCGGCGTAGGCGCCGCGTTGTTCGGGGGGCAGCAGGGCAGCGATCTGGCACATGATCTCGTCCGTGTATGCTGCCAAGGCTGCCTCGCGATCCTTCACAGGCAGCGGAGGCAGGGTGAAAGGCTTGCCAACTCGCAACAGGACCTCGGTCCGGCGCAGCCGGCGCAGGTTCTGCTTCACGCGCCAATCCTCGGTTCCGATCCCGCCGACCGGGATGACCAGTACCCCGGACTTGGCTGCCAGATAGCTGGCCCCTGGGCGCCCGGGCAGGAGAGTGCCGGTCTTGCTGCGCGTGCCTTCCGGCGCCATCGCCAGGGCCCACCCCTTCTTCAGGCGCGCCAGCACCTCCCGCAAGGCGGCGATATCGGCGTTATAGCGGTCCAACCAGATGGCGTCCAGCTGGCGCACTATCCAGCGGATCAGGGCGTAGCGCCGGTACTTCTCGGCGACGAAGATGATGATATCCCGGCGATCGATCACATCGTAAACCAGGGCAGCATCCAGGCGCCCCATGTGGTTGGCGACGGCGATGTAGGCGCCGCGGGTGGGCAGGTTTTCCAGATTCTCGACTTCCAGTCGAGCCAGGAGTCGCAAGAGCAGGCGATCGAAAATGCGGATGATAGAGAAGAGCATTGTTGGAGTCCTGGAAGTAAATCTCGTAGGCAGCCCGTACTGAATTGAAGGATAAGATGCTAAAAACCGACCTATTTTACCGTCAATCGCCGTACCTGCAAATTTCGGGTATAAACAAAGAACAGAGCCGTGGTTTTCCAACAGCTCTGTCCCGCAGGCCGGCCTGTAAGCCGCATTCTGTCCGGTGGATATCCACCTGAGTGGACCTCCACCTGGGTGGCCATCTATCTGGACCGGGCGTCTCCGCCCGGTTCTAGCAGCCTACCCGGGGCTGCAGCTTTCTTGCGAAAGCGGGGAGACGAGCAGCCTCCCGGGATATAATCCCTTTGCCCCTGCTTGGCCTTGCTCCCGGTGGGGGTTGCCTGGCCGCCCGCATTACTGCGGGCGCCGGTGGTCTCTTAA
>DATDRQ010000203.1:0-15035 GCA_035291645.1 Anaerolineales bacterium
CCGGGCCTGGGTTTCTCGGCGAGCACGTAACGCTGGTTTTCGTCCAACAGGTATAGCCCGGCCCGGTCGTACTGGATCACATTGCGCAGGTTGACCAGCACGATCTGCAAGGTTTGGTTCAGGTTACCCGCGCTGGCTAGAGCGGCCATGATATCCCGCATGGCCTCGGCTACCTCGCGCAGCTGGAGCTCTCCTTTGCGTTGACTGGAATGCTGTAGGGCGGCTGACAGGGAACCAGCCAGCAGCTGCAGAGCGGGCTGGACGATCCCGCTTAATTCCTGGGTGGGACCGCAGGCGATCAAGAGCAACCCGATGAGGACCTGCTCCGCTTGCAGCGGCAGGCAAAGACAGACAGGCGCTTCCCGGAAAGTTGTTGATTTAGAAAAAGGGTCTAAGAAGTCGGACGAGTTAGGCAAGACCAACCCGCTCTCAGCCTCCAATCTTTGGCGCAGGAGCGGTTCTTCCAATACAGCCTGGCCCCAGGCTGTCCAGGCAGCCCGGTGGCGCTCTGAATCGCAAGCCAGTGGTCGGATAGCCCGGTCAGACTGGGAGATGGTCAGCACGCAGCCTCCCAGATAGTCTGGCAGAAGCTGGCGAATATGGGCCAGGGCGGCCTCGCCAGCCCCAACATCGCTGGAAGCCGCCAGGATGGCGCGCCCGGCCGCGCCCAAAGTGTGCAACAGCTGGAGAGTGGCTTCGGGTTCCAGCTCTTGCGGCTCGGCGACCGGTATGACCTGGTTGGCTTTGGTCCGGGAGTTGGTTCCCATGCCTTCCTTGATCCGAGGGTCTCCGAATCCAAATGCGTGGTTTGGAGACTCCACTCTGATTTATTCAACCAAGGTTGGGACGGTCCTGCTCAACCGTCCCATGGATGAGGTCAACTTACTGCAGATCGCCTAATGATATCAGAGTTGGTCGGAGATCAGCTGCTCGATTTTCGTGCGCAGCCCGTCTTCAGTGTTGCTGCCGAGCTGGATGTAGCGGATGACCCCCTGGTCATCGATGAAGAAAGAGGTGGGCATGAACTGCACCCGGTATGCATCATACACCACGGCGCTCTGGTCCAAGGCCACGGGGAAGGTAACAGCAAACTCGCCGATAGTCGCCATAACTGTGTCGAGTTCGTCCTGATTGATGCCATTCACCGAGAGGATCACCACGTTTTGGTCCTGGTACTCCTGGTACAGCTTTTCCAGGACCGGCATCTCTTCCAGGCAGGGGATGCACCAGGTCACCCAATAGTTAAGCAGAATATTCTTCCCCCGCAGGTCGGAAAGGTTAACTGGCTGCCCGTCGACTGTCTGCAGGGAAAATTCCGGTGCCTGGAAACCGATGGTCGGCTCGCCGGTCTCTGCAGCCGCGGCTGCAGAGGAGGATTCCGGCGCGGGTTGGGGTACGGCCCCCGTTTCCGATTGCGACCCAGCAGGTGGGGCCGATTTCAGGGAAGGACTCTCCGGGAGAGCGCCTGCCTGGGCGGCTGGCTGTTCAATGAACGGTTGGGATTCGACCTGAGGTTGGGAAGCCTGGTCGCCGGGAGCGTTCGAGGCTTCAGCCTGGGTAAGGCCTTCGGCGATATCCACAGAATCGCCGGAAGGATTTACCTCGGACAGGGCGATTTCCAGAGATGGGTTTTCCAGGTTTTTGGGGGAGGCTGCTGGACTGCATCCAGCCAAGATCAGACCAGATACCAGTAAAATTAGACTCGCGAGTACTCTTAATTCGTTGCGTAAATTCACGCTACTCTCCTGAACTTTTATTCGATCGCCTGCAATGGCGACAGAACTCATTATATAGTATAAAAACAGCTCCAAGCTCAAGCTGAAAGAACGCTAATGGAAATTTCCGTCATTTGTCCGGAGGCCAGGCCTGTAAAGTTTAGTCATTCGTCGTATTGCAGGAGGTTTGGAATCAATTAGAATAGTCGCCAGAGGCTGCCTGCTACACCGTCCAGTCTGGGGACAGCCTGTCCTCGATCGCCCAGAAGTTTTACGGCAGTGGCTCGGAAACCAACATCGCCAAGATCTATTATTCCAACCAGGCGACGATCGGCAGCGACCCCAGCAAGATCTACCCGGGCGAGAAGCTTTACATCCCTGACTAAACTGCTGCGTGAAGACCGGCTTGGGTAGATCGATCGTCCCAAGCCTCGCATGGCAGGGCTTCTGCAAATTCAATTATGAAAATATAAACATCCGGCCAGTATCGCTCGCCGGATGTTTTTTTTCTGTCTCCTGGATCCTGCTAGGAGGCCGGCGACAAGGCCGGTTCGGGTGCGTTCGCCGCCTCCCGTTTGACTTTGCCGTCCTGTTTACCATTTGCTTTGAGTCCGTCCGAAGAGCTGGCTGAGGGATTCTCCTCGGTCTTCTCGGCTGACTTGTGGGCCTGCTTTGCTTTCCGGTAGGCCTGGCTATAGATCGTCAGCGCTTCGACGTAGACCTGCATCAAAGCGGGTTTCGCTTGCAGACTCTCGTGGGTAAGGTCTCCCAGCTGGAATCCCAATCCTTGCGCATAGCCCTCCAGCGCCAGGGCGAAAGCGTCGGCTTCCTGGGGTGGGAGACTGGTTAGCCACGTTCGGAAATCATCTGGGAGGAAGTGAACCCCTTCTCCGGCTGACCATAAGACGAATGGGTGAGTTGGAGTAGAGACCGGCAGGGTTTTTCGCCCTCGATCGCGGAACCGGGCGATCCAGGTGCGCGGTTTGTCGGCGATTGATTCAGCCGTTTGATCGATCTGCCCAGAAAACCGGCTGGAAGCCAGCAGATAGCCGATCGAGGCGAAGACTATAAAAAAGAAAACCAGGTACATCTTGTATCTCAGCCGGTGCGCCGCTTTCCGATCAGATAACCTACCACCACGGCGATCGCTATCAAGATGAGAAGCTCCATGATGTATCTCCTTTGCTTAAGCGTCGTTTATGTAGGAATTTTATTCGATTACCGAAGCCAGCCCTCGAACCGGATTATAACACAGCCATTAGCCTGAGTTTTCGCTCAATTTCCCGCTATCGATTGTGAAGCGGCGCCATTCTGCGCTGGCCCACAGTTTTTGGCGGACGGCCTCTTCCGCTTCCAGCAGGGTGCGGTAGCGAGAATCTGGTCGATCTCTCAAGCGGGCTGGGTCTCCATCCTCGATGATGCGCCCTTCTTCGATCACCAGGACATGCGGGAATGCCAGGGTCTCGCTGACATCATGGGTGATGCAGATCAGGGTGGTCGACTTCCAAATCTCGCGCGCGTCTTTCAACAACTGGCGGCGTTTCTCTCGATCCAGTCCGCGGAACGGTTCGTCCAGGATGACCAGCCGGGGATGCGGGTGCAGCATGGCGCGCCCCAGGCGGACGCGCTGCCCTTCCCCGCCGGACACCAGGCCGCCGCCTTCTCCGAGAGAGGTCTTCATACCCTCCGGCAGCCTTTCAACCACGCCAAACAGGTCAGCCTGCTGGATGACCATCCCGAGAGGGGAGACGTCCCCCTGGCGCGCCCCGTAGCGCAGGTTGTCGTAGAGCGAGCGGTTCCACAGGCGCACCGCCGGATCGACCCAGGCAGTGCTCAGGCGCAAGTCCTGGAGGCCTTTTCCATCCAGTTCTTCGCCGTCGACCAGGATGCGCCCCTCCGCCGGGCGATGCCAGCCCAACAGCAGGCCGACCAGGCTCGACTTGCCCGCCCCTGATGGCCCAACAACTGCCAGATGCTCACCCGGTGGGACCTGCAAGTCGATCTCATCCAGGATGGTGTGTCCACCCAGCTGCAGGCGCACTGCCTCCAGGACGATCCCGACCGGTTGGTCCTCTGGCAAAGAAGGCGCGGCTGCCATCGCCCCAGCCGGCGTGGATGGCTGCCAGGCCTGTTCCTCATCCGGCGCGCTGAGCGGCTCCAGCAGCCGCAGGACGCGGTTACGCTGCATCGGGTAGTAGCGGATCTGGTTGACCAGCGCCTGTCCCAGGGTAGGCAGGCTGAGTGTCCAATAGAACAGGAGCAGGATCTCGTTCGGTTCGCCGCCCTGGCGGATGTAATTCAACACGATCAGGATGGCGAAGCCTGAATACAACAGGGTGCTGGAGGTCTGGACGTAATTGGCCAGGTTGTAGTAAGCCCGGCCCGAACGCACCCAATCGGCCAGCTGGCTTTCGTGCTGGCGGCGCAGGGAGCGCTCCGCCCCGTGAGTCTTGGCAGGCACCAGGCCGAGCAGGGCGTCCAGGTAAAAGCGGCTCAGCGCGCCCGTCTGAGTGCGCAGGCGCAGGTCCTGCTCTTCCAGGATTGGCCGGGACAGGAATGAAATCCCCATGAAGAAGAGGGTGCCGAGGATAGCGAGGGGAGCGCTGATCGGGTCCAGCCAGATCACGCCCAGGGTGGTCAGGATCAGCTGAAATGAAGTGCGCAGCAGACTCACGGCTAAGGATGGCAAGAAGCGTAGCTGGCGCAGGTCGTGGGCGCGCTGGCTCATATCTGAGGTCAGACGGCTATGGAAATAGCGGTCGCCCAGGCGGGGAATTTTCTCGAGCAAGGCGATGCGCAGGCGGATCTCAAGCCGGCGGCCCATACGCAGCATTGTCGAGGCGATCGGCATCTCCAGCAGCAGGGGGACCAGGACGAAAGCCAATAGGACGGCGGAAGCCGCAATACGCTGCGAGACGGTGGTCAGGCTCTGGCCGATCTGGACCACCCCCTGGAACAGAAGCGCCTCCACCAGGACGCCGAAGGCTGCCATGAGCAATGCGATCAACAGGATGAAGGGGGTTAAGAGCCCATCCTCTCGCAACGAGCGCCATATGGTGGTCTCCGGGCGGGTGGCCGGTTCCGATAGAGCTGCCTGCAGGTCCGGCGGTAAGGCTTTCTCCACCTGGCCAGCCGGTTCTTCCCCGGTCAGATCGAGCTCGGCTCGCTCCCGCCGGCCCAGGATGCGGATCAGGACCGCTCCACGCAGCAGCACCTGTTCTTCCACAGGCGGTCGATCCTCTGGCGAGGGGGAGGGCAGGACCGACCAGTACATCTCCGGGATCTGCAGGGCGTGCTCCGGCGCGGTCCCTTCTTCGATTGCCGGGGCAGGTCCGCCGGCGCGGTTGGCCGCATAGAAGCGCTGGACCGCCTGGCTGGATTCTTCGCCGGCCAGCAGACCGCCGGCCCGCAGGATGGCCCCCGCCATGCGCGCAGCGGCATCCAGGGCTGCCAGGGCCCGCCAGGAAGCGTCGGCGCTGGCATCATCGATCAGCCGATCGATGTCACCCGAATTTACTTTAAGGTCGCCCAGGCGGCGGCGCAGGGGAGCCAGTAGCCCCTGCGAAGTGGCCCATTCCCGCCAGGCCTGCGCTTCGACCGGGAAGGTGTGGATGAAGACCTCGTTGGCGAAACGTTTCCAACTCGGCCAGCGCCGCCCGGTAGCCGGGTCCATCACCTGCAGGAAGCCGCCGACCCGGCCCCACACAACCAGGAAGTGGGTCAGGCCGTTGGGCAAGCGCACGACCAGGATGGCGGGCAAGGCCTGCGCCTCGGGCAGGACCAGGTGATCGGCCGGGACCATGACCTGCTCTGCCTCCAGCCCGAGATGTACCGCCAGGTCTTCCAGGGTATTGATCGAGGTGCCGTCTACGTCCGTCTGGCAGGCCTCGCGCAGGCGGCCGTAGCTGACCGGGATGCCGAAGCCTTCCAGGATGGATTTAAGGGCAGCCGGACCACAGTCCATCTCTGACGTCTGGACTACTTCCGGCGCGAAGAAGCGCTGCCCCATAACGGGTGTTTCGAAGATCATGGGACTGTTTCGTTTGATTGGGGCGATGGATTGCTGCCGGGCGGGCTG
Source organism: Anaerolineales bacterium (assembly GCA_035291645.1). Taxonomy (GTDB): domain Bacteria; phylum Chloroflexota; class Anaerolineae; order Anaerolineales; family UBA4823; genus DATDRQ01. The sequence goes on from DATDRQ010000203.1 coordinate 5,794, forward strand.
CTCCCGACGTACTTCCCGGTGGCGCGCATCACCAGCGTGAAGGGGGAAAGCGAATCCACCTCGACTTCCACCTGTCCTTTGCCACCTTCAGCCATCGGCAGCTTGGGCAGGTCTTCAGACATGACCAGGATCTCGGCCCGGCCAGTATCGGCGGGCGTATCGAACACCATCGCCCGGATGGTCAGCGGAGGCTGGTTCCCGGGACTGTAAAAGCGCAGCACCGCTGGCTGGCCGGGCTGAATGCGCTCCAGCGACTCCGGGGAGAAGCTAGCCATCAGACGGCCTTGCTCGTCGAAGGCCACCTCCTGGCTGATCTCGTACAGGCCCACCCGGGCGAAAAAAAACCAGCCGATCAGTAGCAGCATGAGCAAGCTGGCCACGATCAGACCGACCTGAGAGGCACGGTAGCTGTCGATGTTCATCGAGCGCGTCGAGCGCGAGAATTGCAGGGACAAGGATTGCTCCGGCAGAAGGTGTTTAAGCAGGTGAGCGGTTGGATTCAGCCCGGCAGGCCGCGGCTTATTATATAATGAAACAAATCAATGAAACAACGTAGGCTCCTATCCGGCAAAAAGCTCAGTCAAATGTCGTAGGATAAGCTGGTTTTTCATTCGGTCAAATTGCACTTGTTGCCCATTGGTAGGCATGTTATGATCGCTGCATAGACTGAGTATCAGGGAGATGACAATGAAGGTTAAAACCAATCTCAAGGCCGGAAATTTTATTTCAAACGCCAACCAGGATGCCAAACAAGTTTTCCAGACCAGCAGTAATTTTATGAACGAGCAGAACAATCAAGTGAAGAAACTGGCGAGCGACCTTTCTGCGAAGGCGGGAGGCCTGTGGAATTCGTTGTCCCTCTAATTATTCTGCCACAGGGGTAGTTGAATTTTCAAATTCGAGGTGCCCGTCCACACGGCTGGCACTTCTTTTTTTTACCTCTTCGTGAATACGAAGTTTCCGGATCTCCCCGTGGGCGAAGGAAGCAGAGAAAAGCGGTAGAATTGAGTGCGAGCATGGCAGCGCGCGAACCACACTGGGCATCCATCGCATGGCCGGCAGCGAGGCTGGGGGAGCTGATCGAGAACCTGGCGCGCCGGGGCAGGTTGGTATCCCACCCGGCCCGCCTACCCGCGGCGCCGCAGGGACTGGTCGCAGCAGGTGATCAGGCGATCGGGCGCTGGATCGACGCGGCCGCCGGTCACCTGGGCCTGGAGGCCGAAGCGATCGACGTACTGTACGCCGATCTTGAGCAATTAATCCGTTCAGGAGGTCCTTTGATCCTGCGGCTGCCGGGCTCACTCGGCGGCGAACAGCCACGCCTGGTGGGGCTGATCCGTGGGAATCGTTCGAAAGCTTATATCCTGTCTCCCACTCTCAAGGTTCGCTCCATCCATATCGAAACATTGCGGGCGGCGATGTGCAACCCGTATGAAAGTCCTCTGGAGGAGGGCGTAGACCGGCTGCTGCAAGATGCCAGAGTCCCGGAAAATCGCCTGCTACGTTCGAAGCGCGTCATCTTACAGGAACAGCTCGGTCCGGTGCGCATCCAAAGCGGATGGCTGCTGCGGCTTCCCGCCGGGGTTAGCCTGTGGGTGCAGCTGCGCCAGGCCGGGGCGGTGCTGCCAACAATTATCCTGCTGGCGCTCTACCTGCTCCAGCAGATTTTGATGGTCGCTTCCTGGATCGTGCTGGGGAGGGGAGCCTTCCTGGGGCATTTCGACTGGGGCTGGATCCTGGCCTGGGCGATCCTGCTGCTCTCTACCATCCCGCTCCAGATCCTGGTCAACGATGCGCAGAGCGAGCTCTCGATGCGGACAGGGGTGGTCTTCAAACAGCGTCTGATGGAAGGAACTCTGAAGCTCGAACCGGAGGAGATCCGCCACCAGGGTATGGGACAGTTCCTCGGGCGGGTGATGGAATCCGAGGCGGTCGAAATGCTCGGGCTGAGCGGGGGTTTCATGGCCTTGTTGTCCTTCATCGAGATATTCCTGGCGGTGTTGATCTTGAACCGGGGCGCCGGTGGAGGGGTTCAGGCGGCCACCCTGGTGGTTTGGGTGCTGATCACGCTTGGCCTGCTGTGGCGCTACTACCAGGTCAGCCGCGAATGGACGGGAGCCTATCGCGAGATGACCAACGACCTGGTGGAGCGCATGGTAGGTCACCGCACCCGCCTGGCGCAGGAGGACCCGCGCAACTGGCACGCCGAAGAAGACCAGGCGCTGGACGGATATCTGAAGTTATCCGAAAACCTGGACCGCGCCGGAGTTCAGTTGACCGCTTTCACCACGCGTGGTTGGATCGCGGTGGGTCTGGCGGGGATGGCCGTACCCTTCATCTCAGGTATGGCGACGGCTCAGCAACTGGCGATTAGCCTGGGCGGTGTTCTGCTGGCGATGCAGGGGCTGACCAAGCTGGCAGGCGGGGCGCAGAGCCTGGTAGGCCTGCTAATCGCCTGGGGCCAGGTCGGGCCCCTTTTCAACGCCGCCTCCCGGCCCCGCGAGCAAATCCCCCTGGATTTGGCCTTTTTCACAGGCCCAAAGCCGCCCAGCCCGCAGGTACCACAAGCCGCGCCAGTCGATCAAGTCAATGGGCAGCCTCTGCTGCAGGCGCGTGAATTGACCTACCGCTACCGTCTCCTCGGCCGCCCGGCTGTCCAGGAAGCCACCCTGCGGATCAACCAAGGGGATCGCGTCCTGCTCGAAGGCCCTTCTGGGGGCGGAAAAACCACCCTGGCTGCGCTGCTGACCGGCCTGCGTATACCTGAATCGGGCTCGTTGTTGCTGTGGGGTTTCGATCGGCAGCTGCTTGGCTCGGAGGAATGGCGCCGCCACGTGGTAATGGCACCCCAGTTTCAGGAGAACCACGTGTTCTCCGACACGCTGGCCTTCAACCTGCTGATGGGCAGGCGCTGGCCCCCGCGTCCCGAAGACCTGCAGGAGGCGGAGGCGATCTGCCGCGAGCTGGGGCTTGGGGAAGTGATGGACCGCATGCCGTCCGGTTTCCAGCAGATTCTGGGCGAGAGCGGCTGGCAGCTCTCCCATGGAGAAAAAAGCCGGCTGTTCATCGCCCGTACATTGCTGCAGAACGCCGACCTGATTATCCTGGACGAGAGCTTCGCCGCCCTGGATCCGGAGAACCTCTACCGCTCTCTTCGAAGTGTGTTGGAGCGAGCCCAGACTTTGCTGGTGATCGCTCATCCATGAGGTGGAAAGCCAGTCGAGGGATAGGATCTTTAAAAATCCAGAGTCTATAGTAACGATTTCAATCGTTTCTTTGCTGGGAGCGACTGAAGTCGCTATAACAACCTATTTTAGAGAGGATGAAAGCATGAAGGTAAGAACTGGAATAAAAGCAGGTAATGGCCTGGGCGATACGGTTTCGGACCTGACCCGCATCACCGGCGTAGACCAGCTGGCGAAGGCTTACGAACAGCTCACCGGCAAGCCTTGCGGGTGTGAGGCACGCAAAGAGAAACTCAACCAGTTGAACATCCCGCTGATTACCTAGTCGCTTCGCCGATGAATCCATCCCGCCTGGTCGTGTTGCTGTCTTTATTGGCCGCTCTGATAACCGGGTGCGGAGCCTCCCTGCCTGCCGGCTGCCCGGAGGACTGCATCGGAGAGAGTATGTTCGGTCGCGACCTGGAGCACGTCAACTTGAGCGGCGCCCAACTAATGGACGCCAACCTGGGGAAAACCAACATGGTGGAGGCGAACCTGAGCGGCGCTAACCTGAGCGGCGCTAACCTGGCTGAAGCAAACCTGGAGAGCGCTATTTTCGATCAGGCTACTCTGGTCGGCTCAGACCTTTCCTTCGCAATCCTGCGTAACGCCAGCATGGATCAGGCTGACCTGCGTGGGGCGAACCTGCGCGGCGCTTCCCTGGTGCGCGTCGATCTGACCAGCGCCACCATGCACGGCGTTACGCTAAACCGTTCGGAGCTGGTCGGAAGCGTGTTGAGCGGGTTGAATATGAGCGGAGTCCAGTTCTATGAGGCTGACCTGAGCGGGGCAGAATTGAACGAAACCAACCTGTCCGGCGCAGCCCTCAGCCTGGCAGAATTCAACGGGGCCGAGCTGCAAAACGCCAACCTGAGCGGTTCCTGGCTCAACCTGACCAGCCTGGTGGGGGCGGATTTGAGCGGAGCGAACCTCTCCGGGAGCACGCTATTCGGCGCCGATTTGACCGGTGCGAACCTTTCTGGCGTCAAACTAAATGGCGCTAACCTGGTAGGGGCGAACCTGAGTGGAGCCGATCTGCGCGGCGCCGACCTGACCGGGGTTGTCCTGCTGCTGCCGCTGCCGGCCGACGCCGGACCCGACTTTTCCTACGATAACCTCAGCGGCGAAGAGCTGACCCAGGCGCTGCTCGCTCATCCCGATCTGGCTAAGATCGTCTTCGATCCGGTCATCCCCGAGCTGAACGAGACTAGCCTTAAACCACACCTGACCGATGCTGTTCTCCAGGGAGTGCGTTACGACGAGAAGACGATCTGGCCGCTTGGGTTCGAAATCCCTTCATCGGCGATCCTGCTGCCTTAGATAAGATAAGCGCGGTTTCTGGACCAGACGTAAGGATTAAGAGACCGTTGTATCAAAAAGAAGGAAAATATGGCATCGAGTGTAGTTCAGAGACCTGGGGTACGGTCGGTTACAAAAACGATCCTGGTGATCGGCCTGATCGCCCTGGTTACCTTTATCCTGTGGACTCTGGTCAACTCGCTGCGCTGCCCGCCGCTCTGCTCCGGGAAGAATCTCACGGGAGATAATTTCCGCAATAAGCAGCTGTCGAACGTCAATTTCAATAACGCCACGCTTAACGGCGCCGATTTCATCGGTGCGACACTGGATGGCGCCAGCTTTAGCGGGGCGGACTTGAGCGGGGCCGACCTGTCTGGGGCTTCGCTGGTAGGCACCGATCTGAGCGGAGCCACCTTGATCGGGGCGAACCTGAACAAGGCCCAACTGAGTGCGGCAATTTTTAACAGGACGAACCTGAGCGGGGCAGAATTCACCGATGCGCGCCTGACCGGTGTAGATTTATCCCAGGACGTTACCCTGTCGGCGGTGGTGTTTGACAAGGCCAACCTGATCAACGTGAATTTTTCTGGGACCAGCCTGAGCGGATCCCAGTTCGAGGAAGCCAACCTGAACGGAGCGGACCTGAGCCAGGCGCGCCTGGATGGCGCAAATTTCACCGGGGCCAGCTTGCGGGGCGCCTTGCTGAATGGGGCTAATTTGCTCGGGGCGACCCTCGATCAGGCCAGCCTGCTGGGCGCCGACCTGACGGATGCCGATCTGGCCGGGGCCTCCTTCACGAACGCCGATCTTTCCGGAGCACGCCTGCAGGGAGGCACGCTGGATGGCGCCTCCATGGAAAGAACCATCCTGGGAGGGGCCAGCCTGAAGAATGCCAGCCTGGATGGCGCCCATACTTTTGGCGCCAGGATAGCCGGAGCAAACCTGGAGGGCGCATCCCTGTTAAACACTGTGCTTGACGTAAGCCCGGCTTCTGGTGTGCTCTTGCCAACCAACCTGGATGGCGCGGTATTAAGCAACACACGCCTGTCCGGCAGCTTCCTGGCGGGCGCCTCTTTAGCCGGGGCCGATCTCTCCCGGGCGAATTTCAGCGAGGGGGGCAGCACCCAGGTAACCTTCACCGCCACCCGGGAAGTAAACGGTGAACAGGTTACCTTACAGGCTGACCTGGCAGGCGCCAACCTGAGCGGGGCGAACTTCCAATCCGCCAGCCTGGTCGAAGCAAACCTGGAACGGGCGAACTTGAGCGGTGCAAACCTGCGTTATGCGAACCTGGCCGCAGCTGACCTTAACCGCGCGAACCTTGCCCAGGCAGACCTGCGTTCGGCAAACCTGAAGGGCTCAATCCTGGTCGAAGCGGACCTGAGTGGGGCTAACCTGGCCGGCGGAAACCTCGCCAACGCGGACCTGACGGCTGTTGTTTTGGATAATGCAACTCTGGTCACCGTCACACCGGTCGAGTTCTCTGGCGATATGACCTACCCGGAATTCCTGGCCAATTTGCTCGGTTCAGACTGTACGAACGGGGTCTTCTTAATCCAAACAAACGACATCCTTACACGCTCCACACAGGATCTGAGCGATAATTTTGGGCGCAGGTTTTACCAGAGCGGTGCCTGGCGAGATGCAGTCCGCTATATCTGCACCGCGAACCTGGAGGGCGTCACCCTGCGCTCTATGGATCCGTTGCGGAATTACCTGGCAGGAGTCAATCTGCAGAAGGCAGATCTTCGATTCACGAACTTATCCGAGGCTGTCCTTCAAGATAATCTTCAAGTGGGGGATTCGGAATACCTGCTCCAGGTCGACCTGACCGGGGTGACTTATAATGAGTTCACCGACTGGCCACAGGGGTATAATCCTCCCCCATCGACTCCACGGCCAACTGAAGAGGAGCAGCCTGAGTAAGATCATGTGCGGTCCCCGGACCACGCATGAGGATGCAGGGCCCGCTCAATCGGATCGATATAGGAGCCCGCATGACCATCGCCATCACCGTCGCCAACCAGAAAGGTGGAGTCGGGAAAACCACCACCGCGGTCAGCCTGGCGCATGGATTGGTCCTGGAAGGCAGGCGGGTGCTGCTCGTCGACCTGGACCCGCAGGGTCAATGTGCAACCATCCTGGGGTTGAAGCAGGAATCGGGAGCCTTCAACCTGCTCGTCGCCGACCTGGATGCCAGCCAGATCATGCGCTCGACAGACCGGCAGAATCTGTTCGTCATCCTGGGCGATAAGAAAACCTCGACCGCTCAAACCGTGCTCAGCGTCCAGCGATCCCCGATCTCTTACACCTTCGAGAGGTTGATCCCTTCTGCCCGGCAGGAAGGTTACGATTACGTAGTTATAGATACGTCGCCCAGCGTGGGCGAGCTGCAGGAGCAGGCGCTGTGGGCTGCCGATGGCGTGCTGATCCCGTGCACCGTCGACTATCTGGCTGCGGACGGGGTTTTCAACATGGCAGCCACGCTGAAACGATTGTACGAAGAGCTGGATTGGAACGGCAAGGTCATCGGCATCCTGCCTACTTTCTACGATGACGTGACGCGTGAAAGCAAAGCCACCCTGCTCGACCTGGGGAAACGCTTCGGCCGGTTAATGCTCGACCCGATCCACCGGGCGACCATCCTGCGAGAATGCGCGGTGGAAGGCAAGACGATTTTCGAACTGGCCCCGGAAAGCCGGGCGGCGCGAGAATATGGGGGATTAGTTCGACAGGTGCAAGCCTGGAAACAAAGCGACTCTTAGCGCCGTTCACCCAGGTCAGCGTTCTACGAGCCGAAATTCTAATATGAATTTAGACCGGGGGCAGTTTATGCCGTAGAGGTCGTCTCCGAGGCCTCGCCGGCATCGCTGCGGCGCCGGCTGACGGTCTTCTCGGCGGGAGTCTTGCCGTCCACCGCTGGGGGTTGGTCGTCCTCGAGCGCAGTAACCTGCTCGGCCTCCTGCCGGGCTTCCCGGGCCTTGCGATAGGCCTGGCTGTAGACCACCACGGCTTCCGTGAAGACCTGTATCTGGGCCGGTTGTGAGTCCAGTTCGCCTTTTACCAGTTTGTCGAGATCATAACCCAGCCCGGAGGAGTAGCTGTCTAGGGATTTGGTGAATTCGTCTGCTTCCTTAGGCGTGAGCCCAGCCAGCCAGGTCTTGACTTCCTCTGGCAGGTGAGACGCTCCGGGGCCGGCTGCCCAGGCGCGCAGCTGCTCGGCTTTTGACTGCCGGCTGAAATTCCTGCGCGCCCACCCGCTGGCCTGGCTGGCATAATCCCTGGATGTCGCGGCGACCTTGCTGGCCGCCTCGTCGACGGGCTTGCTGTACTGGCTCCGGGCAAGGAAATACCCTGCCACGCCGGCGATCAGTACGACGATGAACAGCTGCATTTGGATACTCTCCTTCCTGCTTGCAAGGTCAGCGTATCAGGCTGAACCTGGTTGAGCCCCCACGGTTCGATTGTAAACCCGGCAGAATCGTTCTTCTGAAACCGGTTGCTTCGAGGTAATTTCCGGGATTATAACACAGGCAAATTTTACCGGATCAAGGGGTGGGGCTTGGCGTCGGGGTAAGCGTGGGTGTAGGGGTTCCAGCCGGGGTGATTTCCGGATTGAGCGATTCGGGCGTCCCGTCGACCGGTCCTTCGGGGGTGCCCATCCCAAAGCCCAGGTCCTGGCTGATGTCTGGCAGCGGCAGGATGTATGGGTTGTTGTTGGGAACCAGCATGACCCGGATCCCCGGAGCGAGCTTGTCGATATAGCGCAGGGTCAGCAGGTCTTTGTTCTGCTGGAGCGCGGCGGCGAGCAATCTGAGAGCCTCCGCTTCCGCCAGGGCCTTGAACAAGACGACGTCGGCTTCAGCCTGCCCTTCGGCCCGGATGGCTTGCGCCCGGCCCTGGGCTTCCAGGCTCAGTTTATCGCGTTGCCCTTCCGCCAGTTTGCGCATCTGTTCTGCTTCGTACTCTTTCTGCGTGCGGGCCTGTTCGGCGATCTGCTTCTGCTCGATGGCCGAAGCGTACTGGGGCGAGAAAGAGATATTGCGGAGCAGGAACTGGTCGAGTACGAAACCTTTGCGGCTGAACTCTTCCCGGAGCAGCTCCTCCAGGTTGTTCTCCAGGTTTTTACGCTTGGAACTATTCACCTCATCTGCAGTAAACTGCGAGACTTCGGTGCGCAGGATGCCGCGCATGACCGGACGGACGAAATCGTCCACGTAGCGGTCCTGGAAGTCGATGTGCACCCGGATCGCTTCGTTAGGGTCGATGCGGTAGATGATGCTGCTATCCAGGTAGACCGCCTGCCCGTCCGAGGTGCGGGCTGCGATGGCGTCATTACCGACGCGCGCCCCTTCGTAAGGCTCGGTCGACATGGTGTAGTTCTGCCAGTAAATCGGGTAACGCACGACCTGTTCGGCGAGAGGAACGATCCAGTGCAGGCCGGAGCGCATGGGTTGTTCGCGGTAACCGTCCCGGCTGATTACCGAGATCACTATCCCGACCTCCTGGGGTTCGATGAAGACCAGGCTCGCGCTCAGCAGGGTGATCCCAAGGGTGATGAGCAAGATCAGGATGATCCGGCCGCGGGTCACGGCGCGGGCGCCTTCTGTGACGCCGCCGCGCTGGTAGCCGCGCATCACGTAGAGGATCAGGATGATGAAAAACAGAACCCAGGCGATGAGCGTGACTGCGTTGAGGAGATTGTCTAGCATAGGCGGA
>DATDRQ010000204.1:0-5706 GCA_035291645.1 Anaerolineales bacterium
TCCGGCGAGCCCCTGCCGCTGGCGGAGGTGACCATACTCGGCACACCGCTCCCGGCAGTCGTGGCGGATCAGGACGGCAACTATACCTTCGCCAGCGTCCCGCAGGGATTCTACGCGGTCCAGGCGGAATACGGGCGCTGCAGCAACCCGCAGGTCCGGGAGATCGACCTGGTCGCCGACACAACCGCATTCGATTTCTGGCTGGAAGCGCGCACGGATGGCTTCGGGTATACCTGCCGCCTGGAGCAGCCCGCTTACCTGGAAGCCGGGAACGATCTGGGGCTGTACGGCGATGATGCCTCCGTTCAGGTCGACCTGCCGTTCCCGTTTATCCTGTACGGGGAACGCTACTCGCAGGCGTTCGTCTCCACCAACGGGACCATCAACTTCCTGGAGCTGAACAGTAACTACGAGAACTGGAACATCCCCGATCCTTACCCGCCCAACGCGGCCGTGTATGCCTTCTGGGATGACTTGTTCGTCGACGCGGCGGATGCCAGCGTGCGCACAGAGTACCTCGACACGCCTCCCAACCGCCAGTTCGTGATCGAGTGGCGCAACGTCCGACCGTTGTACGCCACCGATAAAACCATGGACGTCGAGATCGTGCTGTTCGAGAAGGGCGAGATCCTGACCCGGTACCGCAACATCGATGACAACCCGGACGAGCGCGGCGCTTCGGCCACCCTGGGCATCGAGAACGCCGCCGGCTCGACCGCCTTCCAATACTCCTTCAACGAAGCCGTGATCAGGACGCCGGAGTTCGCCATCTCCTACAGCCTGCCGCCCTCGGCCTTCGTAGAGGGTTACCTGACCGATTACAACGATAATCTGCCGCTCAACGGGGCGACCGTGCAGGCCTGGCAGGCGGGCAGCCTGGTCCGCGAGACGCGCAGCAAAGCAGACGGTTTCTATCGGATGTACCTGCCCCTGGGCTTGACGACCGTTGAAGCCAGCGCTAAGAACTACCGGACGGAGTCCATCCAGCTCGATCTGGTCGAGCAGAACGCCGTTTACGGTCAGGACTTCGCCCTGCGCACGGCGCGCGCCGAAGTCAGCCCGCCAGCGCTCTCCTTCCTGGTCCCGGTGGGGCAGAGCCGAACCCAGATCCTGCTGCTAAAGAATACCGGCAGCCTGGACATGACTTGGGAGATCCGAGAGACCGGCGGCATGGCGCTCGCCTCAGCAGGAGCCATGCGCCTGGCAGAGCCGGGCCCGGTGGACCCGGATGCCACCTCGACCCGTGGGATGCCGGCCGCCCGGCTGCTTGCCGGGGAAGAGCAGGTTCTTTCCGCGGGCGAGATCATCCGCTCCTGGGCGCCCGGCGGCCTGTCGCTGGCCTGGGGCGTCGGCTACACCGGCAACGTCTGGCTGTCGGATGTGATAAATCTCCGCGACCACGAGTTCGACGTCTATGGAACGCCGACCGGGCGCCAGTGGCCCACCAGCTGGGCGTCTGCCTGGCCGGCCGACATGGCCTACGACGCCGGGCGCGGCTGGATGTGCCAGGTGAATGTGGGCGGAGATAACGGCATCTACTGCTGGAACCCGGACGACGGCTCCGTGATGGGTTCGATCACCGGCGCCTTCCCCTGGACCGGCATCTCGCAGCGCGGCCTGGCTTACCGCCCGGATGACGACACTTTCTACATCGGAGGCTGGAACGAGGGCATCCTCTACCACATCGCCGGCTTCAACCACTCGCTTCCCGGTGAAGTCCTCGGGCAGTGCTACCCGCCGGATTATGCCATCTCCGGGCTGGCCTGGAATCCGGCCGAGCAGATCATCTGGGAAGCCACCAACAGTGAGAGTGATACGATTTACGAGCTGGACCCGGAGACGTGCGAGGTCTTGGGCGCCCTGGGCCATCCCAATCCCTACTACAACGGCGGCGGGCTTGAGATGGACGAAGCCGGAAACTTGTGGATGGTCAGCCAAAATCCGAACATAGTCTACCTGATGGACAGCGGCGTGCCCAGCTTCATCGACCTGCCCTGGCTGGAGCAGGTTCCCTCCGGCGGCGTCCTGCCCCCCGGCGGTTCGCAGGAGGTCCGGGTCACGGTGGATGCCAGCGGGCTCGAGCCGGGCGTCTACCAGGCGATCCTGTTCATCCTGTCGAACAGCGGGCGGGAACCGGTAGTCAAAGTACCGCTGCATGTGATCGTCCCTGCATACATGCAGGGGGTGAACACCGGCGGCAAGGCCTACACCGACCTCTCCAGTGAAAGCTGGGCTGCGGATAAAGCCTACCAGCCCGGCAGCTGGGGCTATATGCAGAAGACCGGCACGACTGCTGTGAAGACGCCCATCGCCGGCACCCTGGACGACCCGCTCTACCAGGATGCCCGGCGCGGAATGGTGGAGTACCGCTTCGACGGTTTGCCCCTGGGGGTGTACCAGGTCGAGCTGCGCTTTGCCGAGATCCAGAAGCAGAAGCCCGGCCGGCGGCTGTTCGACGTGACCGCCGAGGGTCTGGTCCTGCTGCTGGCCCATGATATCTCCGGCGATGCTGGCCTGTTCGCTGCCGACGACCACATCTTCTACCTCACGGTGACCGACGGACAGCTGAACCTGCGTTTCATCATCCGGCGCAGCTTCAAGGAACCGCTGATCAACGCCATCCGGGTGACCCACCGGCCTGACCGGTAGATCACCACTCCCTTTTCTTGCGGTGGCTCCGCCCGGGCGGGGCCACCGCATCCTTCGCAGGAACTGCCGCTTATGGAGGCCAGACCAGAGCAGGAGCGACCATTCCGCCAAACAGCCTCGCAGCGCGCCGTCCGGGGCATCACCGGTTTGCTGCTGGTGGTTTCCGCCCTGCTTGTCAGCACCGTCCTTGGGCTTCCCAAATCAACGCCAGCGGGAATCCCTGGATCGGCGTACTTTGAATTCGACTATCCTCCCTCCACTGAGCATTTCGTCTTCCAGCTGGACGACCCGCAGAAGATCGACCAGGCCCGCAGGATGCTCTCCGGGCAGCTGCCACCGCGCCACATCGGCGGTAAGATCGTCAAACAGCCGGCGCCTTACAACCCGCCCTGGAGCTATCATCTCGATCCGGACTCGATCGTCTTCTTCGACCAGGCGATAGAGATCTGCGACGCCTCCATCCAGGGGGTCGAAGACCACCTGGAAGAGGCCTGCGGTGCCTTTCTGCCCGGCTGCGTGTGGTGTCCGTGGGGGTCACGGCTGCTAGCGGAAGTCACCCCGCAGACACCAGGCTCCCCCGACCCATCTCCCGCGTTCACCCTGACTCTGACTAAGACTCTTCTACCTTCGCCCCAGGCTTCGGCGACCCCCACCCTCACCCGCCCAACCCCTCGCGATCGGCTATTCCTGCCTGCTGTCCGTCGTCTGGATTCGCCCGGCCGATAAACCAGCCTTACCTGGCAAACGCCCCGAGCGCGGAGGAGACATAGAGTCGAAGTTTTAATCGGGGGATTTCCCAGGCCGCGCCAAGCTTGACAATTCGGAATTTTGTTTTATAGTTTATTCAGGCAAGTGGACGAAATGGAGCGCACCCCTGCATCCATCTCCACCTTCATGAAATCACGTCCAAGAAACAAGGAGAACAACCATGCTCAAGAAAACCCTGATCGCCTTATCCCTGGTCGTCCTGGTGGCCCTGGCGCTGGCGGTGTTCAGCGTGGCAGCCGAGGAGGACGTCGTCCCGCTGACCCTGATCAACAGGACCGATCAAGGGGTGACCGTGACGCTCGCCAGCGGGGACGTGTACTACTACCTGCACGTACCCGCCGGGGATGAGCGCACCTTCACCGTCCAGCGCCTGACCTACACCCAGAACTCCTGGGCCTGTGGCGACACCACCTCCGGCAGCGTCCCGGTCAAGATCAAGACCCGCTGGGTCTTCACCGCCTGCGGCGGGACAGCCCCCAACTGGGGTGAGCCCAGCATGGAGAAGATCCACATCGACGACGCGCCGGACGGGAAGAACTGGTACTTTAGGCACTAAGGCCGTTTGATCCCTTCGATCGACTCACAGCAGAAAGACCCCGCCAGGACAGGCGGGGTCTTTCTTTTAGAAGTGACAGCGCGGACTACTTATTCAATTTGACAGATCCTATCTATTTAGTATACAATATTCACGTTCTCGTTCGTTTTTCAGGAAATGATCGAAATCGCATAACTGAGGTGTTTGGTTGCCGTGGGGTGATTATGACCGATTAGCCATCTGGATGAAATGGTAATTAAATCTTCGCCGGCCCAAGAATCCCGAAAGATCGGGCTAATCCTAACTTCAAACGTGTCAAAGGAGATTTCCAATGTCAACAGAACAGAATAAGGCGATCGTGCGCCGTTGGTTCGATGAAGTCTTATCGCAGGGGAAGGCAGATACCATCGATGAAATCTGTGTCCGCTGCGCCCCGAGTTTCGTCGTCATCCGGGGCGTCGTCGAAAATCCCCCGGGCGGTCTGGAAGGCGTGAAAGAATTGGTAAATATGTTACGCAGCGCCTTCCCCGATTTAAACGCCACGATCGAGGACCAGATCGCCGAGGACGACAAGGTCGTCTCACGTATGACTATGCGCGGCACCCAGCGCGGCGAGTTTATGGGTATTCCTCCGTCGGGTAAACAGTTTGAAATCTCAGGGATAAGCGTCTGGCTGCTCCACGACGGTCAGCTGGTACAGGAATGGGTCAGCTGGGATTCGCTCGGCATGATGCAACAGCTCGGCGTAATACCTGCCCAGGCTTAGAAAAATCGGGCAGGAAGGGGAAATTTACTTTATGGGAGATCCGCATTGGAAACAATGAAGGCCGTACGCATCCATTCTTTTGGGGGTCTGGAGGTTCTCCAGTATGAAGAGACGCCATGCCCTGAAATTGGAGACCAGGAGGTTCTGGTCCGTGTGCACGCGGCTGGCGTAAACCCCCTCGACTGGAAAGTACGCCAGGGCTACCTGAATGGGTGGATAGACCATTCCCTGCCCCTGGTGCTGGGATGGGATTTATCCGGGGTCGTCGAGGCGACTGGCCCAGGGGTTACAGATTTCTCGCCCGGACAGGCTGTGTTCGGCCGGGCAGACGTGAGCCGGGACGGGACGTACGCCGAGTATGTCGTCGTGCGCGCAGCGGAGGTTTCGGCCAAACCAAAATCCGTGGACCATGATCACGCCGCGGCAATCCCGCAAGCTACCCTGGCAGCCTGGCAGGCCCTGTTCAACGGCGCCGGCTTGAGCAGCGGGCAGACCGTGCTCATTCATGGAGCAGCAGGCGGCGTCGGCACGTTTGCCGTCCAGCTGGCCAAATTGCGCGGGGCGCGCGTGATCGGGACCGCTTCGGAAAACCACCTGGACTTCCTCCGGGAGCTGGGTGTAGATGAAGTCATCGAATACAACAAGACCAGATTCGAGCAGGTTGTGCAGGACGCCGATGTCGTCCTTGATCTGGTCGGGGGGGAGACCCTGGAACGCTCCTGGGCAGTGCTAAAGCCTGGCGGGGTGCTGGTCTCGATCGTCGATATGCCATCGGAAGAGACGGCTGCTGCTCACGGCGTACAGCAGAGATTTGCTACTGCCGAACTAAACCCGGCAATCCTGCCGGAAATGGCTGCCCTGGTCGATGCGGGACAGATCAAGCCGGTTGTCTCGACCATCCTGCCGTTGAACGAGGTGCGCCAGGCGCACACCATCAGCCAGAGCATGCACGCGCTTGGAAAGATCGTCCTGCACGTGGCGGATTGAG
>DATDRQ010000205.1:0-5549 GCA_035291645.1 Anaerolineales bacterium
CAATCCTACCTGGCGCTGGACGAGATCACCCTGGAATGGCGCGGCCTGCCGGGCTACCGCGAATCGCTTTACCAGGACAATTTCTTCACCCCCCTGCCTGAGCACGCCTGGGGGCAGCTCTCTGCGGCGGAGTTGCTGAGCGCGGAGGTTTCGACCCGCAAGCCAATCGGCTGGGGCGCTTACCTGATTGAAGAGTGGACCCCTGGCGATCATATCACCCTGGCGGTAAACCCGCGCTATTTCCGCCAGGCGGAAGGCCTGCCGCGTTTCGAGCGCCTGGTTTATCGTTTTGTGAACGATGCGTCTGAAGGACTGCAGGCTTTGCTGGCAGGCGAGTGTGACCTCCTGGATGAGATGGCCTGGTCCATGGCGCCAGTGCAGGAGCTGGTCGCCTTACAGAACCAGGGTTCATTAAAAATAGAATACGAGCCAGGCGTAGCCTGGGAGCAGGTGGCGTTCGGCGTTCAGCCCGGCGACCCGGCGCGGCTCAATTTGTTTGCCCTGCCGGAGACCCGCCAGGCGGTGGCCTTGTGCCTCGACCGGCAGCGGATCGCCGAAAGCCTGTACGGCGACCGTGCCGAGGTGTTGCACACGTACGTGAGCTCGAGCCACTCGCTTTTTAACCCCGAAGTGCGTCAGTACAGCTACGACCCGCAGGCTGCCGCGGCTTTACTCGATTCAATCGGCTGGCTGGATAGCGATGGGGACCCGCTTACCCCCCGGGTTGCCACCGGCGTCCTGGGCCTGCCCGATGGGACCTCTTTCGAGTTCACCTATCTCACCCTGCCAGACGAGGGGCGCGCCCGGGCGGCGGAGATTGCCCAGGCTGACCTGGCTGCCTGCGGTCTCCAGGCGAACCCGGTCTTCGTGGAGCGCGATGAGCTTTTCGCCCCCGGTCCGCAGGGTCCGGTCTTTGGCCGCCAGTTTGACCTGGCCCAGTTCGCCTGGGTGTCCTCGCTGGAGCCGCCCTGCAATCTGTACACCAGCGCCGAAATCCCCGGGCCCTATCCCGAGTTCCCCAAAGGCTGGGGCGGTGGGAACGCCAGCGGTTACAGCTCGGCCGAGTTCGACCAGGCCTGCCAGAGCGCCCGGGGTGAGTTTTGGGATCAGCCGGGATATGCCCAGGCCCAGCAGCAGGCCCAACTGGTCTTCAGCCAGGACCTGCCCGCCCTGCCGCTCTATGCCCACCTCGGCCTGGTCGTCAGCCGCCCGGATTTTTGCGGGCTGAGCCTGGACTCCTCCGCCCAATCAGCCCTGTGGAGCCTGGAGGTGTTTGATTATGGGCCTGCCTGCCCGTGACAGGGTTGACCAGTTGGGTTTTTATGGTATATTTTGTGTGAATTGTCGTTTATGTGCTACACTTGCTATCCGCAACACTCTGCACGCGTAGGTCCGCGCCGGGTAGTAGCCCGGTTCTGAGTGGCTGGGTGGTAGCAGGTGTTTTTAATTTCATCAGTTTTGTGGTGAACTTGCTCTTGAAAGGAGGTGAGCTGAGAGGGACGAGCATGAATGAAAGGCCAATTGTTGTACTGGATATCTCTAAAAATATGTAACCATTCTTCTTTAGGAGGAGAAAACCATGTTTAATCGTAAAAATGTTTTGGCCCTGCTAAGCCTGCTCCTGGTGACAGCCTTTGTGCTGAGCGCCTGCCAGCCGCAGGTGCAGGAGGTCGTCAGGACCGTCGAGGTGGTGACGACGGAGGAGGTCGTCAGGACGGTTGAAGTCCAGACCACTGTCGAGGTCGTCACGACCGTCGAGGTCATCAAGACCGTCGAGCCCCAGCCCACTACCCGCCGCGGCGGCTGGCTGGATGAGATCATCGTCTCGGTCGTCGGAGCCGATTCGGCGGTTACCCAGCTTGGGGCTGGCGCCATTGACCTGTATGGCACCGGCCTGGCCTCCAGCGATCTCCCGGCCATTGAGGCCGCCGGTCTGAACAAATCGGTGGAGATCGGTGGCACCTACTACGAGCTGACCTACAACGTCTACGGCCCGGTCTTCGATGGCACCGGCAAGTTGAACCCCTTCAACTCGGCCAAAGTCCGCGAAGCCATGAACTGGCTGTTGGACCGTGATTTCCTCAATCAGGAAGTGTACGCCGGCGGTGGTCTGCCGAAGTTCTTCTCCATCACCACCAACTACCCGGATTACGCCAACCTGGCTGACGTCGCGCGCGGCCTCGAATCCAAGTACGCCTACAACCCGGAGCTGGCCAACGAGGTCATCTCGGCTGAGATGGAAGCCATGGGCGCCACGAAGACGGGCGACCAGTGGACCTTTAATGGCGAGCCGGTCACCCTGATCTTCCTGATCCGCACCGACCACGACGGCACCCGCCGACCAGTGGGCGACTATGTGGCCAACCAGTTGGAGAGCATCGGTTTCACCGTGGACCGCCAGTACAAGACCTCCTCAGAGGCCTCCCCGATCTGGGTGGGCGGCAACGTCGCCGATGGCCTGTGGCACATCTACACCGGCGCCTGGGGCGCCACCGCGATTGACCGCGACATGGGCGACAACTTCCAGTTCTTCTCCACGCCGCAGAGCGCCTACTCCTTTACCACCTTGTGGCAGGCCTATGCCTGCGGTGAAGAGTTCAATACGCTGGCTGATGACCTGGCTTTCAACCGCTTCTCCAATCTGGATGAGCGCCGTGAGGCCTACGCCAGAGCGCTGGAAATGGATACCACTTGCGGGATACGCACCTGGTTGATCGATGGGGCCAGTTACGCTCCCTACAACCCGAACGTCGTGGTCACCTACGACATCGCGGCTGGCATTGGCAACGGCTACCTGTGGCCCTACACCGTCCGCTTTGAGGGTCAGGAGGGCGGTCGCTTGAAGTATGGTCAGCCTGACAATCTGGTGGATCCCTGGAACCCGATCGCCGGCTCCAACTGGTCCTACGATGGCGCCGTCCAGCGTGCGACCCAATCCTGGGGCGTGGTGTACGATCCGCACACCGGCCTGACCTGGCCGCACCGCATCGAGCGAGCCGAGGTCACGGTTGAGGAAGGTTTGCCGGTTGGGGTGACCCTGGACTGGCTGACCCTCGACTTCGCCCCCACGATCGAGGTGCCTGCGGACGCCCTGGTGGACTGGGACGCTGAGAACCAGGTCTTCATCACCGCCGGCGAGAAGTTCACTGAAACCCAGACCGCCCAGGTGAAGAGCGTGGTCTACTACCCGGCCGACCTGTACGAGACCGTCAAGTGGCACGATGGCAGCCCCATCTCGGTGGCCGACTTCATGATGTTGATGATCATGACCTTCGATCCCGCCAAGGAAGGCAGCGCGATCTATGATGAGGCGCAGGTCGCCAATCTGGAGTCGTTCCTGTCGGTCTTCAAGGGCTTCAAGATTGCCTCCACCGACCCGTTGGTGGTCGAGTACTACAACGACGGCTTCCAGCTGGACGCCGAGATCAACGTCACCACCCTGTGGCCGTCCTATCCCTACGGCGAGGCGCCCTGGCACACCATAGCCATCGGTAACCTGGCCGAGGCGGCTGGTGAAATCGCCTACTCGGCAGACAAGGCGGATGCCAGCGAGATCGAGTGGACCAGCTTCATCGCCGGCCCGAGCCTGGAGGTCATGGCCAATCAACTGGCCACTGCGGCTGCCGAGAGCTACATCCCCTACGCCGCGACCCTGGGTCAGTACATCACCGCTGAAGAGGCGGCCGCACGCTACGCCAACCTGCAGGCCTGGTACGACGAGCAGAACCACTTCTGGGTGGGCACTGGCCCGTACTACCTGGATCAGGTCTTCCCGACCGAGGATATCGTCTCGCTGCTGCACTTCGCCGACTTCCCCGATCTGGCCAACCGCTGGGACCGCTTCGCCGCGCCTAAGATCGCTGTGGTGGAGCTCGATGGCCCCGGACAGGTGACCATCGGCCAGGAGGCAACCTTCGACGTCTTCGTGACCTTCAACGAGGCGCCTTACGCTGCGGCTGAGATCAGTCAGGTCAAGTACCTGCTCTACGATGCAACGGGTGCGGTTGTAGAGGTTGGGTTTGCCACGCCGGTGGCCGATGGGCAGTACAGCGTGGTTCTCTCCGCCGAAGCGACCAGCGCCCTGGAGGCTGGAGCCAATAAAGTTGAGGTGGCTGTCATCCCGTTCACTGTCGCCATCCCGACCTTCCAGTCCTTCGAGTTCGTAACGGCGCCTTAAAGCCGTAACGAGTCCATGACGAGTCTGTAAGTCTATAGGGGCAAGGGTGTACCCCTTGCCCCTATCTGTAACTTTGTGAGGTGTGTATGACGACCCTGAGCGAAGCCCAGGAAATCAGTCAGCCAGTCGTTCACCGGCCCGCCAGGAGCGCCCTCGTGCGCGTGATGCAATATTCGGGCGTCCGGCTGATCACTCTGTTTGGGACCATCGTCGTGGCGGTCTATCTGACGATCATGATTGGCAATATGGGCGGTTTTGTTGACCAGATCATGCGCAGCGAGATCCGCGAGCGCATCACCGTACAGGTGGCTATGAATCCCGCCAACCGCAATCTCGATCCGGATGTGCGCAATCAGCTCACCCTGGACAGGATCGCGCTGGAGGAAAAGCGCCTGGGTTTGAATCAACCCCTGGCGGTGCGCAGTGTTCGCTACCTGACCAACGCCCTGACGCTCAGGCTGGGACGCGCCGTCAACATGGCCAGCGATGCCGGCTCCAAGACGGTGCGCCTGATCATCCTGGAGCGCCTGCCAGCCACATTGCTTCTCATGGCGACTTCGAACCTGTTCTTGTTCTTCAGTGCGCTCTTTGTTGCCCTCTCGCTCTCCAGGAAGTACGGCAGCTTTTTGGATAAGTTTGTGATTGCCTTCACGCCGACCTCCGCGGCGCCACCCTGGTTTTATGGAATTTTTATGATCTTGATCTTTGCCGCCGTTCTGAAGATCCTGCCTTTCGGCGGCATGATCGACGCGCCGCCCCCGAAAACTACCTTTGAGTACGCATTGAGCGTGCTGAAACACATGACCCTGCCTGCTTCCGCCCTGGTCATCAGTTCCCTCTTCCTGAGCATTTACAACTGGCGTACCTTCTTCCTGATTTACTCCAGTGAAGATTACGTGGAAATGGCCAAAGCCAAGGGTCTGCCCTCGTCCGATATCGAGCGCCGCTATATCCTCCGACCGACCCTGCCGACCATCATCACCAATTTCGCTCTCCTGCTGATCGGCCTTTGGACAGGCGCGATCATCACCGAAACGGTCTTCCTCTGGCCCGGGTTGGGACGGACCTATTTCCGGGCCATTGGTTTGTATGATATCCCTGTGATCGTGGGTTTATCTATTATCTATGCTTATCTGCTGGCGATCACCGTCTTCCTGTTGGACTTTTTCTACGCTTTGGTGGATCCCCGCGTGAAAATAGGCAGTGGTGGGAAGCAAGCATGAATACACTGAAAAAGTATTTCCGCGAAATCCTGCAATATCCGTCCGCAGTCGTCGGGTCGGTGATGATTCTGTTGCTGGTCGCCGTCTCGGTCTATGCCCTGGTGACCATCCCTTACGAAAAGGCCTTGCAGTTGTGGCGTGGCGGGGAG
>DATDRQ010000206.1:0-2336 GCA_035291645.1 Anaerolineales bacterium
GATCCCTTCCAGACGGGTGACATCCTCTACCCGCAGATCGGCGGCGACGCCTGCCTGGCGCGCCTTACGCCGGGCGATGCGCATCGCCCGGCTAGAAAAATCCACACCGGTCGCCTGCCAGCCATGCCGGGCGAGGGTGATCACGTTGGTGCCAGTGCCGCAGCCCAGGTCGAGCGCCCGGCCGGGAGGGTGGCTGGCGAGGAAGGCCAACAACTCTGGCGGGGAGATGCCGGTATCCCAGGGCGGCCTCCCGAAGTAGAACAGGTTAAAGAAAATGCGGCGGGCGAAGCTCATCTTGCGGGCGATTGTACTCGAAAACAGCCGCTCAGGACGGCAGGTGGAGAAGCGGAGATGTGTATCGGAATATCGGAATACCTCTTTGACAAGCAGGGCGTCTTACCTTAAAATCAAACCCGCTAGAAATTCAATGCAGGAGAATCCCATCTATCATGAAAGAATATACAACTCCTTTTATCCGCAACGTTGCGCTGGTTTCGCACAGCGGGGCAGGCAAGACGATGCTGGCCGAAGCATGCTTGCATTTCAGCGGAGCGACCACGCGTCTGGGTAAGATCGAGGACGGCACGACGACGGCCGATTTCGAAGAGGAGGAGGTCAGGCGAGGTATATCGCTCTCTACGGCGATCCTGCCGGTCGAATACAAAGACCACAAGATCAACTTCCTGGACACGCCGGGGTACACGGATTTCGTCGGGGAAGTCGTGTCTGCGCTGCGCGTGGTGGACGGAGCGATCGTGGTGGTCGATGCGGTCGCCGGCGTGGAAGTGGGCACCGAGATCGCCTGGTCCTACTGCGACCAGTTCAACCTGCCGCGCTTTGTGGTGATCAATAAAATGAACCGCGACAACGCCAACTTCAGCAAGGCGCTGGATTCTGTCCAGGCCTTGTCTGATGTCCGCCTGCTGCCTGTGCAGCTTCCCTGGGGGGAAAAGCAGGCGTTCAATGGGGTGCTGGACCTGGTGACGATGAGGGCTTACGGCGGGAGGGGGGGTGAAAAAACCTTCATAGACATCCCGGCCGAGTACGGCGATGAGGTCGAGACGGCGCGCATGTCCTTGATCGAGGCGGCGGCGGAGGGGGAGGACGAACTGCTGATGAAATATCTGGAGGGCGAGAATTTAGATCCCCAGGAGATCGTGCGCGGGCTGGTCGGGGTGGTCCGTAACCGGTCTTACATACCGGTTTTCGTGACAGCCGGCTCGGCTGAGACCGGTATCGCCACCCTGCTGGAAGGAATTGTCAACCTGATGCCCTCTCCGGCGGATGTGGAACCCGCCGAGGCGATTTTGAAGACGGGTGAGGAAGTCGAGCTGGAGGCGAAAGACAGCGGGCCGCTGGCGGCTTACGTCTGGAAGACGACGGCCGATCCCTTCGTCGGGAAGATCACCTACTTCCGGGTCTACTCCGGCTTGCTGACCTCCGATTCGCGCGTATGGAACCAATCGAAGGGGGTGGAGGAGCGGCTGGGCACCCTGCACGCGCTGCGCGGTAAGGATCAACTACCGATTAAAACAGTGCACGCCGGGGATATTGCCACGGTTTCGAAACTGTCGGCGACTTCCACCGGGGATACCCTGTGCGACAAAGGCCGCCCGCTAAGCCTGCCCAGGCCGGAGTATCCGCACGCGCTCTACCGGGTGGCTGTCCACCCGAAGACGCAGGCCGACTCGGCCAAGATCAGCCCGACGCTCACCCGGTTGAGCGAAGAAGATATGACCCTATCCTGGTTCCAGGAGCCCAGCACCAACCAGACCATCCTGCAGGGCATGGGCGACCAGCACATCGACGTCGCCCTGCGCAAGTCGGAGGCGAAATTCCAGACCGGCCTGACCATGGAGGAACCGCGCGTAGCGTACCGCGAGACGATCACCAAGACCGGATCGGCCCTCTACCGGCACAAGAAGCAGACCGGCGGCGCCGGGCAGTTCGCCGAAGTGCAAATGCGGGTAGAGCCGCTGCCCGACCAGGACTTCGAATTCGTCAACCAGGTCTTTGGCGGGGCGATCTCGCACAACTTCATGCCCGCCATCGAGAAGGGGGTGCGCGGGGTGATGAAGAGCGGCGTGGTCGCCGGGTTCCCGGTAGAAAACGTCAAGGTCGCCGTCACAGACGGCAAAGAGCACCCGGTCGACTCGAAGCCGGTGGCGTTCGAGATCGCCGGGCGCGAGGTGTTCAAGCTGGCGGTGAAGGACGCCGCTCCGGTCATGCTGGAGCCGATCATGAACGTGCAGATCACCGTGCCGGAGGCCAATATGGGCGACGTGCTGGGAGACCTGAACACCCGCCGGGCGCGGGTACAGGGCATGGATACCGAG
>DATDRQ010000207.1:0-13786 GCA_035291645.1 Anaerolineales bacterium
CCAGGTGAAAGAGGCCAATGTCCTGGTATTTCCTTCTCTGGAAGCAGCCAATATTGCTTATAAGCTCTTGGCCCGGCTGGGGAACGCTCAGGCGATCGGGCCGATCTTGCTCGGGATGGGGGCGCCGATCCACGTACTCCAAACGGGGGATGAAGTACGGGACATTGTCAACATCGCCGCGGTGGCTGTGATGGACGCCGCTAGCCGCGAAGCGTGATCCTTATCCTGCCGTTTTTACCCGAACAGTCAATCTGAAAATTCAGGAGTTTAGGAATGTTGTGTGCGGGCTTCGCCCGCACACAACACTCCTTATTAACCTATTGCGAACAGATACGAAAAAAGCGGCCTGCCTGACCATTATGACGCCGATCTGATCCGCGGAAGTTTCTAACTCGCGAAAGATTCCCTGCCATCGTATGCCCCAGCAAGGTTGAAATAACTGTCAAAGTCGGGGTTCCAGCCAAGGGGGGTATATTCCCCCGAGGAAGGGTTCTGGGTATATGTGCCTTTATATTCCTTGCGCTGGATCGCCCTGAGGGCTTCGCCAAGCAAATCGATATCTTCAAAAGAGTTATACAGGCCAAACGAGATGCGTACCAGTCCGGGCATGTCGGATTTATCGCCGGCAAGCATGCGGACGCGCACATTGCTCGCTGCTTCTGGATCGATATCGAGCAGGTGAAGGATGTACGGGTGCGCGCAAAAACAGCCGCTGCGTACCCCAATGGCGTACTCGTAGCCCAATATGGAGGCGACCAAGAAATGGGAAAGTTGGTCGACCTGGAAAGGGATCACACCCAGTCGAGAGTCTGCCCGGGCGGGTTCGGGGTCTCCGTATAGGGTGATCCCAGGGATTTCTCGAAGTACTTCCAGGGCGTAAGCGGTCAGTTCAGCCTCGTGCGCAGCGACCGACTCCATCCCGACTTCCTGCAACTGGTGGATGGCTGCCGCCAATGCCACTGCGCCGATCGTGTTTGGGCTGCCCGCTTCCTCACGGTCCGGAGGTCCAGACCAGGTAACGTCGTCCAGGGTGACGATTTCCACCGTCCCGCCTCCGCTCATATCCGGGTCACCTGTCTCGAAGGTATCCCGCCGGCCGATCAAGGCGCCTGTCCCGAATGGGGCGTATAGCTTGTGGCCAGAGATCGCCACGTAATCGAGGTGAGCCGGATCGTCAAGTACGCCCATATCAATCCGGCGGTGGGGAGCGAGCTGGGCGCAATCGACGGCGATCTGCGCTCCCATTGCGTGGGTTTTTTCCGCCAGGCGGTGGATGGGATTCAGAATTCCGGTGACATTGCTCGCTCCCGTGATCGTGACTAGAGCCACCCGACCGCCATAGCGCTGCAGTTGGGCGTCGAAATCCGCTTCATCCAGATACCCCTCGGGGGTCAAATGGACGTGGACCGTCTGCGCCATATTGCGCCAGGGAAGATCGTTCGAATGGTGTTCCATCCCGCTGGTCAAGACCACATTCCTCTCCTGGGAGAACGGGAAACGCCGGGCCAGCTTGTTAAGGGCTTCCGTGGTGTTCTTGCCGAAAATGCAGACATGCTGAACCGGCTCAGCGCCGACAAAGTTCAAGACGACCTGCCGGGCTTCTTCGTAGGCGTGGGTGGAGATCTGGCTCTTGTACCCCGTCCCACGGTGGACACTGCTATAAACTTCCATAAAGCGGTTAACCACCTGTTGGACCGAAAGCAAGGGTGGGGTGGAGGCTGCATTATCCAGGTTTATGTAACGGTGATAGGTTCCATCCAGGGTCGGCACCGTGAGATTGACGCCGATGAAGAGCTGTTCGAACCGATTGTTTGTGGTAGGTCTGGTCATGCGCCGTCCTTAGCTAAAGGTTAAGTAGAACGTAAGAGTATTGAAGAACTCCTTAGCAGACATTTTGGATCTAAATAATGGGATTTACAATTCTGAAAGGTGGGGGAATTTGATGAAAAAGGAGAATATTACTTGCATTTTAGTTGGTTTTCGTATATACTGTGTTTACTTGTGGGTAAATGTGGATCAAAGTGGAGCGCCGGGAGACCGGCGTTCCGCCATTAAACAACTCGTAGAACATATGTTCCTGGGACAATATCAGCACAGCATCGACGAGAAAGGCCGCCTCACCGTCCCGGTTCGCTATCGGGAGAAGCTGGCCGCGGAAGGGGCCTATGTCACTATGGGTTTTGACCACAATTTGATGTTGTTAACTGTGCCAGCGTTCAACAAATTATCGGTTAAGGTCAACCGGATGAGTCTAACGAACCCACGCGCCCGAGATTTAAGGAGGTGGTTGTTTTCTCGGGCAGAACTGGTATCGGTAGACCGGGCCGGCAGGATCTTGATCCCGCAATTCTTAAGAGAAGCGGTTAACCTGGATGGCGAAGCTATCTTCGTCGGGGCGGGTGAATATGTAGAAATCTGGGCGCCTCCATTCTGGTCCGGTCAAAATGTCCAGATGCTTGCGACTGAGACCGACGACCTTTTATTCATGGACCTGGATCTCTCGCCTGGCGATTGAGGCTGCCAGTCGGATCTTCTGGCAGGCATTCTCTGACCAGTATGAGCGAACCAACGCCTCACCAGCCTGTTCTTTACAATGAAATTATACACGCATTAAAGCCGCGCAGCCCAGGTCGCTACGTGGACGGGACGCTTGGCGCAGGCGGGCATGCCCGCGGGATCCTGGAAGCGAGCCAGCCAGAGGGCCTCTTATTGGGGATGGATGTCGACCCAGAGGCTCTCGATATTGCCCGCAAGAATTTGCAACTGTTTGATGATCGAGTGATCCTGGTGCGAGCCTCCTATGCGGATTTGAGCGTGCAATTGGATGCCCTGGGTTGGGACTCAGTCAGCGGTATCCTGCTCGATTTGGGTCTTTCATCGATGCAGCTGGGCAGTGCCGAACGCGGTTTTTCCTTCCAGATCGATGCGCCCTTAGACATGCGGTTCGACCCGCAGTCTCCGTTATCGGCTGATGATTTGGTCAACCGATTGCCTGAGCAAGAACTGGCTGACATTCTATTCAAGTATGGAGAGGAACGTCGCTCTCGCCAGATAGCAAAGGCGATCGTGCAGGTCCGACCTATCCATAGAACCCGGGAGTTGGCGCAGGTGGTTGGCTCGGCGTCGCATAGCAGCCCCACCGGTATACACCCGGCCACCAGAACCTTTCAAGCTTTGCGAATCGCTGTAAACAAGGAATTGGAGGCGGTTGAAGTGGTCCTACCTCAAGCGGTATCAAGACTGTCTCCGGGTGGCAGGTTAGCGGTGATCTCATTTCACTCTTTGGAAGACCGGATCGTAAAACGCTTCTTCCGCCAGGAAAGCACAGATTGCCTCTGCCCTCCCAGGCAGCCGGTCTGTACCTGTGGACACCGGGCTACGATCACAGAGATCGCCCGGCGACCCGTGCGACCGTCTGAGGAGGAAGTCCAAACTAACCCACGTTCCCGCAGCGCAAGGCTGCGCGTCGCCGAGAAACTCGAGGCACAATGACATTGGCACTACTCTTGCAAGAATACTTGGAGCAAATTGGTAGAGACCAATCCTCATGCTTTCCATGTAATTGCCGGAGGAGTCCATGAACCGTGTACAGTACCTGACACAGGCTTACCACCAGGCGCCCTGGCGAAAACAACTTCAATATATCGGGCTGTTTCTCATGGGCCTGATCCTGGTGGCACTGGTGGCGGGGATTTACCTGAGCGTCACTGCACGGGCTGCGACAGTCGGTCGGGATATCCAGAAGATGCACGACGAGATTGAGATCACCGAACGGGAGATAGAAGACCTAAAGACCGAACTGGCCTTAATTACCTCTAACCGGAAGATGGAAGAGAGGGCTGGCCAGCTAGGTTTTCATCCTGTATCGGCTGAAGAACTGGCGTACGTCGACTTGCCCGGATTCACCAAGCCTAACCAGGTGACTCTGGCGCTTTCCCCGAGCCCGCGTGTAGCCGGCGCCTCGGTACTTTCACCGGAATATACGCAATCTCTATTCGAATGGCTGCGGGAGCGAGTATTCGAACCAGCTGCTCCCCTGATGATCGAGGGACTCCCATGACCAGCGAAAATACCTGGCGTTACACCACTCTCGGGCTGCTGCTCACCGCGTTCGCACTGTTTATCGTTGTGCAAATACTGCGGATCCAGCTTAGCCCACAGGCAGAAGTCTTTCGTAACCGTGGAGAGATTTATTCGGGCAGTTGGCGGACACTGGTCCCGGCACGCGGCCAGATCTATGACCGGTGGGGGCATCAGCTGGCAGGCAACACGACCGTATACGAAGTGGGGGTTGAACTCACCTATGTTCAGAATCCCTCGACGATCGCCCTGGCATTAAATGCAGTCACCGGTAGTGAATATGATAAAGTGTTTGCCCTGGCGAGCCAGGAGCCTTCGGACGAAGCAGTCTACGCGCGGCTTGCAGATTTCGTTACTGAGGAGCAAAAAGCCAAGTTGGAACAGCTGGCGGCTGAAATGCAGACAGCTTACGGCAGAAGCAAGGAAAAGGAACGCCCCAGCCTGGCTGGGCTGCGTTATATTCCCCATCTTCAAAGAAGCTATCCGGAAAAGGATCTGGCCTCCAACATCCTGGGTTTTGTAAACCGGGAAGGCAAAGGCTTCTTTGGGATCGAAGAACAGTTCAATGATGAACTGGCCGGTGATCCTCAAACGGTCTGGGTGCCTGCAGATCCCAACCGGGTTGAGGAGCTGCCGGAGGTGCCAGATGGCGCCAGCCTGATCCTGACCATCGACCGGGCGGTGCAGGCAGAAATCGAGGGCATCCTGGACCAGGCGATCGATGAGAGCGGCTCAGAGGCAGGGACGATCGTCGTGATGGACCCAAGCAACGGAGAGATCCTGGCGATGGCAACCACGCCGCGCCTGGATCTGAACGAATTCTGGCGCTACGGGGAGATCTTCGTCGATTCGACTCCTTTTAACCGGGCGGTGAGTAAGATTTACGAGCCCGGCTCGGTTTTCAAAGTCCTTACCATGGCCTCGGCGCTGGACAACGGCAGCGTCAAACCAGATACCCCCTTCCTGGATACAGGCGCTATCGAAGTAGGGGGAACGGTCATCATCAACTGGAACAGCGGCGCCTGGGGTCCTCAGGATATGCTGGGCTGCTTGCAGCATTCTTTGAACGTGTGCCTGGCCTGGGTGGCTACCCAGCTGGGGACCAACGATTTCTACAATTACCTGCAGGGCTTCGGGATCGGGCACCTGACCGGAGTCGACCTGGCCGGGGAGAACCCGGGCCGGCTGAAGCTGCCGGGCGACAGCGATTGGTATGAAGCTGACCTGGGGACAAATTCCTTCGGTCAAGGCGTGGCGGTGACGCCGGTCCAGATGGTTATGGCGGTGTCGGCTATCGCCAACGAAGGAAAAATGGTTGTGCCGCGCATCGTGTTGTCCATGATCGACCAAGGGCACCAGTACAACACCTCTACGCAAGTTGCCGGGATGCCGATCACGCAAGAAAGTGCCCAGACCCTCACGAACATGCTGGCGACTTCATTGGAGGTAGAATCTTCGGTGGCCCTCATCGAGGGGTACCGGGTGGCAGGCAAAACCGGCACGGCAGAGATCCCGACCCCGTTTGGATACACCAGCAGCCAGACTCACGCTTCGTTTGTCGGTTGGGGACCGGTGGATGATCCCCAGTTTCTGGTGTATATCTGGTTGGAAAAACCATCCGTTTCCCCCTGGGGCTCTGTCGTCGCTGCTCCCGTATTCAAGCAAGTGGTCGAGCGCCTGGTCGTCTTACTGAATATTCCCCCGGATGATGTTCGCCAGCGGATGATGGACAGTAATTAAACCAACGATGTTGACCCTGGCAGATGTGTTCGAATCCTTAACCGGGATACGCCCGGAGAATACGGAGATCTCGATTCGGGACGCGGTGATCGATTCACGTCTGGCAGTTCCGGGTTCGTTGTTTGTGGCATTGCCTGGGGATAATGTTGATGGGCATGATTACGTACGAGATGCGTTCGAACGTGGTGCATCCTACGCGTTAATCCATAAAGACCTATCGGCTCAATTCCGCCAGCTGGATCTGGTTGAGGGCTGGCAGATTGATCCGGTAGATTTGCAAGGTGAATTACCGGTTTGCATCCGAGTCGCGGACAGTATCGCAGCCCTCCAGAAGATCGCCCATTTCTGGAGGCGCCACTTGCACCCGCGGGTGATCGGGATTACCGGGAGTGTTGGCAAATCGACGACGAAAGAGCTGGTAGCTTCGGTGCTGGCGCAGCGGTA
This sequence comes from Anaerolineales bacterium, assembly GCA_035291645.1. GTDB lineage: Bacteria > Chloroflexota > Anaerolineae > Anaerolineales > UBA4823 > DATDRQ01. Next base: position 6,265 of record DATDRQ010000207.1, read on the forward strand.
TTCGACTTTGAAGAGCCCTGGGAACCTGAACAACGAAATTGGTTTACCTCTGACGATGCTCAAGCTGAACGAAGATCACGAGCGAGCAGTTCTTGAAATGGGTTTCTACGTCCCAGGCGAGATCCGATTCCTCTGCGACTTGGCTTTACCGCAGGTAGGTGTGGTGACCAATATCGGAACCGTCCATGCCGAGCGGGCAGGTTCGGTCGAAGCGATCGCCCAGGGTAAGGCCGAGCTCGTCCAGTCTCTTCCAGCCAGCCCGGAAGGGATCGCCATTCTGAATTATGATGATCCTCTGGTTCGAGAAATGGGGCACCAGACCCAGGCGGATGTCGTCTACTATGGATTAAGCTCCGACGCAGATTTGTGGGCGGATGAGGTGGAGGGCCTGGGACTGGAAGGGATTCGATTCCGGATCCATTACCAGGATGAGGAGGTTCATCTGCGTGTGCCCTTAATCGGGCGGCACTCCGTTCACACCGCCCTGCGTGCGGCCGCGGTGGGTTTAACCGACGGGCTAACCTGGCAAGAGATCGTAGAAGGCTTGCGTTCGAACCAACCGCAGCTGCGCCTTGTTGCCGTACGGGCTACCAGCGGCGCCTTGCTCCTCGACGATACCTACAACGCTTCGCCGGAATCGACTCTGGCCGCGCTTAACTTGTTGGATGAACTGGAAGGGCGTAAAGTCGCCGTGCTTGGGGATATGCTCGAATTGGGACCCTACGAATGGAAAGGCCACGAAATGGTCGGTGTGCGCGCCGCGGAGGTGGTTGACCAGCTGGTTACCCTAGGAGAACGCGGCCGGATGATCGCGGCAGCAGCAGCCAGGGCCGGGCTTTCGAACCAGGCGATCACCGAGCTCCCGGACAATCAGGAGGCGATCACGTTTCTTCAAGATCACCTGGGTCCACAAGATGTAGTCCTGGTCAAGGGCTCACGGGGAATGCAGATGGATGCCATCGTTGCTGCCCTGGAGGCGAAGGAATGAACCAGATCTCCCTGGCTTTGGGCCTGACCGGCCTGAGCTTCGTCCTGGCTGTGATCTGGGGTCCGCCGTTGCTCAGAGTATTGAGGCATTTCAATATTGGCAAGGTGATCCGCGTGGAGGGACCGGAGCGGCATTTCACGAAGATGGGTACGCCGACGATGGGCGGTGTGATGATCATTCTACCGGTGGTGCTGGTGACGCTTTTGTTGAACAGCGTCTCCCTTTTCGGCCTCACCGTCCTGGGGCGCTCCGTGTTGCTGCCGATGGGTGTAATGGTCATCTTTGCTGTCCTGGGCGCCATCGATGATTGGGAAGGGGTGCGCGGCCGGCGGCGCGGATTGGGCATGCGGGCGCGCACAAAGTTGGCCTTACAGATCATCTTTGCCTTGATCGTCGTGATCGGGCTGTATTACTTCCTGGACGCTCCTCAAATGTATATTCCCGGTGAGAGACGCGAAGTCGAGATCGGTCTCTGGTACATCCCGATCGCTATGTTCATCATCGTCGGAGGTTCGAATGCGATGAACTTCACCGACGGCCTGGATGGGCTGGCCGGGCTGATCGCCGCTACGGGGTTTGTCGCCGTCGGGGCGATCGCCATCCTTCACGATCAGATCTTCCTGGCGCGCTTCTGCTTCACGGTGGTTGGCGCGACCTTTGGCTTCCTTTGGTTCAATGTCCACCCGGCAGAATTAATCATGGGTGACACCGGTTCGCTCTCCCTGGGCGCCGTACTTTCGGTTGTAGCCCTCATGACCGGAGAGTGGCTTGTACTGGCGGCGATTGCCATTATCCCGATCAGCGAGACGATCAGCGTGATTCTTCAGATAGCTTATTTCAAGCTGACGGGCGGCAGGCGTATGTTCAAGATGGCGCCTTTACACCACCATTTCGAGCTCTCCGGGTGGAGTGAAACCCAGGTGGTCCAGCGCTTCTGGTTGATCGGATTGATGGGTGCCATGATCGGAGTCGCACTGGCGATCGTATGAGCGCGACCCGAGAAGCAGATTATGGATGGACAATTCTGCCAGACCGGTTGCCAGAGTCGAATCTGTGGTTAAGGGATGATCCTTTGGAAGATTGGAACGGTAAGCGGGTGATCGTCATAGGGGCAGCCAGGCAGGGTCTGGCACTGACGCGTTACCTGGCCTTGCATGGAGCGGAGGTCGTGATCACCGACCGCCTTTCTGCTCAGGAACTCTCCCCAGCCACCCTGTCGTTGAGCGATTTGCCCATCCAATGGGTGCTGGGAAGCCACCCGCTGGAGATCCTCGACCGCGCCGATCTCGTGTGTCCCTCCGGAGGGGTTCCCCTTTCACTGCCTATAATCGAGGAAGCCCGGCATCGCGGCATCCCATTGTCGAATGACTCCCAGATCTTCATGGAAAGTGTTACTTGCCCGGTGATCGGCATCACCGGTTCTGCCGGAAAAACCACCACCACCGCCCTGGTCGGAAGGATGGCGCACGCTGCAGTGGACCTCCTGCAGGAACGCAGCACAGACGATTTGCAGTTCTTGAAGTCGGGAGAGGTGGCTTTCTCTCGATTGCCGCAAGCTCGGATCTGGGTTGGCGGAAACATCGGTACACCCTTAATCTCATCCGTCGAGCAAATGCAGCCAGGCGACCTGGCGATCCTGGAGCTCTCCAGCTTCCAGCTCGAGGTAATGACCCGCTCGCCCCATGTTGCCGCGGTATTAAATATCACTCCAAACCACCTGGACCGGCACAATAACATGGCGACCTATTCGGAAGCCAAGGCGCGCATCCTAAAGTTCCAGTCCTCCAGCGATGTTGCTGTCCTGGGACGGGACGACCCTGGCTCATGGGGACTCGCGGGTGAAGCCCATGGGCATGTGGTTACCTTCGGCAAGGAGGAACCACCAACCGGTGTGGAGGGGACGTACATAGGGTCGGATGGTTCTGCTCTAATGGGGCGATTTGCCTCTGCCGATGGAGAATTGCTCCTCCCCCTGATGCCGCGTGAGCGGGTGACGTTACGCGGAGAACACAACCTTGCGAATGTCCTGGCCGCCTGCGCCATCGCCGCAGCTGCGGGATTGCCCTTGGAAGCCTTGCAGGCTGGAGTGGAGGGGTTTGGCGGTGTCCCACACCGCTTGGAATACGTGCGTACCTGGCGAGGCGCAGACTGGTACAACGACTCGATCGCAACTGCCCCAGAGCGGGCTATGGCAGCCATCCGCTCGTTTGATGAGCCCCTGGTGTTATTGGCTGGAGGCCGGGACAAGAATTTGCCCTGGGATGATTTTATTAAGCTGGTCCACGAGCGCGTGGGACATCTCATCCTATTCGGTGAGGCTGCCGATACCATCCGGTCAGCTTTCGCAGGGACTGGACCCAGCCAGGTAGAGATCCGACGCTGTGAAGATTTGCATGCTGCAGTCCTGGCGGCAGCAGAAGTCGTAAAGCCTGGCGACGTAGTGCTGCTCTCGCCCGGCGGGACAAGTTACGATGCGTTCCGAGATTTTGAGGAGCGCGGGGAGGTATATAGACGATGGGTAATGGAACTTCCAGAATAACGGCTCCCGGTTTTCGCTGGCGCACCTCGGCGCAGGCTGGCGTTTCTCGAAAGCCTGTTCGCTTAGGGATCGACGTTCCGCTGTTATTGGCCGTGACCACCCTGTTGGTATTCGGTTTGTTGATGGTCTACTCGGCTAGCTCGGATTATTCCTTGATGGTCCTTGGGAAGACTCCCACATTTATGTTTTCCCGCCAGTTAATATTTGCCGGTCTGGGGATCGGCCTGGCTGCATTCCTGGCAATGTTTAATTACCACCGCTATCAGAAATTTGCATTGGCGTTGATGGCCTTCACGGTTGGCCTATTGATCATTGTCCTGGTGGTGAATGAAGTGATCAATAACGCCTCGCGCACCCTGCTGGGCGGCTCGGTACAGCCATCTGAACTGGCAAAAATCGCCATCGTCATCTACCTTTCGGTCTGGTTGTACGCCAAGCGCGACCAACTCAGCGAGGTCGGGTTTGGGCTGTTCCCGCTCGGCGTCATTCTGGGGACCCTCGGAGGATTGATTATCCTCCAACCGGATATCAGCGCGACAGCGACCATCTTCATTCTGGGTGGTCTGATGTTCTTCCTGGCGGGCGGCGACCTGCGCCAGATCGCCCTCCTGATACTGATCGGTCTCGTCGCAGGCTGGCTGGTATACCAGCTCAGCCCCACCGGGAACCAGCGGGTTTCAGAATACTCGTTGAGCTTTGAGGCTCTGACCCGCGCCCCCATGCACCTTTCCCGGTCGTTGGAGGCGCTGGTGAAAGGCGGCTGGTTTGGCGTTGGCATTGGCCGGGCGGACACGAAGCTGACCGGGCTGCCGGTGCCGCCAACCGACAGTATTTTCGCTGTGGTTGGCGAGGAAACCGGCTTCGCCGGCGCCATAACCCTGGTTACTCTGTACATCCTGATCCTGTGGCGTGGGCTGCGCATCGCCCAGCGCGCTCCAGACGGTCTGGGAAAGCTGCTGGCGGCAGGGCTTAGCCTATGGATTGTGATCGAGGCCCTGATCAACATGGCGGTGATCGTCGGGCTGGTGCCGTTCGCCGGTAACGCCCTGCCTTTTATCAGCGCCGGCGGCTCGAGCCTGGTCGTCTCACTGGCAGCGGTCGGGATCTTGCTGAACATCTCCCGCTTATCCAACCAGAGCCGGGAGGAGGAAGAGAGAACCTTCGATGCGGTTGTTAATCTGCGCTGGAGGGACCGGGGGAGGCGTGTATCCCGCCCTCGCCGTTCTGAGAGCGCTAACCGAAGGTGAAAGCGTGCCAGCTGCTGATGGAGAAAGGTCGATCGATGAGGATCGGGAAAGACCGGGGCTTGCTGGAGAGAACCGCTCTCAGCCAGAAGTGCTGTGGGTTGGCGGTGAGGGTGGTATGGAAGCAGATCTGATCCAGCGCGAGCAGGTGCCTTTTGAAACCATCCCGGCCGCCGGGCTTCATGGGGTAGGCTGGCGCCAGCTGCCGAAGAATATATGGCAGATCGCCCGGGGTGCACTGGCAGCCAGGCGTATCCTGCGCCGTTTCCGACCCGAGGTGATGCTGTTTACCGGTGGTTTTGTGGCGGTGCCGGTCGCGATCGCCGGGAGGTTGCCAGGTATCCGGCAGAAAAGACCTGCCAACTTACTATTTGTACCGGATATCGAACCCGGCCTGGCGCTGAAAACCCTGGCGTGCTTCGCCGACCGGATCGCACTGACGGCAGAGGAATCGAGGCGATTTTTCTCCAAATCGGCTGCGCTGACGGTGACTGGTTATCCAACTCGCCAGGATCTTCGGGAGTGGGCACTGGATCAGGCACGCGAGGCTTTAGGATTGAAAAGTGACCTGTTTACCCTGCTGGTCTTCGGCGGCAGTAAAGGCGCTCGTTCGATCAACCGGGCGCTCCTGGCGATCCTGCCCGTCCTGCTCGAAGAGGTCCAGGTTGTCCATATCAGCGGGCATCTGGATTGGGCGGAGGTCGATGCCGCTCGATCCAGCCTAGAGGCGAGGCTTGGCGAGCGCTATCATGCTTTCCCGTATCTGCATGCCGAGATGGGTGCAGCCTTGCGGGCAGCCGACCTGGTCGTCTCGCGGGCAGGGGCTTCAGTATTGGGCGAGTATCCCCTGTTCGGCCTGCCGGCGATATTGGTCCCTTATCCGTATGCCTGGCGCTACCAGGAAGTCAATGCCCGCTATCTGGAGCAGCGCGGCGCCGCTCTTGTTATCGAAGATGCAGACCTGACCAGCCAGCTGCTCGAGGCGATTCAGGCCCTCCTGCATGATCCTGGACGGTGGACCCGGATGGCCCAGGCGATGCGCTCGCTGGACCGACCGGAAGCGGCCCAGAAGATCGGGAACCTGCTCAGGCAGCTGGCGCCAGCCCAGGAAGCTGGGAGGAGTTGATCCATGGTAAGCCTCTACGCATTGTTCTGGATTTTTGTTACCATCTTCGCCATTATCGGGGCGGTTCGCGGTTGGGCTAAGGAAGTCTTGGTGACATTCAGCTCCATCCTGGCAATCTTCATCATCGTTCTTTTAACGACATATATACCGTTTATGAAGCCTGATAGTGGGATGAGCGCCAGCACCCGCTTTTATATCCAATTGTTTGTCGTAAGTATAATGGTCATCTTTGGATACCTGACACCTAAGGTACGGGGAGTACTAGGAGATCGCCTTGCCCGGCAACGCTTCGCGGATATCTTATTGGGCCTGGTCATCGGTGCGCTGAACGGATATTTAATAATCGGCACCATCTGGTATTACATGGATGCTTCGAATTACCCGATCAGCTTCATTACGGGACCAAATCCAGATACCGATGTAGGGCAGGCAGCCATAAGTCTTCTGAATAACATGCCTCCGAACTACCTGGTACCTCCGTGGATTTACTTTGCGGTCGCCCTGGCATTTATCTTCGTGGTGGTGGTGTTTATCTGATGGTTCACGTGCACCTGATCGGGATCGGTGGGAGCGGCATGTCGGCGATCGCCCGGGTCTTACTGGAGAGCGGCTATCGCGTGAGCGGATCCGACCGGCAGTATTCGGCTGTGATGGAGCAGCTGCAGGCGCTCGGGGCAACGGTTGTTCTCGGACACCGTGCGGAGAACATCGCCGGCGCCGATCTTGTGGTACGTTCATCGGCGATCCCGGAGGATAATCCGGAAGTCGTTGCTGCGGTTGAGCGAGGCATCCCGGTGTTGAAACGGGCTGAATTTATCGGAAGGTTAATGAAGGACAAAACAGGGATTGCAATTGCTGGTACACATGGGAAAACGACTACGACCGCCATGATCGCCTGGATGCTGACCAGGTTGGGAGAAGACCCTTCTTTCATCGTTGGTGGAGTTTCTACTAACCTGGCTACGAACGCGCACGCCGGAAAAGGCGATGTATTTGTGATCGAGGCCGATGAGTATGATCGCATGTTCCTGGGCTTGAATCCAGATATCGCCGTGGTGACCAATATCGAGCATGACCATCCGGATTGCTTTCCTACGCCAGAGGACTTTTACCAGGCTTTCGTGGAATTTTCCCGGCAAATCCCAGAGCAAGGCATCCTGCTCGCCTGTCGGGACGACGCCGGGGCGCTCAGGCTGCTGGAGGAGAGCAGCGGACTCGCTCGCTCAAAATTGAGCTATGGATTTTCCGAAGGAAATATACCGGAAATAACCGCCTTTACTGGACGAAATCTCGAGCGAAATGAGGCAGGGGGCATCACCTTCGAAGCCTGGCGGGAGGATAGCCGTCTCGCCCGGTTAAATTTAAATATCCCAGGCGAGCATAACGCCCGGAACGCTCTGGCTGCTCTGGCGGTCGGCGACCTGTTGGAACTGCCGGTGGCAGAGGCTGCCCAGGCTTTGGGTGAATACGCCGGCACCGGCAGGCGCTTCGAAGTGCGCGGCGAGGTCGTCGGGATCACGGTGATCGATGATTATGCCCACCATCCAACCGAGATCGCGGCGACTCTGGATGCGGTCCGCTGGCGCTTTCCGGGAAGGACCCTGTGGGCAGTGTGGCAGCCGCAT
>DATDRQ010000208.1:0-19123 GCA_035291645.1 Anaerolineales bacterium
TGGATAGATGCTGAAGTTGGTGGTCTGGATGTCTCGCTCCGCCACGCCCATGCCCCGCAATGCCGCGATCACTTCCTGGGTCTGGGCATTGTTATCATCGACCGCTGCACCGGCGTTCCGGTTCTCGGTGCGAACGCCGACCGAGATTATCGCCATATCGGGGACGATGAAGGACTTGCCGCTGCCGGTCACGCTGATCGTGCGCACGGGGGCGCTGCCCTGGCCGGGCTGAGGGGTCTGAGCAGCGGCGACTCCACTGCAGGCGCTGATCAGGACAGCCATCAAAAGGATACCGACCATCAAGTAAAGTTTGCCTTTCATAATCTCTTTCTCTCCTTATCGATATAAGTGTTTCGGTTATGCCACTCAGACGTCTCTTGCTCCTGAAAAGTTCCAGTTGGACTGGATCTATCCACAATCATAACCGATCTATTTCCAGCCATTCCCGTAAGTCATCTGCCGGGCATCGCCTTGACACGCCGGGTCTTGCCTTGGTCAAAGCAAGGGTGAAACAAACAGAACGAGTATAATAAAGCCGCGCTCCATAGATTGTAAGATATTTAACTATGGGGCATGCAGACCCCAGGGAGCCACCCTGTTCTGTTCGTGGTGCCCCGGGGAAAATTCACCTTTAGGGGAAGTCGATGTCGGAAACCTTAAAAATTGTCATTCCGATGGCGGGTTTAGGCACCCGCTTGCGCCCGCATACCTGGAGCAAGCCCAAACAGCTGGTCACCGTTGCGGGAAAGCCGGTCCTGGACCATGTCCTGGATACTTTGTCCTCTTTGCCCGACCCGGGAAACATCGAGCTGATCAATATCGTCGGTTATCTGGCCGACCAGATCCAGGACCACATGCAACAGAACTACCCGCACCTGCGATCCCATTTTGTCTGCCAGGATGACCCGCACGGCCAATCGCACGCCATCTACCTGGCCCGGGAATACCTGCACGGCCCGATGCTGGTCGTCTTTGCCGATACGCTGCTCGAGTTGGATTTATCCATCCTGGTTCGGGAACGAGCAGATGCAGTGGCCTGGGTCAAGCCGGTCGCGGATCCCCGCCGGTTCGGCGTGGCAGTGCTGGATGAAGAAGGCTGGGTGACCCGGCTGATCGAGAAGCCGGCCGATACGGAAAACAATCTGGTGGTGGTAGGCTTTTATTATTTCAAGGACGCAGAGCAGTTGATCTCCGCCATCGAGGAACAGATGCGCCGGGATTTGCAGCTCGAAGGCGAGTACTTCCTGGCGGACGCGGTCAATATCCTGCTGGAGCGCGGCCTGAAGATGCGCACCGAAAAGGTGAACGTCTGGCTCGACGCCGGGACTCCAGAGTCCTTGCTGGAAACCAACCGCTACCTGCTCGAGAACGGCCATAACAACAGCGAGGAAGCTGCCAGGCGTAAAGATGTGGTGGTGATCCCGCCCGTATTCATCCACCCGAGTGCGCAGATCGAAGGCTCTGTGATTGGGCCGCACGTCTCGGTGGGCGCCTGCGCCGATATCCGCCGCAGCATCGTACGCAATTCGATCCTGGAAGATGAAGCCCAGGTTTACGACGTGATCCTGGAAAGTTCGCTGATCGGACGCCAGGCCCACATCCAGCGCCGCGCCGGCATCATTAACGCCGGCGATCACACCGTCGTATCCCTGTGAGTGAGACACAGGTCGAGTGCTATTCAGGCTACCGGCACGGCGAGCGACCCAGAGCCGTATACTGGCAGGGTGTTCGCCTGCCGGTGGCGGCTGTGCTGAAGCGCTGGCGCAGCCCCAACAGCAATTGCTTCCTGGTAAAGACTACGGACGATCGAGTCTTCGAGCTCTGTTACCTGGAGGGCGCCGACGAATGGCACGTCGAACCTAGCTCTTAAACCGGGTAAGTATCTGCCAGGCGCCTTCGAATAACCCATGAAGTATGAAGCCGTCATCGGTCTCGAAGTCCATGCGGAACTCGAGACGAAATCGAAGATGTTCTGCGCCTGCCCGGTCGTCGATCCGACGGCCGCGGAGCCCAATGTGGCGGTGTGCCCGATCTGTTCCGGGATGCCGGGCGTCCTGCCCGTGGTCAACGAGCGGGCGATCGAGTACGCCCTGCGGGTGGCGCTGGCGCTAGCGTGCGAGATCGCCCACACCAGCATCTTCGCCCGCAAGAATTATTTCTACCCTGACCTGCCCAAAGGTTTCCAAATCTCCCAGTACGAACAACCGTTGGCCCGCAATGGGCGCCTGATCATCCTGACCCCGCAAGGCGAGCAGCTGATCCGCATCCGCCGGGTTCACCTGGAAGAGGACACCGGTAAGCTGACGCACGTCAGCCAGGATGGGGAGGCGTACTCCCTGGTCGACCTGAACCGGGCAGGCGTACCTTTACTCGAGATCGTTTCCGAGCCAGACCTGCACAAGCCGGAAGAGGTGCGCGCCTACGCGACCAGCCTGCGTTCCCTCCTGCGCTACCTGAGAGTCAATTCAGGCGACCTGCAAAAGGGCGTCTTGCGCATCGAGCCGAACGTTTCAGTGCGCCCTGTCGATCAGGAAAAACTGGGCACTCGGGTCGAGATCAAGAATCTAAATAGTTTTCGCGCCCTCGAACGCGGGGTTGCCTACGAGATCGATCGCCAGATCGGTCTCTTGGAACAGGGCAAACGGGTCGTTCAGGAAACCGTCGGCTGGGTGGAAAGCCAGGGTATCACCGTCACCCAACGGGTGAAGGAAACGGAAGATGACTACCGCTACTTCCCGGAGCCGGACCTGCCGCCGCTGGTGGTCGAACCTGAGTGGATCGATAGGGTGCGCGCTTCCCTTCCCGAACTCCCGATCGCCAAGTTCCGGCGCTTCCGCGAGCAGTACGGGCTGAACCCCTACGACGCCGGAGTGCTGGTGGCGGAACAGGCTGTCGCCAACTATTTCGAACAGGCAGCTGCATCCCTTCCGGCAGGTGGGAGCGCCAGCCCGAAGCTGCTGGCAAACTGGATCAGCGGCGAATTCTTCGGTCTGCTGAACCAAAGCGGGACCAGCATCTCGCTGGCGCGCATCTCGCCTCCATCTCTGGCAGGGCTGGTGCAACTGGTGGCGGAAGGCCAGATCAACCAGACGACCGCCAAGCTCGTTCTGTCAGAAATGTTCTATACGGGAAGAACGGCCCAGGAGATTGTTGCCGAGCGCGGCCTGCAACAGATCTCAGAAACCGGGCAAATTGCCGGACTGGTCAGTCAGGCGCTGGCGGATCATCCACAGCAAGTCGAAGAGTATCTAACGGGTAAGGAAGTCCTTGCCCGCTGGCTGTTCGGTCAGGTCATGCGCAGTGCAAAAGGCCAGGCCAATCCTCGAGTGGTGCAGGATGAGCTGGACCGCCAGCTGGCAGAACTCCGCCTGCGCAAATCTGAAGAAATTTGACGGAAAATGTTCGAACATCTGAAACTTGTGCTTTTTATCACTTGACGAGTCGTCAGACATCTGCTATGGTTATATCTGGTTAACCTTTATGAGGGCGCATTGTGAATTCAACAAATCCCAATCCCTCCTTCCCTTATAAAATCGAGCGGGCACCATACCGGGGTGCCCGTTTATTTTTACCCGCGCACCGTCCAGCGCAGCACCCGATCTAAATCAGGAGAAAATAAATGGCTGAAACAATCAATGCATTCCAAATGGCGCAAAGCCAGTTTGACCACGTGTCGAATATGCTCAACCTGGACCCCCAGGTATCCGAGATCCTGCGCTGGCCGATGCGCGAGTTCAAGTTCATGATCCCAGTCCGCATGGACGATGGGGCTATCCGCGTCTTCTTTGGCTACCGGGTGCAGCACAACGATGCGCGCGGCCCGAACAAAGGCGGCATCCGCTTCCATCCCTCCGAGACCTTGGACACCGTGCGCGCCCTGGCGATGTGGATGACCTGGAAGTGCGCCGTGGCGGACATCCCGCTAGGCGGCGGCAAGGGCGGCGTAGCGGTCGACCCGGCGACCCTCTCCATCAACGAACAAGAAAAGCTGGTGCGCGGCTGGATCGGCCAGATCTGGCGAAACATCGGCCCTCGCCAGGATGTCCCCGCCCCTGATGTTGGCACCAATCCCCGCATGATGGGCTGGATGATGGACGAATACTCGAAGCTGGTCGGCCAGTTCACCCCTGGCGTGATCACCGGTAAGCCACTGGGATCGGGCGGTTCCCTCGGGCGCACCGAGGCTACCGGCTACGGCGTGACCTTCACCGTGCGTGAGGCCATGAAGCACTTAAATTTGGATCCCACCAAGTGCGTGGCAGCCATCCAGGGCTTCGGCAACGTATCACAGTACGCCGCCATCGGTTTCAAAGAGATCCTGGGCGGTAAAGTCGCCTGTGTTTCATACTGGGATCGCGAGGACCGCGCCGCTTACACGGTCAGCCATCCGAATGGGATCGACCCCGTCTTCCTGCAGACCATCACCGACGGTTACGGCACGATCGACAAGGACAGAGCCCGGCAGGCCGGTTACGAGATCGAAGACGCCGAGGCCTGGATCGCCAAAGACGTCGACGTGCTCATCCCGAGCGCCCTGGAAGGACAGATCAACGCCGAGACGGTGAAGCGGGTCAGCGACCGGGTACGCCTGGTCGCCGAGGGCGCCAACGGCCCCACCACTCCCGAGGCCGATGAAGTCTTCAAGCGCAACAACGTTTTCGTCATCCCCGATTTCCTGTGTAATGCCGGTGGTGTGACCACTTCTTACTTCGAGAGCGTGCAGAATGACATGAACTACTACTGGACGCGCGAAGAAGTGCTCTCCCGGCTGGACACCAAGATCACGCAGGCCTTTAACAGCGTGGTGGAAATGGCAAATGGCGAGGGCGTTTACATGCGCGACGCAGCCTACATGGTTGCCATCGCCAAGGTGGTTAAAGCCATGGAGCTGCGCGGCTGGATCTAGTCTCCTGCGAGAGCTTCGCTTTCCTCGGGTCTTCTCAGGAAACTGAGAAGACCCGGATCTTTTAATACACACCGGTAAAGGAAGCCGGGGCAGCTTGCACGCACTCATTTTCTCCTTTACAATCATTAGCAAGCAGCAGGTGATTGACCCGCTTGAATTATATGAGACAAGACCGTTTCTTGTTCGCCATCCTGGGGGGAATCGGCGTTCTGGTTATCGCTGCCCTGTTCATATTCTTTTTTCGCCAGGGAGAACAGGACTACGCCGTGGAAGACACTCCGCAAGGCGTGGTGCGAAATTTCATCCTGGCCCTGGAAAAAGAAGATTATGACCGGGCTTATGAATATCTTCAAGCGCAGGAACGCCCGGAGTACGAGCAGTTCTTGCAGTATTTTATGGGCCCCGATGCGGGTATGCAGCGAACCGCAGTGCGCATCGGAGAAGCGCACCCAACCGGCGAGCGAACCCTGGTTGGCTTGACTTTAATCCACCAGAGCAGCGAACCCTTCCAGGATGCCTACTACGAAGAGACAACCGCCAGCCTGGTAAAAGAAGGCGGTCGCTGGGCAATCGTCCGAATGCCCTATCCCTACTGGGATTGGGGCTGGGAAGAAAAACTACCTTAATTATAAATGGCAGCCATCCGTCGCCTGTACCTGTACACCACCGCATTTGTCAGCCTCGAAGTCGTGCTTTGGGGAACGATCGGGCTGGTTCGTTCACTGTTTGCCGGCTCGGAGATCGGCGGTGAAGCCAGCCGTCTTGCAGGAGCACTCTCCCTGATTCTCGTAGGCCTGCCGGTCTTCTTAGTCCATTGGATCCTGATCCAGCGCAGCGCGAACCGGGATATCGAGGAGCGCTCAGCCCGGACGCGGGCGATCTTCTTCTACGGCATCCTGGCTGCGACCCTGGCAGCGGTCCTTCAAAACGCCCTGGCGCTGGCCAACCGATCGCTGCTCGACCTGCTTGGCGCAGACCCCCAGCAAGCCTTATTAGGCGGCAATCAGACCAGCAGCGATAACCTGGTAGCCATCGCCCTTAACCTGATCCTGGCGGCCTATTTCTTCTACTCGCTTCGCCAGGACTGGGCGGCTCCTGTGCAGGGGGACGCCTATCCCGAGACCCGCCGCCTGTTCCGCTACCTGTGGCTGGTATACAGCCTGGCTCTCGTGGGCTTCGGCGTCCAGCAGATCGTCAGTTATGTCCTCTTCATTCCCGCTGCCTCCGGCAGCCAGATGGTTCAAAGCCTGGCCAATGGATTGGCCCTTTTGATCCTGGGAATCCCGCTGTGGGTCTTCACCTGGCGCTTGCTCGTTCGCACCAGCACAGAACCAGGCGAGCGGGACTCGCTGATGCGCCAGGCCTTCCTGCACGGGATTGTCTTCATCGGTATCGTCGGCGCCCTGGCCTCTTCCTGGCAGATCCTGGTGCAGGTCTTCCAGACGCCGTTCGGGGAGGTGGTGGACCTGGCAGAATTTCTCCAGGGTATTACCCAACCGGTTTCCCTGGCGTTGCCCTTCGTAGGGATATGGCTATACTACGGGCGAGTGCTGCGCCGAGAAGCCGGCTCAGCCCCGGAAACCTCTCCATTCGAGACCCTGCGCCAGCTGTACCTTTACCTCTTGTCTCTGTTAGGACTGGCGGCGACGTTTGCCGGGCTGCACCTGCTGCTCAGCCTGCTGTTCGATCTCTGGCCCGGCATCGCCTTGCTCGGGGAACCATCCCTGCGCAACCGGTTGGCCTCGGCCCTGGCTACACTGATCGTTGGTCTGCCGCTCTGGCTGTTGGTCTGGGGGGAAATAGCCCAAGCAGCAGCCCATCCCGGAGAAACGGGAGAACGGGCCCGGCGCTCGACTGTACGCAAAACCTATCTGTATTTTGTGCTCTTCGCCAGTGTGTTAGGCGTGATGTTTACGACCGGGCAGCTGCTTTTCCAATTGATCAGTGCTTTACTTGGAGACCCAGCCAACGATCTCCAGATTCAGGTCCTGCAGATCCTGAAGACGATGGCGCTCTTCGCGGTGCTGCTCACCTATCATTGGCGTGTCCTGCGTAAAGACGCCCGCCTGGCAGAAACTACGCTATCCAGGCGGCACACTCTCTACCCGGTGCTGATCCTGGACCCGGAGCAAGACGGTTTTGCCGAAAGCCTGCTGGCCGCCCTGGAGCACCAGGCTCCCGCCTTGCCGGTTGCGGTTCACCCCATAGCTCAGGGAGCGCCGGATGAAACCCTATCGGCGGCTAAAGCCGTCATCCTGCCCGGTGGACAGCTGGCACAGCTGCCAGAAGCTTTGCGCCTATGGTTGCAAAGCTATCCCGGCGCCCGTCTGGCTCTTCCCAGCCGGAGCGAGGGTTGGACCTGGATCGGAGGGCCAGGCAAGTCGATCGATCCGCTGGCGCGCCAGGCTGCCGTGACTATCCGCCGCCTGGCAGAAGGCGAGCAAATCTCCCCAAATCGGGAGGGCAGTCCCTGGATGACCCTGGTTTACATCCTGGCGGGGCTTTTCGTGATCGAGGTCCTGCTCGCGGTAGTTGCCTTTTTCTTCTCGCTCTTTGCTGGATAGCGGGGATTTTAAGGCAAGCCAAGCGAATCGGTTTTGTGTTACAATGCGTCCAAGATCGGCCTGGGCTTTGCACCGATCTTCCTCTCCGCCCAGAAGTAGATCCAATCGAAAAGGGTAAAAGGAGGGGGAGTTGTGTTTGCTCTTGATCGGTGAACATCTGGCAACCAATTGTGCCCTGTATGCCAATTGTTCTGATTTCCTTGCCTGGTTTATCAACTAATTTAGGAAAATTTGTAACAAAAACGGTTTTGAGACGTTAATGAGGGTAGGATTCATGCTGGAATGGCATGATCTGGACGACGACACACTCTTAAATAGAGCCAAGGAAGGTGACCACGACGCGTTTGGCGAGCTCTATGAGCGCCACCTCACCGCAGTCTACCGCTTCCTTTACGCGCGACTGGATAACCGCATGGACGCCGAGGATTTTAGCGAAGAGGTGTTCATCCGGGCCTGGAATTCCATGGCGAAGTACAGTGAGCGGGGGATTCCGTTCCGGGCCTTCCTGTTGATCGTCGCTCGCAACGTCCTGATCGACCATTACCGCCGCAACGGGCGCGCCCCCCAGCGCGTATCGATCGAGGACATGCAGATCAGCGATCTCGCCCCCGACCCGGGAGAGATTTCCAGCACGAATTCGAAACACCAGGAGCTGCGCCGTGCCCTGGAAGGATTGAGAGATGATTATCAGGAGGTGCTTGTCCATCGTTTCTTGAACGATCTGTCTCCGAACGAGACGGCAAAGGTGATGAAGCGATCGACCGGGGCGGTAAGAGTATTGCAACACCGGGCTCTGGCTGCCGTCCGCAAAGCACTTGGTGAAAAATATGACCAGTAAGTTTGAAGAGGCTTTACAGACCTGCCTCGACTTGATCCTCGGCGGGAACGAGACAATCGAAACCGCCGTGGCCCGCTATCCAGAGTGGTCTGATGCTTTGAGACCGCAACTCGAGACCGCCCTGTGGCTGACCACCTACCGGGAGGCGCTCGAGCCGCGCCCCGGCTACGTGTCCGCTTCGCGCCGGCGACTGGTGGAGAGGATCAAAGAGGAGAGGCAGCAGGCCCCGCTCACCTGGCGCGAACGCTTACAGCAGCTGATGCCTGTCCAGCGCGTCGCACCGGTAGCGTTCGTGTTCGTCCTATTGCTCACCCTGTTCGTCGGAGGGACATTGGTCTCCGAGTCGAAGAACGCCCTCCCGGGAGACCGGCTGTACGGCATGAAACTCACCCTGGAGGGTTTAGCCCTGGCGACTTCCATCACCCAGGCCAGCGACGCCGAGATTCAGATCCGCCACGTCCAGGAACGGTTTCAGGAGATCCGGGCGTTGATCGATGAAGGCCGCCTGGAGCAGGTCGCCGAGACAGTATCCGAACTGGAAGATCAAGTGGAGGAGGCAAAAATTACCCTAAGTATTTTTGCCACCCAGGATCGCAACCAGGCTTTCGACCTGGCTGAATATCTGTCTTTAATCCTGGCTAACCAACGGAATTTCTTCTTTCTCTACAGCCAGAATGCCCCTCCTTCGATCTCGCTTCCTATCAATAAAATTCTGGTCCTTTCGGATAATAACAACGATGTTGATAAGGTATTTGTGGTAACGTTTCCAACCCCCACCAGCCTCCCGCCAACGCTCTTCCCCACGCCGACCCTGATCCGAACCCTTTTCCGACTCACCCCGACTCCGGCCCCGACCAGGGAGCCGGACGAACCAACCAACACACCCAAACCCACCCAACCCGCGCCTACCCGGACTCCCGTCCCGACTGAGAGGCCGACTTCTACACCGACGCCGGTGCCGACCGATACACCGGAACCCACCTGGACGGATACGCCAGAACCCACCTGGACGGATACGCCGGAACCCACCTGGACGGACACGCCGGAACCCACCTGGACGGATACGCCGGAACCCACCTGGACGGATACGCCGGAACCCACCTGGACGGATACGCCGGAACCCACAGACACTCCAACCGAGGTCATCCCGGATGGCGGTCCCGCCACGCCGACCATCATTCCATCACCCCCGATCTGAGGCGCAGAGACAACTATTTGGAACGAATTTCAGGATTTGTACCCACAAACCCTTGATTTTTTTCTTAATTAATGCGATAATGCAAACAACCGACCTGCCTGGTTGCCCCCCCCAACCAGGCAGGTCGGCTTTTTCGTGCCGGTAGCTGCCTGATTAAACCCGACTGCTAGAATTTAACCAGCGTGCACAGCCCCGCGGCTGCGCTTCTGCTCGTATAACGCCTTGTCCGCCTGGAGGATCATCTCCTCAAGGGAGGTAGTATTGCGTGGGTCGAACCTCGCCACCCCATAGCTAAGCGAGATCTGGTAGTAGCGATTCTGCTGGTTATGACGCTCGATGTTCTTCTGCAGCCGGCTGACCATTTTCTGAACGCCGGCTTCCGGTGCATTGATCGCTAACACGATGAATTCGTCCCCACCCAGCCGGGCGATCACGTCCGAGGCGCGAAATGTTTCTTTTAGTACACTCGCCACCGCCCGCAGGGCTCGATCGCCTTCCGGGTGTCCGAAGTTGTCGTTTATATCTTTGAGCTTGTCCAGATCGGCAAACAGCAAGACCATCTGCCAGGCTTCACGCTGTGCGATCTTGAGGTGCTGCTGAGCTAAAGATATAAAGCCGCGCCGGTTTAAAAGCCCGGTCAGCTCATCGTTGAATGAAAGCTGCTGGAGTATCGCCCGGTTGCGGTGCCGCTCGATGGCATACAACATCACCCGTTTAAGTAACGCGGGATTCGTCTCCCCTTTGACCAGATAATCCTGGGCTCCCTCCCGCAGGAGCTCCAGCGCCAGTTCGGGATCCTCATGCGGCGAGATGACCAGGATCGGGACATCGGGGACGCGGGCGTACAGCTGGGAGAAGGTACTGAGCCCGACGCTGTCGGGCAAAGACAGGTCCAGCAAGATCACGTGAAAGGGTTCAGTCTCTAGAAGATTGAACGCTTTGCCAAGGCTGCCGGCCTGCCTGGCCTCAAACAAACCGTTGTTCTCCCCACCCGAAATGCCTTCAAACCAGACTGCCTTTCCGGGCTGGCTTTGCTCAACCACCAAAACCTTTAAGGATTTTGTATCCTTCGAATCTGACATACCCAGATCCTGCCCAATCTCACCGGCGTAAATAGCCGTTTCTCTCCACCCACAAGTTTAGACTCGTGAGCGGAAATTGTCAACCACTGTCTTTCCAGAACCATACCCCCAACACTGGCAGAGCGGTTGCGTCCTCGCTGCCAAGCGGTATAATACCTCCAGAGGGCATAAAACTCGAAGCGGCGCGTGCCCTAACGGGCGACAAGTGCGCCTCCCTACCGATCGCGGGCGCCGGTGATTCGTTCGAAGAGCATACGCTCGCACACCCTAATTTGCGCCGTAACCAGAGCGGTGATCAAATCTTAATCTGGAGCAAAACAATGACCATAACATTAGATTCGACCCTTGAAGAAATTCTTGCCGATCCGAAGGCCTCGGCGGTTTTGGATCGGTACGTGCCGGGCGCCTCTAAGAACCCTATGCTTGCCATGGCCAAGGGAATGTCGCTCAGGATGATCTTGAGCATGCCTCAGGCTGCACAGGCCGGAATCACCCAGGACAAGGTGGAGACCATCCTGGCAGAGATAAACAAGGTCGGATAATCCACAATTTGGAGAGCGTCCAGAAATACCAGGCAGCATTTCTGGACGTTCTCTTCCCCGGAAACTGCATAAGCGGGCCTGGCGTGCCTGAATGGTACCCGAAGATCTGAAGGTCTTCGTGGGCTGCGTGATTCTGGTTCACTGACAAAAGCGTTGAACTTTCTATGGCCGCCAGAGACGCAAGAGCCGCCGTTAAAGTTGCGATAAATGGATTCTTCTACTTGGAATGCCATTGAGGATATCTGGAAAATTTAGACCAGACGATGTATACTCTTGGCTATCCAAGCCAGGTGAGGTCAGCAGCCATGAAAGTATCCGTCCTGCAAGAGAACCTATCCCACGGGTTGAACATAGTCTCTCGGGCCGTCTCGCCGCGAAACACGCTGCCGGTACTGGCGAACGTCCTGGTCGCCAGCGATGAAGGACGGCTGCGCCTCTCTGCAACCAACCTGGAATTGGGCATCACCTGCTGGATCGGTGCCAAGATCCTGGAGGAGGGCTCAACTACCGTCCCGGCCCGCACCTTCACCGAGCTGGTCGCAACGCTACCCAGCCAGACTGTCGAGATGAGCCTTAACGTGCGCACGCAGTCGCTCAGCGTGGTCTGCGGGACTTCGAACACAGACCTGAAGTGCATCGACTCGCAAGAGTTCCCTCCCATGCCGGCGCCGGACCTATCGAACAGCATCGCCATCAACGTCGCAGACCTCAAGGAGATCATCCAGCAGGTCGCTTTCGCCGCCTCCAGCGACGAAGCCCGCCCCATCCTGACCGGCGTCCTGGTCAACGTTAACGGGGAAAACCTCACCATGGCCTCTGCCGACGGTTTCCGCCTTTCGGTGCGCACGGCGACGCTCTCCTCACCAGCCTCGCGACCGGTCAGCGCGGTCATCCCGGCGCGCGCCCTTATGGAGCTGGCCCGCATCGCCGGCGACGGAGATCAATCGGTTATGATGATCCTGCCTCCGGGTCGAGGCCAGGTGATCTTTCGCATGAAAGATATCGAACTCGTCTCGCAGCTGATCGAGGGAACCTTCCCGGATTACGAGCAGATCATCCCGCGCAATTACCAGACGCGCAGCGTGCTTGCTACCGGCGCTTTCCTGAAGGCTTGCAAACAGGCTGAGATTTTCGCGCGGGAGGGTTCTCATATCGCCCGTCTCAACCTGACCTCCGGTGGAGAACTAAAACCGGGAAGCATCGTGATTTCCGGGCAGTCCGAGGAGACTGGCTATAACCAGACCGAGATCGACGCCTCCATCGAGGGCCGCAACCTGCTGATCGCCTTTAACGTCCGCTTCCTGCGCGAAGTTTTGGACGTGATCAAGACCCCCAACGTCGCCCTGGAGACCACGGCGGAGACGGCGCCGGGCGTGATCCGTCCGGTTGGGGAAGACAACTTCTTGCACGTGATCATGCCCATGCACCTCGGAAATTAATCAGGATCGATTTCTTTCTACCCCGGTCAATCCTGGCACGTTAGCAAGGTTAACGTGCCATTTTTATGAATTTTTCCAGGCCAATCCCCGTATGACTTTTCCTTCAGCTTCTACCGACCGAGTCCTCAGTATTTATACTGCTCTGGCCCAGTATCCCATCCTGAGGGTCAGGATCCGGGCGCGCATGCGCCGGGAACTATTCGAACGTGGTGTGATCACTCCCCAGCAGTTCGAGGCAGAGGTTCACGATAAAGCCATCCAATCCCAAAAACGGGAAGGGGTGCATAACCCTCTTAATGAAGAACCGGCGGAAGTTTGGGAGATCCGCCTGGCCCGCGTCCGCAGCCACCTGACCGACTTCTACTTCGCCTATAACCTGCCCTATGAATTATTCGAGCGCATTTTGGTCGATGCACTGGCGGAACAGGGAGCCCAGGCAGAAGATCACATCGTCTACTTCAATCCTGAATTGGCTCCCCAGAATATGCTCTTCGAGCAGGCTGCGGCGATCGAGACTCTACCTCCACGAGAGGCAGAGCGCGCTCAGGCCCGGCTGCAGGAGATTAAGGTCGTCCTAATCCGTCGCATGATCAGCGACCAGCTGGCTTACATCAATATCGCCAAGGATTGGTTCACCGTCGCCGATCTGATCGAGATCAACCGCCGAAAGATCGGACAGGGCAAGATCGGTGGAAAGGCTGCCGGGATGTTATTAGCCCTGCGCATCCTGAACGAGGTGTGCGACCGGGAATTGCGCAGTTGCTTGAGCATCCCGGAGTCTTTTTTCCTGGGCGCAGACGTCATGTACACCTTCATGGCGGTAAACAACCTGCTCACCTGGAATGACCAGAAGTACAAATCCGAAGAGCAGATCCGCGCTGAGTACGCACAGATCCACAAGGAATATTTGGAGGGGGGTTTTCCGGCGGATATCCTTAACCAGTTGAGAGATGTGCTGGAATCGGCCGAGGACCAGCCCCTGATCGTCCGATCCTCCAGCCTGCTAGAGGATAACTTCGGCACATCGTTCGCGGGTAAATATGACAGCCTCTTCTGCCCAAACCAGGGCACCACGGAAGAGAACCTTGCAGCCCTGACCAGAGCCATTGCGCACGTGTACGCCAGCGTGTTTAATCCCGATGCCTTGCTCTACCGTCGCCAGAAAGGGCTGCAGGATTACGACGAACGCATGGCCATCCTGATCCAGGCTGTGCAGGGCGAACGGGTTGGGCGCTACTACCTGCCGCACGCCGCCGGGGTGGCCTTCAGCCGCAACCTGTACCGTTGGTCTCCGCAGATCCAGCGCGAAGACGGTTTCCTGCGGCTGGTGTGGGGCCTGGGCACGCGCGCCGTGGACCAGGTCGGGAACGACTACCCCCGCCTGGTCGCCCTGAGCCACCCCCTGCTCCATCCTGAAGCTTCACCGCAAACGATCCGGCGCTATTCTCAGCAGTTTGTCGATGTGATCGACCTGGAGGAGAATACCTTCAAAACCGTACCCATCGACCAGGTGCTTCATCCACGCTACCCGGTGCTGCGCTACCTGGCGCAGATCGACCAGGGCGGCTACCTGGTGCCGATCCGCAGCACGCTGATTGAACATAAAAACCAGGCTTTCGTGCTGACATTCGAAGAGCTGCTGCGCCGCACCCCTTTCGCCGAGCGGATGCGCACGATATTGAAGATCCTGGAAACGAATTACCATTCCCCGGTGGATACCGAGTTTACCGTTCGGATCATCGACCCTGAGGCAGTACAGCCCGAGGTGGAAATCACCCTCCTTCAGTGCCGCCCTCAAAGCCAATTAAAGGATAGCGAAGTCCACCTGCCCCAAAAAATCCAAGAAGAGTGGATCGTCTTCTCCTCCCGGCGTATGGTCCCCAGAGGCCGGGTGGATGGGATCGAGTACGTGATCTTTGTCTCCCCCGAGGGATACTTCACCCTGCCCACTGAAGCAGCCCGGGCCGAAGTTGGGCGCCTCATCAGCCGCCTGAACAGCATTCTCGCGGGACGGAATTTCATCTGCGTCGGACCGGGGCGCTGGGGCACGCGCAACCTGGACCTAGGCGTGTTCATCGGCTACTCGGATATCTACAACACCCGCGCCCTGATCGAACTCTCCGGGCAGGGGATCGGTTTCCACACCGAACCCTCCTTCGGCACACACTTTTTCCAGGACCTGGTCGAGGCGAATATTTATCCACTGGCGATCGACCTGGACGACCTGGAGGCGGTCTTCAACCAGGACTTCTTTTATAACACCCCCAACCGCCTGGCTGAATATCTCCCCAACGAGCGCTCACTGGCCGGTTGTCTGCGCCTGATCGAGGTGAGAACCTTCCGGCCAGGTCACCACCTGAACCTGGTTATGGATGACGAACAGGGAAGGGCAACTGCTTACCTGTCACAGGAGTAGGAAGGAATATGAAAAAATTTGTCGCCGTTGCCGGGAATATCGGCGTGGGAAAGTCGACGCTGGTAACCCTGTTATGCGATCGCCTGGGCTGGCAGCCGTTCTACGAGCCGGTTGCCGAGAATCCCTACCTGGCCGATTTCTACGCCGACATGAGCGCCTGGGCTTTCCATTCACAGATTTTTTTTCTCACCCACCGGCTGCGCGCCCACCGCCAGCTGCTCGATCACCCCTCTTCGGTCATCCAGGACCGCAGTGTGTACGAAGATGCCGAGATATTTGCCTTGAATCTCTTCCGGCAAGGGTTGATCGACCATCGTGATTATGGCACCTACCAGGAGCTGTACTCGGTACTCACACAATTCCTACCTCCCCCGGACCTGGTGGTCTATCTACGCGCCTCCGTACCAACCCTGGTGGCGCGCATCGCCCGGCGCGGCCGCGACTATGAGCGGCAGATCTCCCCCGAATACCTGGGTCAACTCAACGAACTGTACGAGGCCTGGATCGCCAGCTTCAGCCAGTGCCCGGTGCTAACCGTACCCAGCGATGACCTGGACTACGTTTCCAACTCGGGTCACCTGGACCTGATCGTCGAGAAGGTCCAGGAAAAGCTGACCGGGAAGGAAGAAGTCATCTTCGACCTTGAAGATATGTCTCGGTTCAGCTAGCTCTTCAACCACCCACCGGAGCCGGCCTGCCAAGCAGGGCTGCCAGGTCGGCCAGGTGAGAAGTGTGCACCAGGGCGATCACCTCATCTACTGGTTGCAGGGTGGTTTCCCCATGCGGCACGATCAGCTGGTTCTTGCGCAGGATGGCGACGAAAACGCACTCAGGGGGTAGCGTGATATCACGCAGAGATTTTCCCACCACCACCGCCTTGGGGTGCACCTTCTCCTCGACGATTGAGTACTCCCCCCGGCGCAGTTTGAGCAGGGTCATCATGTCACCCAAGGACATCTCTTCGGCGATCAGTTTAGCCAGGATATCCGCCTGGCTGAGAGCTACGTCTACGCCCATCTGCTTGTCGAACAGCCAGGCGTTCTTGGGATTGTTGACCCGGGCGATGGTGCGGGGGATCTTAAATTCGAAGCGCGCCAGGTTCGTGATCACCAGGTTGGCCTCGTCATCCCCGGTCACGGCAGCCAATACGTCGGCGTGTTCGATCCCGGCTGTCTCCAATACTGCTGGGGAACTGCCGTCGCCGGAAACTACCGCCTCCTCCGGCATCTCCTGCTTCAAGCGTTCCAGCACCTGAGGACGGTCTTCGATTACTCTAACCTGGTGTCCTTCCGCCAGCAGCTGGGCAGCCAGCTGTGAACCGGTCTTGCCTCCTCCGACAATTATGACGAACATGGCTATTCTCCTTCCCCCAGCAGCGCCTTAAAGCGGTCCATGGCAGAAGCCAGGATCAGCAGGTGAATCAGATCTCCCGCCTGGATCTCCGTCCCAGAGAGTGGCAGAAACGCTTGCCCGCGGCGGGTGATCGCCCCCACACTGATCTCGCCGGGGACGGTGATAACCTTCACCGACCGGCCCTCCAACTGGGGCGGCGCTTCTAGCGAGACGACACACACTTCCCCGTGCCCGAAGGTGAATTGGGGATCCAGCTCGGCGTGCAGGAGCAGTTCCCGAATGCGTTCGGCGCCCCAAGTCGTGGAGGAGATGGTCAGCAGCCCGAGGCGCCGGTAGATCTCAGCCCGGCGCGGGTCGTACAGGCGGGCGACCACGCGCGGCACGCGGAAGATCTGGCGGGCGATCCGGGCGGCAACGATGTTGGCGTTATCCGAGGAGCTGGTGGCGGCAAAGGCATCTGCATGCTCGATCCCGGCCTGCAACAGCACCTCCCGGTCGAAGCCGACGCCCCGAACCGTACGGCCTTTGAAATTTGGACCCAGGCGAGCCAGGGCTGCCGGGTCGTTGTCGATGACCACGACCTCATGGCCTTCATCGACCATCAACCGGCTGACCTGCTCACCGACCCGGCCACAGCCCATGATGATTACTTTCATAATGCTGTCTCTCCTTTCGTTTCCCAGGTGCGTTCGTGCTCTATCCAGCGAACTACGACCTTTCTCAACCAATCCAGACTGTACAAAATCGGCCCGAACAGGCTTAAACCCACCCAGAAGACCGGCGGCAGGGGCACATGTTGGAATACCTCTGCCAGCGGAGGATAGTAGATGAGGATCAGGATGATCGCAATTTCTATAAATACCCCCAGGATCAAGAATGGATTGCCCAGCCAACCCAGGCTGCGCCCACGCTCGCGTTCCGTCCGGCAGGCGAAGGCGTTGCCGACCTGGGCCATGACCACACCGGCGTGAAAGGCTGTCACCGCCAGCAAGTTCACATCTGCCCCGCCCAGCAAATCTAGAGAGAGCCAGCGGCCCACCAGGGGCAATGCGGAGAGATTCTCCCCCTCGGCCAGCCGGTAGACAAAGAAGAAACCCGTGTAACACAGGATGGCTTCGATCATCCCCAGCCACAGGAAGGCGCGCGCCAGCAATCCCCGGTCGATCAGGGGCTGGTCCCTGCGGCGGGGCGGGCGGTTCATCACGTTCGGCTCCGGCTTCTCGGTGCCCAGGGCCAATGCCGGGAACAGGTCGGTGCCCAGGTCGATCGCCAGGATCTGGATCACCCGTAGGGCCAGCGGGATCTGGAACATGGCAGTCAGGATGAAGGGTAGGATCTCTGGCACGTTACTGGAAAAGATATAGGTGATAAATTTCCGCACGTTGTCGAAGACCGCCCGGCCTTCCTCGATCGCTGCCACAAAATTGCCGAAATTATCGGTGGTGAGGATGACGTCGGCGGCTTCTTTGGCAACGTCGGTGCCAGCCTGGCCCATTACCACGGCGACATCCGCCTTGCGCAGGGCTGGGGCGTCGTTGACGCCATCGCCGGTTACGGCTACGACCTCCCCGCGCTTCTGGAAGGCTGCTACCAGGCGAAGCTTGTGCTCCGGAGCCATGCGGGCGTAGATGACTTCCTGATCGAGCAAGGCCTGCAGTTCCACATCATTCAGCTCTTCCAGCTCTGCCCCGGTCAGGATGTGCGGGTTGGGCGTGAACAGCATGCCGACGCGGCGGGCGAGCGATTCGGCCGTCAACCCGTAATCCCCGGTGATCATCACCATGCGGATGCCAGCCTGGTGAATGATCGCCATAGCCTCGGCTACCTCCGGCCTCGGTGGATCCATCATTGCCATCAATCCCAGGAAGGTCAGGTCGCGCTCCACGCCTTCTACCGAATAGGATCCGGAACGGCTGGGCAACTCGCGGCGTGCCAGAGCCAGCACACGCAACGCCCGGCGGGCGTAATCGTCATTGGCTGCCAGGATCTCAGACTGCAGGCCCTCGTCCAGCGGTCGAGCGGTACCATCCCACAGGATACTCGTGCACAGCTGCAATACCTCGCGCGGCGCGCCCTTGACAAGGGCAACTTCTTGTTCGCTGGACCAGAGCCTACCGTCTTCTTCGCTTTCCCAGCTCTCCAGGGTGTGGTCCGCCAGATGGATAGTGCTCATGCGCTTACGGCGAGCATCGAAAGGCAGCTCGTGCAGGCGAGGCAGGCTATCTGCCAGTTCCTGCTCATCGATGCCCCATTTCATCGCCGCCACGCGTAAGGCGGCTTCGGTCTGGTCTCCCAGGCAGGACCAGTAAGGGCGGTCCGGAGTGGGTGGGTTCAAGCGGGCGTTGTTGCACAGGTCTGCGGCGATCAGCAGGGCGTTCAGGCTCGACTCGAGCGGCATCCCGTCGGGATTGGGTAAGTAACTGCCTTCTGGTTCGTACCCGGCGCCGGTGAGGGTGAAGCGCTGCCCGGATACCCAAACCTCGCGCA
Organism: Anaerolineales bacterium; assembly: GCA_035291645.1. GTDB lineage: Bacteria > Chloroflexota > Anaerolineae > Anaerolineales > UBA4823 > DATDRQ01. The sequence goes on from DATDRQ010000208.1 coordinate 18,826, forward strand.
CGGTCATCTGGTTCTGGGTGAGCGTGCCGCTCTTATCGGTGCAGATGATCGAGACGGTCCCCAACGTTTCCATGATCGAGAGCTGCTTGACGAGCACCCCGCGCTTGGCCAGGCGCTGGGCTGCCATCGCCAGCGACAGGGTGACCGTCGCCGGCAGACCTTCTGGGACAGCCGCCACCAGGATTCCCAAGGCCAGCAGGAAGGCTTCGAACCCCTTTAGCCCGACGTCGAAGACGCCCACCACGAAGACGATCGCAGCCACACCCAGCGCCAGCAGGGAGATCACATGGCTGGTGCG
>DATDRQ010000209.1:0-11970 GCA_035291645.1 Anaerolineales bacterium
GTCGGGGTTGGCTTCGGCGGCGGCCTTGGTGGCGTCGCCGAGCAGGAAGCCGACGGTGACGATGATGTTGCAGCCTTCTTCGATGAAGGCGTTGATGTTCTTCTCGTAGTCGGTCTGCTGCTGGGACTCGAGGAACTTGGCCTCGACGCCGAGTTGCTCCATGGCATCCTGGGCGCCTTTCCAGGCGGTGGCGTTGAAGGACTTGTCGTCGATACCGCCGGTGTCGGTCACCTGGCAGGCCTTGAAGGCTACCGGCGCTTCAGTCGGCGCCTCGGTCATGACCGGCGCTTCGGTTGGCGCTTCGGTCATCACCGGCGCTTCAGTGGCGACCGGCGCCTCCGTTACCACAGGAGCTTCGGTCGGGGGTGGGGGCGCTTCGGTTGTGGCAGCCTGCGGCGCGCAAGCAGCCAGAAGCATGGCAGCCATGGTCAGGACAGCCATCAAGGTGAACAGTTTTTTCGACATAGGGTATTTCTCCTCCGTAATATAGTAACTTGGATATTGAGATAGGTTCGTGATGTGTACAACCTTTTTATCGGCAAAGACGTAACGTTTATTCTCCTCCTTGCAGAACAAAAGATGGATAGGCCGGGGAGTTTTAGTTAGCTATTTTTCGGGCTTCTATTCGTTTCCCAGACCCTCGGCTTGAGTATATCTTCATCTACAAGACTTGGCAAGTTGATCGCAATCTTTTAAGATCGATTGGTGGTGATTTGGCATTTATTTTTGGACAAATTTTAATATTTAATCCCCATCTCCGGCAGAATTGCTGATCGGATCGATAAACCCGCTCTCCAGGTTTGCGACCATTTCTTCCAGCAATCTCAACCTTCCAGGGGTAAGAATTTCATCGTTGATATGATTTACCGAGAGAGATACAGGAATAGCGCTTGCACCTTCTCCAGCGAGAAGAGTTGACCAGGTATCACGGATCGCCGTGGCAAGATCTGCCTGGATCGAAGCGATCCACTGTTCTCTGAGACCGATGGGTGGCGGGTCATTTCCAATTAATTCCACACCAGCCTGCCCCAGGTAGGTGAGCAGAGTTTCGTTTTCAGCACCGGGCGCCACGTAGACGGTTTGAACGGACTGGTCGACCAGCACCTGGGCGGCGGACTGCCAGTCAGCTGAGCTTGCTGTGGAGGGCAGCTCGGCATACAATGGATAAGTGAAATAGGGTGGGTAAGTCTGCCGGCAGAGGCCACAGAAGTATACGACCCCGTTCATGAATCCCTGCCGGGCAGAGACTCCTGCCGGGGTATCGCTGGGAGCGATGACGCCAACCCGCCACTCCGGGGTCACCATGGCAGCCAGGTACCCGGCTAAAAACCCGATCTGGTCGCTGGGAGGACCTTGGGATGCCAAGGTGCGGATATTTCCTGCTGCAGTAATGCCAGGAATTCCGATGTTAAGAAATTGGACTTGAGGGGCTGCGGCTGCCAGACTTTCCAATCCTGGATCCGGCGCGACCACGACCACCAGCTGTACGGTTGGATCCAGGTCCCTGGGGGTAAGTGTAGCACGGACCTCGAAATCAAGATCCTCCGCAGAAGCCAGCTCGGTTAGGATGGATTCCAATAAATTGGTCAGGTCCGGGTCAGCACCCGAAGGCGAGATCAGGATCACCCCGGACAGCGCGGCGCTTTCGGTGATCGTCTCGTGAATTACTGTTGGGGCAGGAGTGTCGGTTTGTTCCGGACCTGTTGGTATGGGTGAGACTGTCTCGGAAATGACCGGGCTGGTGACAGCAGGCGTATCCAGCCCGCAGCCGATCAATACCGGGACGAGGACCAGGAGCAAACTGGTCAGAATTATTGCGGAACGTAACGGCATTTTCTGTACTTTGCTGGCATAGGTTTGGCGGGTATTGTACTACATCAACCTCTTTCTCCAGAGTAGGCGAATCGAATATCCTGTATAATACCCAAAATGATCGAGCTGAACATCCCTGGAAGAGGCCATTACGAATTGGAGCACCTGGTGAGCGACGTGAACGGTACGTTAGCCCTGGATGGACAGCTTTTCGATGGGCTAGTGAGGCCGCTCTCGGCGATGCGCGATCGGTTGAGCCTGCACCTGCTGACCGCGGATACACACGGGAGGCAAGCGGTCATCGATCGGCAGCTTAACCTGTCGGCGGTGCGGATTCTACCGGGGGATGAAGCGCTTCAGAAGGCTGAATACGTTCGCCGGTTAGGCGCGCAGCATGTGGTGGCGATTGGCCAGGGGGCCAACGATGCAGCCATGTTGAAAGAAGCTGCTCTCGGTATCTGCGTCCTTTCGCAAGAAGGAGCGGCGATGGAAACGCTGCTGGCCGCGGATTTGGTCGCACCGGATATTTTCGCCGCCCTGGAGCTGCTGGAAAAACCCTTACGGATTGTGGCGAGTTTAAGGAAATGAACCAATATAACGCCGACGTCGTGCCCGATGATCCGGACCGTCTACCACCTGCCCGCAGGCGACGTGCTCGCCGCTTACTGGCTCCGCTAGATAGCGATGAGCGGGCTGCTTTTGTTGAGAAGGTGGCTCACCGCGCTTCCCCTTCCTTCGATTTTTTTCTGTTCTCCCTGATCGCAGGGACGGTGATCTCGGTCGGATTTGCCTTTGATTCGCCAGCCTTGCTCGTCCTGGGGGCGCTGCTTGCCCCGCTCATGGCTCCAGCCGTCGGCCTGGCGCTTGGAACGGTGATCGGCTCGGCCAGTTACTTTCTACGTAGCCTGGTCGGGATGCTCATTGGCAGCCTCCTGGTCTTTTTGGTTGGTTGGTTAGCCGGGTATGCACTCTCACCCTGGCTGCCGATGCAGCTGGACATGGCTCATCAACAAACCCAGCTCAACCTGATCAACTTTGTGGTCCTCGCCCTCGGCGCCGCTCTAACCGCAGCCAGCATGGTGCGTTCAGATCAGAGCGCGGCCCTGCCCAGTGTTGCCCTGGCATACGAGCTGTACCTGCCCCTCTCGGCAGCCGGGATCGGATTGGGCAGTGGAGAAGCCTTCCTTTGGCCGGATGGTTTGGTCGTCTTCGCCCTGCATCTCGCCTGGGCAGCCTTGTTCGGCGCGCTCACCCTGGCGATCGTTGGATTCCGCCCGCTGACCTTGTTCGGTTACACCTTTGGGGGAGTGGTTGCCCTGCTGGGAGTCCTGCTGCTGGTGGTCATCAGCGGGGCGGGGGCCGCCTTTGGTGCCCAGATCGCCATGCCGACCCCCATCCCAAGTGCAACCCCGACTGTCACCCTGACCGCCACCCCGACACTGACACCCCAACCGCCGACAGCCACGCCGACGTCCACTGCGACGCCGACCGTTACGCCAACCCAAACGCTCACGCCGACCCCAACCCCGACTCCGGTATTAGCCCTGGTCAGCGCCGGGGAGGAAGCAGGAGGCGCCCACCTCCGCCAGGAAGCCGGTTTCCAGTCGCCGAGCCTGGGTTTACTCGGGAATGGTTCCCTGGTGATCGTTCTGCCGGATGCGCCAGTCGAAGAAAGCGGCGGCTTTTGGATTCATGTCCGGACCGACGACGGCAGGGAGGGCTGGGTACTCCAGACCCTTCTGGTGACTGCAACCCCCTCTCCGAACTGGTAAATTCCCTGCTGGCTCTCTATTCAGGCGCGGTTATGCTCTCGGCCTCCCGGGGAGGTCCGAAGGGGTAAAAGCCCCGGGGAGGAGAGTGGATACCGGCGCTTCCTGGACCACACGCCCAGCCCCATCTACGACGATGACCAGAGTGGACTGACCAAACTCTGCCAACACTTGCCGGCAGGAACCGCAAGGTGTGCCTCCGTTATTGGTCGCCACTACGATGGCCAGGAACTCGCGTTTCCCTTCCGAGACGGCTTTGAAGACCGCCACTCGCTCCGCGCATATGCTGGTCGGGTAAGCTGCGTTCTCGACATTGACCCCGGTATAGACCTCGCCGGTCGAGGTCAGCAAGGCCGCACCTACCGGATAATACGAATAGGGCGCATAGGCCATCCGGCGAGCGGATAGGGCCGCCTGAATGATCTCGTCTCGCTGTTCATCGCTCAGCATTTGAGTCCTTATCTCCGTTTTCTGAAGGCGGTAAAGCCTTCCGGGCGCGTACTTTTCGGATGCGCCGTCCTATCACTTGCTCAACGGTCAAGGTGAGTTTATCGATCTGGATGGTATCACCGGAGATAGGCACCCTGCCTATCCGGCTGTAGATGAACCCACCCAGGGTATCTGCTTCGACCTTGAAGAGATCCGTCCCCATGAGCTCGTTGAAATCGTCCAGGTCTATGCGACCATGGAAGAGGTACTCGGCAGGGTTGATCTCCTGGAAGAGCGATTCTTCTGCCTGATCGTACTCATCCTGAATCTCGCCGACGATCTCCTCGACGATATCCTCCAGCGTCACCAGGCCTGCTACGCCGCCATACTCGTCCACGACAATAGCCAGGTGCACCCGGCGAGCCAGCAGCTCCGCCATGAGCTTATCCACTTTCTTTGCTTCTGGGATGAAGTAGGCTGCTCGCAGCAAGGGTTCCAGAGAATTCAAATGGTTCCCTTCTCGCCAGGTGCGCAAAAGGTCTTTGGCATATAAGACGCCCAGGATGTTGTCAACAGTTTCGTGGTAGACCGGCACCCGGGAGTGGCCCGAGGTAAGAAAGGCGTCGATGGCGGTTTCTATGGAGGCGCCGACTTCCAGTGCGAGGATATCGATGCGCGGCACCATGATCTCCCTGGCCAGGGTATTACCCAGCCGGAAGATCGAAACAATCATCTTCTGTTCTTCTTGTTCCAGTAGGCCTCCCTGCTGACCGGCCTCGACCAGGTTCATCAGCTCGGTCTCGGTAACGGCCCCGTTGTGCGAATTGGCGGTTCCACTCGAAGGACCTGTGACGAGAACGATCAATGGTGCTAAAACCAGGCGGATACCTCGGGTAAAACCTGTCAGGCGATATGCCCAGGTTTCAGGATTATGCATCACGCGTGTAGTGAGTATCCATTCGAGTACGAAAAGGATCAGCCCGGAACTAACCAGCACCAGCAGGCCAACCAGAATCTCATTGGTGGTTCTAATTCCAGACGTGAAAATCAGCATTATCAAACCGGCCAGTAAAAAGCGCGTGATCGTCTGTGCCAGGTGCAGGCTGGCCCTCAGCCTTGGCAGGTTTGCTAGCAGAGCCTGGGTATGATTTAACTCGGGGAGGGAATGGTCGTGCTGCCCAAGCATCCGGGCGAGACTCGTGTTTTCGAACGCGGCGCGCGCAGCCTCGAGCAGCAGTTCGAGAATCAACAGGAAAATCAGGCCGATAAAAGCAGAAATTTCAAAATCAGTCACTTGGCTTCCGCTTACGGATTGCGCGGGCAGGCATCCCTACCGCTAAGGTGTTCGCCGGGACATCTTTGGTGACTACAGCTCCGGCTCCTGTAGAAGCACCTTCCCCGATTTTGACGGGTGCAACCAGCATCGTGTCGCTGCCGATAAACGCCCCTGCTCCGATCTCCGTCGAATGCTTTTTCTTTCCATCGAAGTTGCAGGTGACCGTTCCAGCGCCGATGTTGACTTCCGCCCCGATCGTGGCATCTCCGATATAGGAAAAATGTCCCATTTTGGTGCCCGGACCCAAGAATGAGTTCTTTATCTCGCCAAAGTTCCCCATGTGGACACCCTGGGCAAGGTGGGCGCCTTTGCGCAGTCGAGCAAATGGGCCGACCTCTACCTCATCTTCCAAAAGGGCTTTTTCCATAAACGAGAAGACGACCTGGCATCGATCTCCGATGTGGGTGTCCCGTATGATTACATTCGGTCCAATCGTACATCCCGTACCGATGCGGGTGGCGCCGTGCAGGTAAGTATTCGGCCAGATGACCGTGTCCGGCCCAATTTCGACCTGCGCTTCGATATACGTCGAGGTCGGTTCGATCAAGGTCACCCCGCCCAGCATCCAGTTGCGGTTGATCCTACGGCGGAGCACTGCCTCTGCCTCAGCCAGATGAACCCGGGTGTTGATGCCGATCGCTTCGTCCGCATCTTCTAATGTGAGTGCTTTCACCGGCAGACCATCCGCGACCGCTATCTCAACCAGGTCTGTCAGGTAATACTCTCCAATTGGCGAGGCCTGGATGCGCGGCAGGGCCTGCCAAAGCCAGTCTGCGGTGAAGCAATAGACACTGGCGTTCAACTCGAGTGATCGCAGCTGCTCAGGGCTGGCGTCAGCTTCCTCGACGATCGCCTGCACGTTGCCATTCTCATCCCGCAAGACGCGACCAAAACCACGCGCCTCGGAGGAGAGCAAGGTCAGCAGAGTGATCGGAGCAACATCAAGTTCCTGGCCAGAACTTTGAATGTGAGCCTGCATGACCCGCTGCAAGGTGGCAGGGGTGATCAGAGGCATATCGGCATAGATCACCAGGATTAAGTCACTTTCTCCGCGCAGGAGAGGTTCGGCCTGTTGCAAGGCATGCCCGGTGCCGAGTTGCTGCTCCTGGATGATATACCTGGCGTTGTCTCCGACCAGCTGGCGAACATCATCGGGGGCGTGTCCGGTGACCAGCACGGGGATTTCGTTGGTCACCTCTTGAGCGGCTTCAATCCCATAAAAGACCATTGGCCTGCCGAGGAGCGGGTGCAAAACCTTCGGGAGCGTGGAGCGCATGCGCGTTCCTTGTCCTGCGGCTAAAATAACGGCGAGAGTTTTCATTTATCAGCTCTTATATCAATAGTAATCCATTCTGCCTGAATAAACAAATCGCGAGCGCCCCACTGCGATACCGGCAATGCAGAGCTCGCCTGATGAGTTCATTATGATATCTGGTGGGACTTTCTGAGCACTTAACCACCCTTAGGCGTTCAGGCTGGGGCGCCCGGATTCGAACCAGGATAAACGGATCCAAAGTCCGCTGTGCTACCATTGCACCACGCCCCAGTGGGATACCCCGAGGGATTAGCGGGCTGTATTGTAACATACCCTATCCTGGGGTGACAATGAATCGACGGATCAGCCAAAGGCTTGCTCAGTGTCGCGGTTTATTGTCATTAATCAATAAAACACCCCCTGTTCCCAATGGAAATCAGAGGGTGAACCTCTCGTGAGGAGGGGTAGCGCCTATTCGACGCGCCAGCAAGCTACCCAATGATCGTCGCTGACCTCGATGAAGGGCGGTTCCTCGATGGCGCAGTGTTCCATGGCGACCGGGCAGCGGGGATGGAAGCGGCACCCATGCGGCGGGTTGAGCGGGCTGGGCACATCCCCCGGCAGGATGATGCGTTCCCGTTTCAGCTTCGGGTCAGGGATAGGGATCGCCGACATCAAGGCCTGGGTATAGGGATGGAGCGGGTTGCGGAAGAGCTCCTCGCGCGGTGACATTTCAACCATCTTTCCCAGATACATGACCGCCACACGGTGGGAGATATGTTCGACGACAGACAGGTTGTGGGCGATGAAGAGGTAGGTTAAGCCGAACTCATTCTGCAGGTCGTTGAGGATATTCAACACCTGGGACTGGATCGAAACGTCCAGGGCGGAAACCGGCTCGTCGCAGATGATGAACTGCGGTTGGAGTGCCAGGGCACGGGCGATGCCGATGCGCTGGCGTTGGCCGCCCGAGAACTCGTGCGGGTAGCGGCGGGCGTGGTAATCCTCCAGGCCGACCCGGCGCAGGTTCTCGATGACTTTCTCGAAACGCTCTCTTGGTGTTCCGATGTTATGGATCTTCAATCCTTCGGCGATCGACTCGCCGATCGGCATGCGGGGATCGAGGGAGGCATACGGATCCTGGAAGATGATCTGCATATTGCGGCGCATCTTTTTGAGGTCGTTGCCGCTCAGATCAAACAAATTCGTCCCTTCGAAGAGCACCTGACCGCTGGTTGGTTCGGTTAATCGCAGCATGGTGCGCCCGACCGTGGTCTTTCCGCAGCCCGACTCGCCGACCAACCCCAAAGTCTCTCCTTTCCGAACGCTGAAACTCACGTCGTCGACAGCCTGTACAAAGGCGACCACCTTTTGGAGCAGGCCGCCACGGACGGGGAAGTATTTGACCAGGTTCTTGACCTGGACCAGATCTTCCTTGCCATTCCGGCTGGTTACGCTAGTTTGACTTAGGGTTTGTTCTTGAATCATGAATACTGCCTCATTCTAGCAGGATCAGGCGACAGGGCCGACCTCGGCCGCGCGCAGCGGCGCCAGGTGGCCTTTCTCTTCGTAACTCTGATAGAGCCAGCAGCGCACGGTATGCTTGGGCAGCACCGGGATCAAATCCGGCTCTCTTTCGGTGCAGATCGTCAACTGGTGCTCGACCCGCGAGCGACAGCGGGGAGCGAACTTGCAACCGGGCGGCAGGTTGACCAGATTGGGGACCGAACCTGGGATGACGTCCAGCTTGTCTTTGATCTTTCCGAGGACCGGGATAGAGGCGATCAAGCCCTGGGTATAAGGGTGCAGCGGTCTCTCGAACAGTATGTCGATATTGGTCTGCTCGACGATCCGCCCGGCGTACATGATCGCCACCCGATCGGCCAGCTCGGCAATCACGCCCAGGTCGTGGGTGATCAGGATGACGGAGGTGCCCATGCGGGTGCGCAGGTCGCGCATCAGGTCCAGGATTTGGGCCTGGATGGTCACGTCCAGGGCAGTCGTCGGCTCGTCGGCGATCAGGAGCTGCGGGTTCAACGCCAGCGCCATAGCGATCATCACGCGCTGGGCCTGACCCCCCGACATCTCGTGGGGAAAGGCGTGCGCTTTCTTTTCCGGGTCTGGGATGCCCACCAATCGCAACAGGTCCACCGCCCGTTCCCAGGATTCCTCCCTGCCCATATTCTGGTGGATCTGGAAGACTTCCGCTACCTGGTCGGCGACTTTAAAGACCGGATTTAAGCTGGACTGTGGCTGCTGGAAGATCATCGACATGCGGTTGCCGCGCATATCGACCATCTCCGATTCGGACAACTGCAGAAGATCGCGGCCTTCAAACGCGATGCTTCCTTCGATGATTTTCCCCGGGATACCGATCAGGCGCATGATCGAGAGCGAGGTGACGCTCTTGCCGCAACCGGATTCGCCGACCAGGCCCAGTACTTCTCCCGGGTAAACCGAGAAATCGACGCCGTCGACCGCCTTGACAACCCCATCCTCAGTATAAAAGTAAGTCTTAAGGTTATGGACTTCCAATAAGGGTTGGTTATTCTGATTGCTCACGAACTCTCTCCAAAACTAGCACAAAATGGGATAACCCGCCGCGAAGGTCGCTAGCAGAAGTGTGATCCGCCGGATACCCTTTCAACGGTTTTTTTGTTTATTTCTGCAACGAACCAGGAGCCGGGTAAGTAACCCGGCACCCGAGAAGCGCGCTTGTTTGGGGGTATTGCCCATCGAGCGGTATTATAATCCAGGTTTTCCGAACCAGCTCCCTCGTTGCAACCTTTAATGTTTTAGCCTCGGGTCCATCGCATCGCGCAGCCCGTCGCCGATGTAATTAAACGCCAGGACGCAGATGAAGATCGCCAGCCCTGGGAAGAAAACCTTGGCCGGCTGGGTCCACATGTCGTTCTGGTATTCGTTCAACATGTTGCCCCAGGTTGGAACCGGCGGCTGGACGCCGAAGCCCAGGAAGGAGAGCGCCGATTCGAGCACGATCACGCCTCCCAGGAGCAGGGTGGCGGTCACGATGATCGGGGCCAGGGAATTCGGGATCATGTGGCGCATGATGATGCCGACGTTATTCAACCCGAGCGCCCTGGCGGCTTCGGTGAACTCCTGGTTGCGCAGCGACAGCACCATGCCCCGGATCAGGATGGCCGCGGTCAGCCATTCGAAAAAGACCAGGATGATCGTGATGACCACCGCGCTGCTCCACTCGCGCGGCAACCCGGGGATGTTCATGCCGCGCAGCAGGGCGGAGAAAGCCAGCAGCAGCGGCAGGAGCGGGATCGTGATCATAAACTCGACGAAGCGTTGGATGCTGTCGTCGATCCAACCTCCGTAGAAGCCCGAGAAAGCCCCGACGAACACGCCGATGATCGTGGCAAGGATGGTGACCACGAACGCGATCGTCAAGGAAATCCTGCCGGCATACAGCAGGCGGCTGAAGATGTCGCGCCCGATGCTGTCGGTACCCATCGGGTATTCCGCCGAAATGGGGCCGTTGCGGATGATCTGGTTGTTGGCGTCCCGGTTCTGTTTGATCGGGTCGTGCGGCGCGATCCAGGGCGCCAGCAGGCAGGCCAGCAGGATCAAGCCGATCACCACCATGCCGGCCAGGGCCAGCTTGTGCTTCTTGAAGCGCTTCCAGACGATCTTCCAGGGGGTCTCCTCGACGACCGAAGATAAACTCTCACTATCCAATTCAGCGATGGCTGCCATTAATTAACACTCCGTTATGAGAATCGAATGCGCGGGTCGACGATGGTGTAGACGATATCCCGGATCAATGTGGCGATCACGACCAATACGGCGGTGATGAACAGGTAGGCCATTACCACCGGCCAGTCGCTTTGCACCAGGCCGTCGAAGTAAAGCCGGCCCATGCCCGGGTAGCTGAAGATCGTCTCGGTCAGGATGGCCCCGGAGAAGATGGCGGCGATGTCGAACACCAGGATGGTGATCACCGGGATCAATGCGTTTCGCAGGGCGTGCTTGATGATCACGATCCGCTCAAGCAGACCCTTGGCGCGGGCGGTGCGCACGTAGTCCTGGCGCAAGACCTCCAGCATGGAGGAGCGCGAGTAGCGGCTCCAGCTGGCCATGTACAGCAGGCCCAACATCAGCGCCGGCAGGACGATGTGCATACCCCGGTCTACCAGGCTGCCCGGGTTGGCGTTGATCAGGTCCAGGAAGCTGCCCACGGGCGCCGCCCGCAGCGAAGCCACGCCCTTGGAGGGCATGAAGGGTAGCCCCCACTCTTTGAATTGGTATGAAAAGATCAGGATCAGCATCAGCCCGAACCAGAAGACCGGCATGGCCGAGCCGAAGAAGGCGAAGGTCGTTGCGACGTAATCCGTCTTGCTGTACTGGTGGACGGCGGAGTACACGCCGATCGGGATGCCGACGATCAACGAGAGTAAGATCGCCGTGCTCATCAGGATGATGGTGTTGCCCAGGCGGCTCATGATCAGGCTCGAGACGGGCTGGCCGGGGGCCAGCTTCCAGGAGAAGCCGAAGTCCATGCGCAGCATGCCCTCGGTCGAGCCGTGAAAACCGGCGTATTTCCCCAGCAAACCGCCCGATCCGAACAGCCAGGAGACGTTGGCCCAGCGGCCGGCTTCCGGCCGCGGCCGGCCTTCGCCGGCAGGGAAAACCCAGGCGGTCTCTTCGCTGGCAATGATGTCGTACAATCTCCCGTTCTGGTCTTCGATCTGGATCACCCAGCCTTCCTGCGATTTGATATCACCGACGACGGTCACATCCGCCGGCGGCCTGGTGGTAACCGCTGGTTTGACCTGGATCTGATCTGCCGATACGGTGCCATCCGCGTTCTTCTGTCCCCAAACCCATAAGCGGTAGCCAGGGTTGAGGTTGGCCGGACCGGGGTTGGGCCAGAAGCGGTAGCTTTCATAAGTATTGGTGACCTCGCCGGTATCGCGGTCGATCTCGACGATCGGCTGGCCATCCCGGCCGGTCTTCAGCTCTTTGTATTGAGAGAGTCCTACGTATATCCAATCGGCGCCCAGCCAGTCGTCGCCCGCCAGCCAGGTGATATAGCGCAGGGCCATCGGCTTGTCCAGGCCGAGATAAGCCTCCAGGCGGGCGATGTCCGCATCGCTGACGCGTTGTTTGTCACTCGCCGCCAGGCGCTTGCCTGACAGCGGTCCACCCGGGGCGACGTTAAGCAGGACGTAGATCGCCAGGGTGGAGAGCAGGACGACGACCATCATTTGAAAAAACCGGCGGATTAAATAATTGGTCATTTTAAAAAGACTCCTTCGCAGGGAATGCCCAATCCATAAAACGATGCATTAACCGCAAACGAGCACCGGCGTGGTCCGGCGTTCTGAACGCGAATCACT
>DATDRQ010000210.1:0-12693 GCA_035291645.1 Anaerolineales bacterium
ACCTGGCGAACACGACGCTGAACGACACGATCAGCGAGCCGGTCCTGGAGGAGAGCTTCTACTGGCGCGGCCTGGCGCGCGAAGCCCTGGGCGACGCTCCAGGCGCGCTGGATGATATGCGCGAATCCGTGCGCCTCAACCCGAACTTTACCCCAGGCTGGGAACAACTCAGCCGGTTGGGTGGATAGAGGGGGATAATCCTATGCCGAGAATCTTACATTTTGCCGACGCTCACATCGACATGGCGAATTACGGTCGCCATGACCCGCACACCGGCCTGCCGATGCGGGTGATGGATTTTCTCAAGTCGCTGGACACGATCGTAGACACGGCTATCCGGGAGAAGGTCGACCTGGTGTTATTTGCCGGGGATGCCTACAAAGATCGCAACCCGGCGCCCACCTTCCAACGCGAGTGGGGGCGGCGCATCATTCGCCTTTCCAAGGCCGGCATCCCAACCCTGCTGCTGGTCGGAAACCATGACCTCTCCCCGGCGCTGGGCCGGGCGCACGCGGTGGAGGAGTTCGCCACCCTGGAAGTGCCGCACGTGCGCGTGATCGACCGGCCTGCCTTCCTGAGGCCCGCCGACCTGGAAGGGCTTCCCCTGCAGGTGTTGGCGCTGCCCTGGGTCTCCCGCTCGGGGCTGATGGCCCACCTCGATATGAACCCGGAGTCGCTTGGACAGGTCTATGAAGCACTGGAAGACCGCCTGACCGAGCTGGTGCACAACTGGCTTGATGAAGCCGATCGGGATATCCCCGTCATATTGACTGCGCATGCCTCCGTCCAGGGGGCCACGTACGGCGGAGAGCGCACCGTGATGCTGGGGAATGATCTGGTGCTGCCCGGCTCCCTGGTGCGCGACCCACGCCTGGATTACGTCGCCCTGGGTCACATCCACAAGCCGCAAAACCTGAACGAGAACGCCTACCCGCCGGTGATCTACCCTGGATCGATCGAGCGGGTCGACTTCGGAGAGATCGAAGACAATAAATTCTTCGTCGTCGCCCGGGTCGAGCGCGGCAAGACCCAGGTGGAGTGGCGCCAGCTGGAGGGCATCCGGCCTTTCATCAGTCGCTACGTCTGCCTGGATTCTCAGGAGGAGGTCGGCGTCCGGCTGCGAGCGGCCCTGCCGGCTCCCGAGCAGATGCAGGGGGCTATCGTGCGCCTGGTCGTAGAATATCCACGCGAATGGGAGACCTCCATCGACGACCAATCCCTGCGGGAGCACTGCGCCGGGGCGTTCGAGTTCCACCTGGTGAAACGCCCACAGGCCGAGGCGCGCGTGCGTCTGCCCGGCGACCAGGCCATCGGCACCTTCACCCCCATGGAACTGCTCGACCTGTACTGGCGTGCCAGCCACACAGACGGCGATGAGGTCCAGGCGCTGAACGAGGTGGCGGCCAGAATCATCGAAGAAGTACGCCGCGAGCTGCCTGGATAGGAGGGAAACGTTGATCAGGGGCTTGATCTTCGACTTCGACGGACTGATCCTGGATACCGAAACGCCCGTCTTCCAATCCTGGCAGGAACTCTTCCAGGAGCAGGGCTGCCAGCTCTCCCTATCCGACTGGGCGGATGATATCGGTCGGGCCGAGGCTACTTTTGATTTTCTTGTCCACCTCGAACATCAGCTGGGCCGTCCGGTCGACCGGGAAACTTTATCCGCACCGCGCCGGGAGCGCGAGGCGCAGCTGATCGACCAGCAGCCAGTCCGGCATGGGGTGCGAGAGTACCTGGATCGCGCCCGGCAGCTGGGCCTGAAGCTGGGCGTCGCCTCCAGCTCGCCTTGCGAGTGGGTCACCGGTCACCTCTCCCGCCTGGGGCTATATGAATTCTTCGACTGCATCCGCGGCGCCGACGACGTGTTGGCGACCAAACCCGCGCCCGACCTGTACCTGGCGGTGTTGGAAGGCTTAGGCCTTCAAACAGAAGAAGCCATCGCCCTGGAAGACTCTCCCAATGGCATCACTGCAGCCAAACAAGCTGGCCTGTGTTGTGTGGCGGTTCCTAATCCTCTCACGCGCGATCTGCCCGTAGATCACGCTGACCTGCGCCTGGATTCGCTGGCGGACCTCGATCTGGACGAATTACTGTGGTTGCTGACCGGGCAGGCCGGTTGGCACTGGGATGGAGACGGAAGGTCATAAATGCCCGAGCAGGCAATAAACCTTTTCACGCGCGCCATCCTCAAGCAGATCGGCGACCCCGATCTCAGGGAATTCGTCATGCGCTGGGATGTACTGGAATTCCTGGTGATCCGCGTTTTTCGGGCTAAAGCCGCCAGCCGGGAGGATGAGGATGAATACCGCCAGCTGCGCACCTGGCTTTCAACAAACTATTCACGCTGGCAGGCAGCTCTGACCCCTTACTGGGAGCAAGCCCGGGTAGCCGGCGAGCCTGCCAAACAAGATCCTTTCCTCTTCTTGCTGTCTGGCTCTACTTCCGGGTGGTTCGCGGGGAACTGGGCAGCCATGCAGCACCTGCCTGCCGCGCGTGAGGCCCTCAACCAGTTCCTGATCGATAGGGTAAGCCCTGAACTCTCGTGACTACCCCATAGTGGGGCGACGGTCGTGCGGCGGAGCAAACATCTCTATGATACGGCTTCCCCCGCTAAGACATCTGCCTCCGTATCATAGACGTGGATGACTTCATTGAGCTTGGTTAGATCGAAGATCTGGCGGTAATGCTCGTTGAGACCATAAGCGACGACGCGCTGGCTCTGGCGGTTGGCCCGGATCAAGAAGGTGACCAGCATGCCGATCCCACTGCTGTTCATATAGGCCAGGCCGCTGAAGTTCAGGACGATCACCCGGACGCCTTCTGCTTTGGTAGTGATGAGCGTCTCCATCAGGGAGCCTTCAGCCGCGGCTGTGACATCCCCGGAAATATCGACGATCACCATCCCCTTATGAACCTTGCGAACCGTCAGAGAAAGATTGGTTCGAAACATCGGGTTGCCCTTCCTCGCATCGAAGATCGGTCTATGCTATCTCTACCCATTCTGGGTTGGTAGTCTGTCCCCTGCCGGATTCTGTCCCTCTACTATTTTAACCGTTTCGGTTTGCCCCGCAGATTCTAGCGCGGCAGATTCTGGCACGGCAGAATCGGCCGCGGCAGATTCTGCCGCGCTTTCCCGCTTTAGCGCGACGAGCGTGATGTCGTCCTCCTGCTCTCCTTCAGGTCCGGTGAAGGCCTTCAACTCGCTCAAGAGCCCGCTGATCAGGCCGCTGCTGTCGTGACCAAAGGTATTTAACACCGCCTCGAGCCGCTGGCCCCCGAACATCTCCCGGTTGGGATCGTGCGCCTCGACCAGGCCATCGCTATAAAACAGGACGCACTCTTCCGGTTCCAGCACGGCTTCGCATTCCTCATACTCGATATCTTCCATCAAGCCGAGCGGCACGCCGGTGGCGTGCAGATTGAGCACTCCTTGGGCAGTCCGCCGCAGCGGCAGGTTTTGCCCGGCGTTGGCGTACACCAGATCTCCACTGTGCGGATCGAGGATACCGTACAGGCAGGTGACGAACATGTTCGTAGTGATATCCCGCTTGACCAGGTTGTTGACCCGCTGTAGCACCTTCCCGGGAGAGACCCCCGGCTGGGCCATCGCCCGTAACAACGTGCGAGTAGTCGCCATCAGCAGAGCAGCCGGCATTCCTTTTCCGGCCACATCGCCGATAAAAAAGCCCAGTTTGCCATCCTCGAATTCAATAAAGTCGTAGAAATCTCCACCCACGATGCGCGCCGGCTGGTAAAAGGCAGCCAGACACCAGTCTTTCAGCACCGGCAGCTCGGAAGGCAACAGGCCGAGCTGGATGCGGCGAGCCAGGTTCATCTCCTGGTGAAGGCGTTCCTTCTCCAGGGCTTCGGCCTGCTCCTTCGCAACCAGTTGGGCGACCCGCACCGCCGGGGCAGCCTGGACCGCCAGGCGGGTGATCAACAGGCGATCGTCAGGGGAGTATTCCTGCTCACTGAGACGTGGGCCGATCGAAAGCCAACCGATTAACTTCCCCTGGGTGATCAGAGGCACGGTGAGCTGGACGCCCGTTGACCGCAGCACCTCCGTCCCTGTAGCGCCCTGGGGCAGTTTTTCAATATCGATGGCCCCGGAAGCATGCAGAAGGAACGGTATGAGTGCATCCTGATCAGAGATATCCGCAAATTCTGGCTGAGAACTAGCGGCCTGGGAAGGCTGCATTTCCTGAGTCTTATGGTGGCAGAAGGCAGAACCTTCATTAAGCCAGGTGTAGATGTGGGCCGGCATGATTGACCGCCAGATCACTATCTCCAGACGTTCGATCAAGCGGTTCAGATCGACTTGATCGCGCAGGGTCTGGCTGAAGGTTTCCAGAGTCTTTGCGGTATCATATTTGCTGCGAAAGAAGCGGAGATCGATGAACACTTGCAGGTTTCTTCGCAACGGGATAAATAAGGCCACGATCACCAGCGTGCTGACTACCGCGGCGAAGTCCGAGGTCTCACCGGTAAGGATACGGAACAGGTATTGAAATGCCAGGACGCTGGCAAAGTAGATCAACGCCAGCAGGATGGTCAGGATACCGTAAACCAGCGTGCGGTTGATCAGGTAGTCGATCTCCCACAGATGGTACCGCTGGATAGCCAGGGCAACCGACAGGAGAAACACCAGCAGCAGAGGCAGGAAGATGGCAGGGTTCCAGGGGAGCAGGAATCCAAACAGCGGCCCGACCATCCAGGCGGCGAGCGGGACAAAGGCGATGGCGCTCCCCCATAGGACGATGCGGGTCTGCTGGCGAACGACAACGGAGGCATTATTGTGCTGCTGGTAGAGCATCACCCCCAGGAATACCAGGATACCGATCGTCGTATAGTAATAGCTGGCTTTCCAGGCAGAGATGTAGGCCCAGGGATCGGAATCCTTGTACAGGATCGAGACCCCCCAGATGGCGATCGCCAGCGACAGGCCATAGGGGAGATAACGCAGCCGGCTGCGCTTCTGGACCGGTTTCCAAACCACGGGGAAAACCATCGCCAGGCTGATCAACGCCCCGCCTTGCTGGGCGATCGCCAGGGTCCACAAGATCGGCCCGGCGTGGGTCGTAACCTGGTCGAACAGCAGGCAGCTGGCAATCGAGGCGCAGGCGCAGAAGAAGGCAAACGCCTGCCCAGGCGCAGTATGGCCGCGCAGCCGGTAGATCCACATCCCCATGACCAGAAACGCCAGCCCAACGATGTAAGGCAGCCAGAAAAGGCGCACCACATCCCTGGAAGCAAACGGCATGGTCGCCAGGTTAGGGTACTGCTGGCGGGAGCCGTCCGGGAGGGTAGTATGCACGGTCACCGAATCGCCGGCTGCCAGCCGTTCGATAGCCGCATGGTATTCTTTTGATGTCCCGGTGTTCTCCTCACCGATCTGGATCACCCGCTGAGGATAGGTAAGGCCGAGCATCCCGGCGTTCCAGTTGTACCCGTCTATGCTGGATACGACCAGGGTGTGCTCCACCAGAAAACCGGTGAATGGCTTCGCGAGCCAGGAAAAGGCGGCGATCGGCGCGAACAAGAAAACCAGGACGGCTATTCCGAATACGGCCAGGATAATCAGTTTCCCAAGGGTGAGATCTCCCAACAGCCCGGTTTTCGTATCGAGGGTCGAGGAGGCGGTCTGAGAAGTGGTGGCTCCTGAGCTCATCCCCGCTCCTCACGAGAACCCGGCCCGGAATATGGGCCTGCGGGGCGATTATCCCCCGCCTCGCTGCGCTCCCACTCGGCAGCGTGCGGCTTGCCAAGCGCCCGCCACTGCGGCGTGAGCGGCATCACGCCGAGCTCGCGCACCAGCTGCCGGGCAGCCAGGCCGATGATGGCGGTGTAGGTGGGATAGGCCAGCTCCAACTCCGCCAGCTGTTCGACCCACATGTCCCCGGTCATGCTGGCGGCGACCAGCTGGATCACTTCCAGGGCCTGCTCACCCACCACGTGGGCGCCCAGGATGCGATGCGTTTCCTGGGAGACGATCAGCTTGCAGAACCCGACCGGGTGGTCGTCGATCACCGCCCGATCCAGGTCGGCATACGGGACGAGGCTGACCAGGCAGCCGGGCTCCAAAGCGCGCGCCCGCGCCTCCGTCAGTCCGACGCTCCCATATTCTGGGTCGGTAAAGCCGCCGTGGGGAACGATGTCATGCGAGTAAGGCAGGCCGACCCCAAGCACAGCATTCTCGGCAGCGACGCGGGCTTCATAACCGGCGCTCTGCACCAGCATCATCCGGCCCGTCAGGTCTCCCGCGGCAAAGATATGCGGCGAGGTCGTGCGCAGGTATTCGTCGACCACCACGTAGCCGCGCTCGCTTTCCACCCCGGCCGCCGGCAAGTTGAGCCCGTCTGCGTTTCCCGGCCAACCACTGGCCATCAAAACGTGCTCAACGGTGATGTGCTGCGGCTCACCCTGCTGCGTGTAATGCAGCTCAAATCCCGGCGGGCTGGCTTCGATGCGCTCGACCCCGCCGATGCCCGTAATGACCTCGATGCCCTTATTGACGAAGGAATCCTCGATCACCTCGGAAACCAGGGCGTCCTCCATCGCCAGCAGGCGCGGCGAGATCTCCAACAGCCACACCTTCGAGCCGAAGGTCGCGAAGATCGAGGCCAGCTGGCTGCCGGTGGCGGCTCCGCCGATGATCGCCACCGAGCCTGGCAGTTTGGGTAACGTCCAGACATCGCTGTGGGTCAGAGCGTGCTCGCTGCCCGGAAAGGACAGGCGGCGCGCCCGGCCTCCGGCGCACAGGATAATCTTTTCTGCCTGCAAGCGCGTCCCATCTGGCAGCGCCAGGGTGTGCGCGTCCTCGAACTGGGCTGCACCCACCCGGGCGTATACCGAGACCCCGGCTTCCTGCAGGTGACTGATCAACTGTTTTTTCTCATGGATGCGGTAGACGATCTGTTGGGTACGCGCCAGCAGGCGACTGAAATCGAGGTCGAGCCCGGAAGCGGTAAATCCGTAGTCTTCAAATTGTTCGGCTTCCCGCTTCAATCGAGCGGCTCGGGCGAGCACCCGGGTTGGCACGCACCCGTCGTTGGTGCACGTCCCGCCCAGCCGGTCCCGCTCCACCAGCGCGACCTTAGCGCCCAGCTCGCTGGCGCGCAGGGCTGCCGTTACCCCGGCCGGCCCACCACCCACAACAAGCACATCGAACATGAACTCCTCCGATTTTTCTCCGCCCGCTCGGGCAGCGCTGTACCAGCCACTAGGCGACCAGGCCTCCGTAGGATCCTCTGACGACATGCGCACGCTGGATACCAACGGTCTCCAGAAGGCCGGCAAGACCTTCCACCAATTGCTCAATGGACATCACCACGAACGGATAAGAGGGGCAGATCACCCGGAAAGACTCTGCCTTAATCATCCTCCACTCAGTCCTTCCCCCAAACGCTGCTGGTAACACACACCAAATCCAGAGTATAACACTCCTTATTGAACGTGGGGCTGCCGGAGAGTAGATTCCAGGAAAGAAATCGGCGTGGTTAAATAAGACGCCGAGGGACCGGAGGCAGTAGAACCGGTCCCTCGGCAGGAACTAACCGGCATCAGTCGATGATGCGCGGGACCATCCAGAAGGCGTTGTCGTCGTCGGCGTCGCCGTTCGCCCGCACGACCAGGATGAACTGGACGTCCTCGCCTTCGAATTCGCTCAAGTCGATGTCCACCTTGGTAAACAGGTCGTCGAACACCTCGCGGGTCTCGAACAAAGTGCGCTCCTCGCCATTCCCGACGCGATACCTGAGTTGGAAGATGACGTCGCAGTCCGGAGATTCGGACAGGCAGCCTACTACGGCAGAAAAGCGCTGGTCCTCGTCGATCTCGATCGGCGGATACTCGCCGCGGATGTAACCATCATCGTCGTCGTCCGGGACAGTCCAAAGAGCCGGTTCGTTTTCCAGCCGGTTGATCTCGATCTCCGGATTGTCCACCAGGATCACGAAACCATCGTCGTTACCTTTGTCGCCCGGACAGTCCAACCTGCCCTCCTGGCTGCTCCAGCGGGCTGCGCAGTAGTTGACGGCGAAGTCGTACGGATATTCCCCGGAATCGGCCACGCTGATCTCCACCCAGAAGGCATCCTCCTGATCGGCGCCGATGCCGAATTCAGCCCCGCCCGGCGTGCTGAGCTGCCAGTAGCCGCGATACCTGCCCGGCCGATCGGGCGCTTCCAACTCGACGGAGATATCTACCGTCTCTCCCGGGTCGACGGTTTCGTCGATCATGCTGGCCTTGGGCCCATCCATCTGCTCCCCGCCGGCAAACACCAGCAAGTAGTCGCGCGACCAGGTGCAGCTGCCGATGTTCTTCAGCCTCCAGGTCTTTACGAAGGAGGTGCCGGGTGTGAAGACGGTGCCATCCTTTACGGTCACGTCCTCGATATACTTTGCCCAGTTGCAGGGGATCGGCGTCGGGGTAGCCGTCGGCGGGACCGGGGTCGGTGGAAGCGAAGTCGCCGAAGGAGGCGGGGGATTGGTAGAAGTGCTGGAGGGAACGGCGGTTGCCGAAGCAGGCATCCCGGTCCCCGTGGGGGTGGCGGTTGTGGCAGCCCCCTGGGTCAGCTGGGCTGCCACCGTCTCGGCGGCCTGGGTATACAGGGCTTCGGGGCCAGGCGAGGCCGGCTGGCCAAAGTACACGGGATACAGGAAATAGAACCCGGCGCAGGCCACAGCCAGGCACAGGACGAGCAGCGCAGCTGCAACGCCGATGCCGATCAGGATTCGAGTGCGATTCTCGTCCATAGGAATAGTGCTCCTTTAGAAAACAACGAACTAAAATTTTCTCTTCTATGACGCTGAACACCGGCCGGTTTGTTCCCTGAGGCGCGCCGAATTCTAGATTTTCGTTTCCATCCCATTTATATTACACAATATTAACAAAGGCAAACCAGGGAAACCAGTAAAATTAGACCATTCGTTTTGATGGGTGCAAAAAGGATGGAGAGGAACATGCAGGGCAAAGTCGTGCTGGTTACGGGGGCTACCGCCGGCATCGGCCTGGTCACCGCCCGTGAGCTGGCCAGGCTGGGCGCGACGGTGGTGGGTGTGGGGCGCGATGCAGACAAGAGCGCGGCGGTCGCCGGGCAGGTGCGCCAGGCGAGCGGCAATCCCCGGGTCGAGTACTTGCTGGCAGACCTGTCCTCTCGAGAACAGGTGCGGCGCCTGGCGCAGGATTTCGGCAGCAGGTACGACCATCTGGACGTGCTGGTGAACAACGCCGGGGGTATCTTCAATAAACGCTCAGAGAGCATCGACGGGATCGAAATGACCTTCGCCCTCAACCACCTGGGCTACCTCCTGCTGACCAACCTGCTGCTGGATCTGCTCCTCGAGGGCGCTCCCTCCCGCATCGTCAACGTCTCCTCGGAGGCGCAACGCAATGGGCAGATCGATTTCGCTGACCTGCAGGGGGTGCAGCGCTACTTCGGCTGGCGGGCGTACGCCCAGTCCAAGCTGGCCAATGTCTTGTTCACCTACGAGCTGGCGCGCCGGCTGGAGGGCAGCGAAGTGACCGCCAACGCCCTGCACCCCGGCTTCGTGGCGACCAGCTTCGGACACAACAACAAGGACCTGTTCGGCAGGGGCATCCGGCTGGCCCAGCGCATCGCCGCCCGTACACCGGAGCACGGCGCGCGGACCAGCCTTTATCTGGCGACCTCGCCTGAGGTGGAGGGGGTCGGCGGCAAGTACTTCGTGGACGAGAAGCCGGCGCCTTCCTCACCGGTATCGTACGACGAATCGGTCGCCCGGCGGCTGTGGGAGATCAGCGCAGCCATGACCGGGCTTGAAGATGCCTGACGCAGGAGTAGTTCCCCGTAGGGCGGCTTTCCGTGCAAACGAAGTATGCCAGCCGCCGAAAACATCAATCCAACTGCACCGAGCAGCCCAACCCGGAAGCTTCGGAGGCGATCAGCCAGCCATCCTTAAGCTGAAAGCCGCCGGTGGAGGGGTCATCGACCAGGTCGAGGAAACCGTCCAGGTCGGCGTAGCGCACGTTGGGGCTGCTCAGGGCGAAGCTCAGACCGGCGGCGATCAGCAAGGCCGGTTCGATCAGGCAGCCGACCATAGTCGCCAGATGGGCCGCCCGGGCGATGGCATCCACCTGCCCGGCGCAGCGCAGCCCGCCGCAGGCCACTTTGACGCTGACTCCGTCGACGGCGTGCTGGGTTGCCAGCTCCAGCACGGAGGCCGGCCCGGCCGCGCTCTGATCCGCCAGGACCGGCACCGGGCTGTGCTGTTTCACCTGGCGCAGCCCCGCCAGGTCGTCCGGCGTAGTGGGCTGTTCGAGCATCTCGATCACCCCTTCCAGGGCGCGGGCTACGTCGATTGCCGCCTGGACGGTGTAACCGCCGTCGGCATCCAGGCGCAGGATGTGGTTAGGCAAAGCCCGTTGGATGGCCTGCACCCGGCGCACGTCCTCCTCTGGGTCGAGGCCGCCCTTTACTTTGAGCATGCGAAAGCCGAGCCGGGCGCGCCGCATCGCCAGGACGACGCTCTCTTCTACTGATGCCAGAGGGATCGTTGCCGAGGTCTGGATGCGGTTGCGGAAGCCGCCCAGCAGCCGGTAGAGCGGCAGCCCGGCAGCCAGCCCCAGCAGGTCGTGGAAGGCCAGGTCGAAGGCGCACAACGCGCAGGGGGCTTCCTTAGTCAGCGGGGCGAGCTCTTCCAGCGAATATTCCAGGTTGGTGGGATGTAAATCGGGGACTTTGGCGGCGCATTCCCGGCAGGCATGCACCACCGCTTCCGAGGAACTGCCGGTCAGGTGCTCCTGGGCGACGGTGCAGCCCCAGGCGCTCTGCCCGTTAGACAGCTCCAGGCGCACGAAGACCGCCGTGACGCGGTCGATCGGGGGCAGGTGCGCCATGCGAACCGGCTGCCGCAGCTTCAGTTCGGCGGGGATAACTTCTGCCTTCGTGATCTGCATCGGGACGCCTCCGGTAGGTTTTCTTCGATTATATCCTAACCTTTGGAGGATACAATCTCCTCAAGCGCGCTGACGCAGGAAGGCGATGAAATCCAGGTCGCCGGGTGAATAGCCATATTGGCTCAGCAACACCGCCGCCTCGCCGCGGAACTGGGTGCCGTGGTTGACGACGTGGACCAGGACCTGCCGCCAGACCCACTCGGCGGCGAAGACGTGCACCAGCGTCCCGCGCAGGCTGCCGTGGCTGAGCGGGGCGGGAGCGGTGTACTGCAGCAGGCCGGCTTCTTTGGCTGCCTTTAATAGCCGGGCATTGGCCCAATCGTTATAGGCGAAGAGCAGCTGTATCTCGCTTTTCTGCACCGGACCTCGCAGTTTTCCCCACTTGGGGCTATTTCACAGGATGCTGGCGGTACCAATCCAGGGTAGCAGTGAGCGCTTCACGCAGCGGGGTGCCTTTCATTCCAAACGTCCGCTCGAACTTGGTCGAATCCACGACGAAGGGCTTCTCGAACTCGTACGCCATCTCGAGCATCTCGCGCGCCTCGGGGATGAACAGCCCGCCGATGCGCAGCATCGTTTTGCCCAGGCTGCTCACCCTGGGCGGCTGCCCGGCCAGCTGGCAGGCCAGCTCGATGAACCGGCGGGTGCTGACCGTCTCCGGATTGGGGACGTGCCAGGCCTGGCCTAACGCCTCCGGGCGCTCGCCCAGCACCGCCATGGCTTTGCCGAAATCCTCGATGTAGGTGTAGGTGTGCGGCAGGTCGACGTTCCCGTAGCCCTGGCCCCCCTTGCCCGCCAGGATGGCCGGGAACAGGCGCTCGCCGGTTACCGAGCCGAGCGCTTCCGGCCCAAAGAAATCCGAAGCGCGCCCGATCGCCACCGGCAGCCTGCCTGAGCGGTGCGCCTCCAGGGCGGCTTCGGCCATCTGCGCCCGGGTACGGCCTTTCTTTCCCGCCGCCCGGAAGGGCAGGTCCTCGGTAATCGGCTTGCCGTCCGTATCGCCGTACATGTACAGGTTCTCGCCGATCACCAGCCGGGCGCCGCTGCCCGCTACCCCTTCGATGATGGCCGCCTGCAGGGGCGGGAACTTCTCTTCCCACTCGGTGTACTCTGGCTGGGCGCACTGGTAGACGGTGGCTGCCCCCTGGACCAGCCGGCGCACGCTGGCCGGGTCGTAGGCCTCCCCGGCGGCTACCTCCACCCCCGCCGGGACGTCCGCCTGCCCGCTGCGGTTAACCAGGCGCACCGGCCTGCCCCGGGCGACCAGCGCCCGCATGACCGCCTTGCCCAGTGGCCCTGTGCCGAAGATGACGTGCAGATCATTATCCATCTGTTTTCTCCTTGAAGCATCGATGCAGAATCACACACCGTGTTCGGTCACGACAGAGTTTCCCTGTGAAGCCCGCCGCGGCTTAGCCCAACGACCTGTCCCCGCTCCGGATCATGGCTCTTAGGGCAAATGATAACCGCTTTACGAAAATTCTTCAATCGTGGTGTAGGGGCACTATGGCTTTCTCAAGATTGTAGGATGTTGCTGCGAGGAGGCGGTCTTTGCCGACGAAGCTGCCCCGGCATAGCAGGGGATTGCTTCACCCCGCAAAAAGCGCCGGGCTCGCAATGACATGCCTATTGAATCCTAATTGTCAAGGAAACATGAGAACGCCATAAATCCCTTCTCTTTCGGTTTATCGGATTACTTCAGATACTGTCTCTATGTTGGCTGCAGGTAGGCGAAATCGCTGAGGAAGAGATAGG
>DATDRQ010000211.1:0-6325 GCA_035291645.1 Anaerolineales bacterium
TTGCTTGTATCGAGGACCACGTACAGGCAGGTTACAAACATATTCCGCGGGATATCTGCGACCAACAGGTTATTCAACCGCTCCAGTACTTTTCCAGGGGCCGAAACACGTTCGGTGGTGGAACGCAGGAAACTGCGGGTGGTTGCCATGACCAATGCAGCCGGGACGCCCTTATCCGTCACGTCACCAATCACGATCCCCAGCCGCCCATCGGGTAAATATATAAAATCGTAAAAATCGCCTCCCACCGCGCGTGCCGGTTGCCAATACGCGTCTGCCCGCCAGCCTTGCACCTCCGGGACAGATTTCGGCAGCAACGTTTCCTGGATGATCCGGGCCACCCTCATTTCCTGCTCTAATCGTTCGCGTTCGCGTACCTCGATCTGCTGTTGGCGCACCAGCTGGGCGACCCGCACAGCCGGAGCCGCCTGGCTGGCAAGGTTGTTTAACAGCCTTTGATCATCGACCGAGTAATCCTGCTCGCTCAGCCGGTCTCCCAAATTCAGCAACCCGATCAGTTCGCCCTGGCTAATCAAGGGCACCACCAGCTTGACCCCGGCTTGCTTGAGTGTAAGCAGCGCCGGTGAGTCCAGATTGATCTTATCGACCTCTACTGCTCCGGGAGCGCTCTGAAAATAAGCCACGATCGGATCCTCGACCGGGAATTCAAATCCGATCTCAATCCCTCGGCTTTGACCTTCCCCGACCACGGGAACAGATGCCTTCTCCTCTCGAGAGGAATCGCCGACAAGAATTCGCCAGAAGTTCTTGATGGGGTATGCCATATATACCTGATTTTATCGAGGAACCGTTCCGAAATCGTTACGAAAACCGTTGAGATAGCAGGCTTTTACACTTATTTTTCGATTTTCTGATATCGCCCATCTGGTGCTTTCAATAGTATCGAAATCCGGCTCGGCTGCATTGTCTCCCGCACCACCGACTTCAACTGATCACACAATTGGTTGAGATCAACCTCTTCCCTCAATTTGTTGCTGAAGGCTGCCAGTGTTTTTGCTGCATCATACCTGCTTCGATAGAACCGCCGGTCAATTACAGATTGAATCCTTCGCTGTAAAGGGATGAATAACGCCGCGATGCCTAGAGTGGAAAGCACCGTTACCATTTGAGATTGACCCCGTCCGGTAAAGGTCAGAAAGACACCTTGGAGGATGACCACGCTGACGAGATAGATGATCACGAGCAAACCGGTCAAGGCGCCATAAACCAGAGCCCGGTTGATCAGGATATCGATATCCCAAAGACGGTATCGGAGTACGGCGATAGCAAACGATACCGGGAAAAGCAGACCGAAAAGCGTGGATATGGTTAATCCCACCATCTGGGAAAGAAAAGAGAATGTGAAGAAGGATGGCCCGAGATTTTGATACAACAAGTTGGAAGCTTCAGGGACTCGCAGAGATGGGACGATGACGAAAGGGACAAAAAACGCCAGGGGGCCAAGTACAGCCGCGAACAATCCGAGAATTGCCCACTTCGTTTGCTGTCTTTGGATTGGACTCGATACTTCTTTGTAGCGGTATACCTGGGCGTACACACCCGTCAACGATACGATTAATAACATGAGCAGTTGGAGCGGAATCGCCCAGCTCGTCAGGCTTAACGGAGAGTGTGGAAAAATAACTGCAAAAATCGCCAGGAAACCCCACAAGATCGATGGTAGTATCGTCCATTTGGGGACAAATTTACCATCCGGGAAAAGGTAGAGCAGGTTAATACTCGAGATAAGGGCGACAATGGCGATGATCATAAATAATAAATTCGCAGTAAGAATATTCTCTCCAGTCGCATACATTCTAGAAAGCGGGATAATCGCTCCATTGCTTACCAGAGCGTACGCCACCAAGAGAGCCAACCAATCACCCGGTCGGCGCCAGAATATGATCATCGCGATGATAGCGTGCGCCGAAATGAGGATCACGTTGATCGAGACAACATAAATCGCGAGAGTGCGGCTGGTCACCCCGAGATCCAATAACGAGCGAGTATCGGCGTTTTGGACCAGATCGCCAAACCGGGTATTAATTCCTTGGACGAACAGGGCGATCGTAAGGACAAGGAGGATGATCCACCCGATCCGTGCAGCTGCCAGCCAGGGATTGATTGGGTAACTATTCGAACTTAAATCAGAGGATTTCAGCATGCTCTTCAGGAAGTCTTTCAGGGCGCCTGAGTCTCTGGAGCAGATTCGACCGCAGGGATCGATTGGAGGTACGACCAGATCGCCTTAATCTCAATATCGTTCAATTGCTTGAAACTCGTCCAGGGCATATCATCCGAGAGAATCTGGCGGTTTTCAGGAGTCACCCCGAACCGCATGACCTGCTCGAAATCCTCGAATGTCCAGTTTGCCAGTTCGCCCCCCGGCGTGAGGTTCAATCCGGCGCCGACCTGTACCCCGCCACCCAGGTTATCTCCATGGCAATTCTTGCAAGTGTTCGCCAGATATTCTCCATACTCTTTTGTCTCGCTTGGCAGTACCATAGGCGGACGGGGTGCGCTGTGATCTATGCCCTCGGCACCGAATAATCCCGGCTCCATCAACACAAAAAACCTTCCAACCGGGCCAATTCTCCTCTCCGGCAACTCATTGTCAACCGGGGGAATGCTTTTTACATAGGCTATAACACTGGCCAAATCTTCATCGCTAAGAAAGTAGAACCAGGGTGATGGCATGATTAGGAGTGCTTTTCCATCCTTTCTCACGCCATGCCGGATGGCGCGCACCCAGTCCTCATCAGTATATGTTCCGCCGATTCCACCTTTCCCTGACGTCAGATTGCTCATTGAGATCGTTGCCACCATCGGACCTTCATCCAACGTTGAACCAGACAAGTCTATGCCATGGCATTCATGGCATAGTAAGACGGCTTTCGCCAAATGCTCGCCCCGCGCAATGGCCTCGGCGTCGGCCGGGATCTCTAACGGTTCAACCTGGATTTCATACCTCCGATTCAATTTATTTCCTGTTATCAGATAGATGGAGGCGACGGCAATCAGGATCAGAGCAATCAGAATTCCCAGGATGACGCCCATCCACTTCAGAAAACCACTCATATTTATCAACCCCGCTTCCGAGTTAAGGTCGGAATATCCACTCAGAAAAGCTGATTGATTTTATCAAGAATCGCTGATTTCTGATGATTGAATTCTTGCCCGATCTCAATTACCCCTTTCCTCAGCCGGCAATGTCCGCAGGAACGAGAAGATAGATAGGAGGTCTTCATCCGTCATCCCGCCGTAAGTAGGCCACGGCATTGCTTCCGGATCGAGCGTCCGCCCACCCGGTGTAACCCCATTCCGCATAACTTTTAAGAAATCGCCTTCTGTCCAGTTCGCCAGGTCTCCTGCGGGAGTAAGATCGGAAGACTCCGGAGTTCCTTCCTCTGCAAACGGAAGGGGGCCTCCGCTCAGGTCCTGTCCATGGCAGGCCCGGCAGTCTCCAATCGAAACTAGATAGCCTCCATACTCAGTAGTTCCGGGCTGAGGAGCCATTTGGGGGGACGAAATGGGTGCTCCTACGGAAGCGGGCCCGAACATTCCCAGGGCTAACATAACCTTTCCGATGGTGTTTACCTGAAACGGGGGCATCTCATTCTTGACCGGTTCGAGCTTCCTCAGATACCCGATCAAGGCTGCCACGTCCGCATCGCTGAGTGCATGGTAACTGTAGGATGGCATGACGACCAGTTCCACCCCTTCCCGATCCACCCCTTCCCGGATAGCTCGGGCGATCTCGCCATCTGACCAGCCGCCTAGCCCTGTCTCTTCGTCGGGTGTCAGGTTCGGAACCGTGAAGACGCCGCTAACCGGCCCAAAGTTGATCGCCTCGGATTCTCCCAGATAAGGATTTCCTTCCGGAGAGTGGCATGCCTTATCACACCCCATCACGTTCTCCAGTAAATATTCCCCGCGGGCTACTCCCTCCGGGCTCGTATCTGCGTTGATCACGGGCACCGGTCGATCGAGGGTACGTTTAAAGGAGACCTGCCCGTAAATAATCAATCCAACCAGGATCAAAATCAAGAGCAGCACCAATCCGCCGAGGCCAATCCCGATCCATTTTAGTATCTTCCCCATGTTCCATTCTCCTTTACTAGATAATATTTTTCAATTTTAATTTCTAAGCGTCCAAAAATCGTTACGAAAGCCGTTCCAGGGCGGGGTTGGTTTCCTTTTTCGAGTAAAATACCCGGGATTATAGGAGCATTAAGGTGCCACACTTCCAGGTCCGGCTGCTCGGATCCCCGGTCATCGAAACAAATGGGAAAACTATCCAGGTCGATACCCGCAAAGCGATCGCTTTATTAGTTTATCTGGCTGTAGCCGGAGATCAACAGCCAAGGGATATCCTCGCAACCCTCCTTTGGCCTGACCTGGATCAGGCTCACTCCCGCTCCGCCTTGCGCCGCACCCTTTCCGCCTTAAAACGTTCTTTAGGCGGGCAAGGATTACAGATCAGCCGCGAGCTGATCGGTCTGGATACAACCGCCGGTTGGTGGATTGACCTGCGTGAGTTCGAGTCACATGGTTCGAATTGCTCGAACCATAACCATTCAACTGAGGATTGTCGCAAGTGTATTGACCATTTGAGCGCTGCGGTCGATCTGGTGAGGGGCGAATTCCTGGCTGGCTTTACCCTGCGAGACAGTTCGACCTTCGACGACTGGCAGTCGATGCAATCCGAAGAGCTGCGCCAGAAGTATACGTTTGCCCTGGAAAACCTGGCTGCCTGCCACACCTACCTGGGAGAATTCGAACAGGCCATCAACTTCACCCGCCGGTCACAGTCAATCGATCCACTGAACGAGAATGCTGCCCGTGAATTAATGAAGTTATATACCTGGTCAGGTCGTCGGGATGCAGGCTTGCGACAGTACCATGACCTCCGCCGTATTCTTGACTCAGAACTTCACGTCATTCCATCTTTGGAGACCACCCAGCTCTACACCGAAATCCTTGAAAATAACCTGATCCCTCCACATATTCCCCGTGCTCAGTCGCAAGTTCGATCGGATCGAGATTTCTTCAGCTCCCCTTTAACTTTTCCGTTGGTCGGGCGCCTCAAGGAATGGGATCAGCTGCTCGCCTTCTACACCTATACGAAATCGGCGCGTGCCTTCGCTGCCATCGAAGGGGAAATTGGGGTCGGGAAAACCCGCTTCGCCGAGGAATTCCTGGCTTTCGCCAGCCGGAATAATTCCGTTGTGATTCGAGCACGCTGTTTTGAAGGTGAGGTGAACCTCCCCTATGGTCCGTTTGTCGAAGGACTCCGGGCTGCGCTCGACCAGCCCGGTTTGACCGCAGATCTATCCGCCTTACCGGAGCTGTGGTTGGTAGAAATCGCCCGCCTGCTCCCGGAGCTGGCTCCCGTCCCCCTTCGGCAGAACCTTGTTCCCTTACCAGAAAGCACTGCCTCACAAGGCCGTCTGTTTGAAGCCATGGATCGGCTGATTCAGTGGCTGTGCCAGGGTCCCAATCCGGGAATCCTGTTTCTTGATGACCTGCAATGGGCCGATAACGCTTCCAAGGATTTGCTCGCTTATATCCTGCGCAAGTCTTCCGGTCATCCGCTCTTTATACTCGCAACCTGGCGGAGAGAGGATGTCCGGCCTGGTCACCGCTTACGGAATATACTTGTCGAAGCACAGAGGTCGGGTAGGGGTCGGTTGCTCTCATTGGATCGCCTGAACCAGGCAGAAGTGTTCGAATTGATTCAATCCGTGGCGGATAAACAAATTTCTCCAGCCATTATGGATCGACTTTACCGGGAATCCGAAGGATTACCATACTTCCTCGTGGAGTATCTTTCGGTTCTCGATCTTACCCAGAGCGCCGCAATTACCAGCCAGGTTCCTATTCCCGTCAACGTGCGCGAGTTGCTCGATTCCCGGCTTTCGCAGGTCAGCTCTCAAGCGAGTGAACTTCTCTCGAACGCGGCGGTGATCGGTCGCTCCTTCGGATTCGATACTCTCCGCAAAGCCAGCCTTCTTTCCGAAGAAGTAACCATCCTCTCGCTCGAAGAGTTGCTCGCCCGCGGGTTTATCCAGGGGATGGTCGGGCGGGGCGAAGATTCTGAGATTACCTACGACTTTACCCACGAGAAGCTGCGTAGCCTGGTGTATGAGGGGATCAGCCTGCCCCGCAGGCGCGTGATCCATGCACGCATCGCTAAAGCCCTGCTTGACCAATCGCCGGACGCCGATCCATCCTCCTTCGCCGGTCAAATTGCATTCCACTTCCGCAATGCCGGAGAGTTTTCTCACGCCGCTCGATACTATTGCCTGGCAGGCGAGTATGCCCG
>DATDRQ010000212.1:0-2639 GCA_035291645.1 Anaerolineales bacterium
CCCCGGTACATCCGTGGGAGTGAAGAAAGGCGTGATGGTGCTCTCGTTCTCCAGCGCGTCCAGCAACCGGGCGCTGTCGCGCACGTCCTGCAGGACCGCCGGGCGTTTATGCCCGCTTTTGGCGTCGAAGACATCCCGCGCCCCACCCAGGTTGTGCCAGTGCAGTTCCCCGTCCCCCAGGATCCGGCTCTGCCCTCCCCGGCCGCGGATCGTCACCGTTTTGGGTGCCTGGGCAACTGCCTGCCCGACCAGGCCAGGTGGCAGCAGGATGCGCTCATGATCCAGGATTGCCCCCGCTTCCTTCAGGAGCGTCCGCCCTTCAGTATGTCTCAAGACCACCCCGGTCTCACTTAATACGCGCAAAGTGGCTTCGTGGATCGATTTGATCTGATTCTCGTCAAATACACTCAGCCTGATCATCGCTTCATCTCTCCCAACTCCTCTAAGGCCTGTGCCAGAAAAGATACCCGGCGCTTCTCTGCATCCAAAACGTTTTCCAGCTTCAAGAAGTCGTGCCCCTCGTCCTGGTAAAGGACCAGATCAACGGGTTTACCCAGCGCCTGCAACGCCTGTTGGGCGGCGATCGATTCAGAGGCTGGGCAACGCGGATCATTTCCGCCGCAGATCAACTGTACCGGCGCCTGGAGGCGGTCGAGGAAGAAGAACGGCGAACGCGCCTGCCACAGGTCATGGTTCTGGTCCGGGTCCCCCATGTTCTCGAGGTCCCAGTGTTGCAGGTCCACCCGAGAATTCGCATGAGAGGTGAACCAATTCAAGAAGGGAACAATCGCTGAACCGCCTGCCCAGCGCTCGGGGAACTGGGTCAGGCAGGTCATGGTCAGGTAACCGCCGTGGCTGCGCCCGGTGACGGCGATGCGCTGCGGGTCGGCCAGGCCACCCCGCACCAGGAAGTCGGCTCCGGCGGCGACGTCAGCGGTGTCTACCCCGCCCAGGTCGTAACGGTTGGCCAGCTGCCAGTCCCGCCCGTACCCGGTCGATCCGCGGTAGTTGGGCGCCAGCACGACCCAGCCGCGGTTGGCCAGGTGGGACATAAACGGATACCACAGGTATTGGAACAGCCAATTGGGACCTCCGTGGACCACGATAACTCCGGGAGTCTTGGCGGAGGCTGTCGCCGGTTTGTAGAGCAAGGCCGGCACGGGTGTACCGTCCAGGCTGGGGTAGGAAATGTGCTCGGGAAAAATAAATTCCTCGTTTTGCAGCCCGGCCGGCAGAGACCGAGTCAGCTGAAAAACCTGGCCGGACTCCAGGGAGAGCCGCCACAGGTCGGCTGGCTGGCGGGGATTATCGAAGACGAATACTACCTGGCGCCCGTCCGGGGTGAACTTGGGCGCGTAATGCACGCCATGGTCGACCTGGAAGCGGGTGCAGGTTTCGCCCGCCAGATCGTAAAGGACGATCCATGTGTCCGGCCCCTGGCTATTGACGTAAGCCAGCTGCTGCCCATCCGGCGACCAATCCGGCGTCCGGCAATCCCGATCCCCACTGGTGAGCCAATCAATTTTGCCGCTCTGCAGGTCATAAATGCCGATCTCATATCGCCCGTGGAAATCCGAAGTGAAGGCCAGCTGCCTGCCGCCCGGAGACCAACAGGCTTCCTTCGCATTAATAATCTCGCCGTCAACAGCCAGCGGGTGTGGATTTCCCTGCTGCAGAGGCACGATCGTTGCCATGAAGTCTTGGCCCTGAAATTCTGATACCACCGCTATGTGACGCCTATCTGGGGACCAGACCACCTCCCAATCTGGGTGGGGTAGCGCCAGGACCAGGCGCGCCATTCCTCCGCCAGACGGCATTAGATAAGTGTCAAACTGGCCGGAGCGATCCGACGCGAACGCGATCTGTGCACCGTCTGGCGACCAGCTGAGATGGAGCTGGATGATTTCTGAGGTGTCCGGGGTCAGGTTGGTGTGGCTGCCTGACCTTAGATCGCAGACCCAAATGTCAAACGCCTCGCTGCCATCCAGGTCTAAGACATAAGCCAGCCGGTTTCCGTCCGGGGAAAACCTGGGGGAGAATTTCCCGCCTGGCCCGGAGGTGACCTGGCGGGGAATAGCGGCGCCATCCAGTACCACCAGGTAAATCTCCCAGCGTCCGGTTAGGTTCCAGGAAAAAGCAATCTGCTTCCCATCCGGCGAGATGTCAAAACCGCCATCCGGATCGACAGAAGGGATGGTGAGCAGTTGTTCAAGTTCTAGCATGATTTCCTAGGGATTGACTGCGTGGCAGGCCACCCAATGCCCCTGGGTCACTTCTCGCCATTCCGGCTCTTGCTGCGAGCAGACCTCCATGGCGATCGGGCAGCGCGGGTGGAAGCGGCAACCGGAGGGTGGGTTGATCGGGCTGGGTACGTCGCCGGACAGGATGATGCGCTGGCGTTTGCGGCTCGTCTTTGGGTCCGGCACCGGCACCGCCGAGAGCAGCGCCTGGGTGTAAGGATGCAATGGATTATCGTACAGCTCGTCGCGTTCCGCCAGCTCGACCATCACACCCAGGTACATGACCGCCACGCGGTCGCAGATGTGGCGCACCATGCTCAGGTCGTGGGCGATGAACAGGTAGGTCAGGCCGAACTCATCTTGGAGATCTTCTAATAGGTTGACGACCTGGGCCTGGAT
>DATDRQ010000213.1:0-12999 GCA_035291645.1 Anaerolineales bacterium
CTCGTGCGCCTGCACCCGAACCACTTCACCAACGTGAAGCGCTGGGCGAACGAACGGGAGCAGATCCGGGAACTGGTCGCCAGATCGCCGCACGTCTACCTGGTCGAGCCGGTGCCATTGGGGGGAGAGCTGGGCTACTACTCTGGCGAGGATATGCCCGAGAAGTCCTCGATGATGGCTTATTCAGACGTATTCCTGACTGTCTATTCGACCATGGTTGTCGAGGCTTCTATACACGAAGCACCGATCGTCAGCGCCATTATCGACTCTCCAACCGGCTGGGCGGGGGAATATACCCTCCCATTATCGCAAATCGGCAACTGGCCGACCCATTCGCGTTTCCGCCGTTCTGGAGCGTGCCGTGAGGCAAGCAGTGAAGAGGAACTCTGCCAGGCGATCAACGCATACCTGGAGCATCCCGGCCGCGACCGCCAGGCGCAGCGAGCATTTGTCGAACAGGAATGCACCTACACCGACGGGAAGGCTGGCCGGCGGACGGGCGCCTACCTGCTCAGCTTCGCCAGGGGATGAGGCTGATGAGGCTATAGATTTGGAATTCCTGGATCGCGTCAGACTTGCCGGTCGAATATTGGTTAACGGAACCTCTGCCGGAGGCGGCGGAAGACGGCAGCAGCGGGAAATCCCCGCCATCACACCAGATGAAGTGGTGGAGGCGAAAGCCTTCTTCCCACTGGACAAATTCTTCATTTTTGGGCACGCCCGCTCCGGCACCACCTTGCTGGCGCGCCTGATCCGGCTGCACCCGCAGGTGCATTGCAACTGGCAGGCGCATTTCTTCACCCGCCCGCCGTTGTTGTTGTCTCTGGTGGACCGGGAAGAGGTGAGCGCCTGGCTGGCGCGGCGTAGCAATCGCTGGAACCGGGGTCGGGATCTGTCGCCGGTTATCCTGCGGGCGGTTGCTGACTTCGTTTTGGAGCGCGAGGCGCGGAGAGAAGGAAAGACCATCGTCGGGGATAAGAGCCCGAACAGCCTGTTGGATGGGGAGGCGGTGCGCTTAACCCACGCCGTGTACCCGGACGCCCGGCTGATCTTCATCATCCGTGACGGGCGCGACACGGTCCTCTCACACCGGCTACAGAGTTTTATCGATGGCACCCAACACCTCTCGAAGGGTGACCTGCAGATTCGCGCCGACTTTATGCAACATCCAGAGCACTTCCAGGGCGGCAGGCGCTCACTGTTTAGGGCGAAAGGTCTGCAGCGCGCCGCTCAGGGCTGGGTGCACAACCTGAGCGAAACGGACCGGGCCGGGCGGGAACTGTTCCACGACCGCTACACCTTCCTGCGCTACGAGGATCTGCTGGCCGATCCTTGGTCCCAGCTCGAACAGCTGTGGGCTTTCCTGGGCGCTACCCGGCCCGTTGCCGGGCTGAGAGAGACCGTGATACAGGAGATGGAGCAGAACCCGGATGCCGACTGGCAGCAGCACAAGGCCGGAGAATTGGTGCAGACCGTCAAGAAGGGGCAGCAAGGGAACTGGCGCGAGTTGTTCACACCGCACGATAAGCAGGTCTTTCAGGAAGTTGCCGGGGCGACGCTGGCAGCCTGGGGCTATGACGGACAGGATTAAATGAAATTCCTGATCGCCGGGCTGGGCTCGATCGGCCGCCGCCACCTGCGCAACCTGCAAAGGTTGGGGCAGACGGATATCTTGCTTTACCGCACCTACCAGAGCACGCTTCCGGAGGAAGACCTGGCCGGATTGCCCGTGATGACCGATCTGGAGCAGGCGTTAGCAGCCAGACCGGTTGCGGTGATCGTCGCCAATCCCACCGCACAGCACCTGGAGATTGCTATCCCGGCGGTGGAAGCCGGCTGCCACCTGCTGCTCGAGAAGCCCGTCTCCCATTCTATGGAGCGGGTGGTTGAGCTGGAGAAAACTGTACAGCGGCAGGGGGTAGGCGTGCTGGTCGGTTTCCAGTTCCGCTTTCATCCCGGCTTGCAGCGCATTAAACGACTGTTGCAAGAGGAGGCCATCGGGCGGCCACTATCGGCGCGGGCGGTCTACGGAGAGTACCTGCCGGGGATGCACCCCTGGGAGGATTACCGGGGCAACTACAGCAGCCGGGCAGACCTGGGAGGCGGGGTGGTACTGACCCTGTGTCACCCGCTGGACACCCTGCGCTGGCTGTTGGGCGAGGTCGAGGCGGTGTGGGCTTTCACCGGGCAGCTGAACGACTTTGATCTACCCGTCGAGGATACGGCAGAGATCGGGCTGCGCTTCAACCAGGGAGCGATCGGCAGCGTAGAGCTCGATTTTAACCGCAAACCCCCGGTGCACGACCTGGAAATTATCGGTACCCAGGGGACGATCCGCTGGGATAACGCCGATGGAGCTGCGGAAGTTTATCGAGCAGAACAAGGCTGGCAGCGCTTCCCGGCGCCGGAGGCTTTCGAGCGCAACGATCTATTCCTGGCAGAGATGGCGCATTTTTTGTCCGTCATCCGGGGCGAGACCCAACCAGCTTGCACGCTGGGGGACGGCATCCGCGCCCTGGAGATCGCCCTGGCAGCCAGTCGTTCGGCAGACGAACAGATCCTGGTATCCCTTAATCGGGAATCTTCCCTGAACCCCGGATCCGTAGGGTAATCAGGATCGTAAATCCGGTGGAACACGTGCCAGCAACTTTATCCGAAAAGACATTCGAACCGGTAAACTGCCTCCTGTGCGATACCTCTCGCACCCGCTTAATCGCCGAGGTAGGCCAATTTGGCTGGCCTACCTACGTCTCGATCTGTATGACCTGCGGGCTGGTCTTCCTAAACCCCCGCTGGACAAAGAGCGATTACGACCGCTTCTATGCCACAGAGTACGACCAGTTCTACCGCTTCGACGCGCAAGAAGCCGCCGAGAAGGAGCAGCGCAAGGCGCGTACGGTCTGGCAACGCCTAAAAGAGTATACGGGCGGGCAATTCAAATCGGCAATGGACATCGGCTGCGGGTTAGGTTGGTGCCTGGATACCATACGTGGGCAGGTGCCAGGCCTGGCGATCGCCGGGATCGAGCCCTCTGACTATTGCGCCGATCACTTCACCAGCCGGATCGGTGGAGAGCTGGTCGCCCGGGACGTCGATTCGGACTGGCAGGCAGCCAACCAGGGCCGCTTCGACCTGATCATATTCCGCCATGTCCTCGAGCACTTGCTGGACCCGATCGAAGTGTTGCAAAAGGTGAATCAGGCACTCACGCCAGATGGCCTCGTCTACATCGCCGTGCCAGACATGATGCAGCCGGATGGCTCGTTGGCGGATTTCTGGTATCGCTGCGTGCATACCTACTATTATTCCGAGGTCACGCTTTCCCGCATCGCGGCTCGGGCCGAACTCATGCCGCTCGTGATCCGCTCGGAAAACTCCGAGCTGTGGGGAATCTTCCGCAAGGCCGATGAAGCGCGGCGGGATTCTGCGAGATCCGTCTACCGCGCCCAGATGCGTGCCCTGCGCGCATACAAACGGGCACGCCTGGCCCGGCGCGCCCTGCTGGCGCTATCACCGCAGCGCCTCACTAAGCTGCTCCCCAAGACGTTCAAGGATCTGCTTCCGGCGGATGTCAAGAAAAAGTTCCGCCATCTGATCTACCGTCACTGATCAGGGATGCTCTTCACGCGAGCCGGAAGGTGAATACATTCTGCGATGACTAAGAATATCGAAGGCCTGCTGGTAACTCCGGATATGTCCATCCGGGAGACGATGAGGGTGATCGAGAGCGCCCCCCACCGGGTAGGGCTCTCGGGTATCGCTGTAGTCGTTGATGCCGATCGGCGCATGGTTGGGGTGGTGACCGATGGCGATATCCGCTCGGCGATCCTGCATGATGTTGACCTGGACGATGCGGTGGCAGCCATCATGACCTCCGATCCGATCGCGGTCGCCAACCAGACATCTCCGATGAGGATGTACGAGTCGGTCATGCAGATGTTGAAGGGCAGCTCGCGCATGTTGGATAGGGGAGCGGGCAAGGTGGTGGTAGTGGACGATGCCGGGCGCGTCGTCGACGTCGTCTCTTTCCTGAACCTGTGGCAGCAGGCAGACATCAAAACCAAGAAGATCGCCGTGCTGGGGCTTGGATTTGTCGGGCTCACGCTCGCCGTCGTCCTGGCCGATGCCGGATTCCAGGTGCTGGGCATCGAAAAACAGGCCTCGGTGATCGAATCGCTCCGCCAGGGAGTGCCTCATTTCTATGAAGCCGGCCTGGCCAACCAGCTGCGCTACCAGGCCGGCAGGCAGCTGACCTTCGAGACCGCGCTTACTTCTGGCGACAGCGATGTCTACATGGTCGCGGTCGGCACCCCGGTAGATGAACATCACCAGCCGGTCCTGACTCATATCGAGGAAGCTGCTCGTGTTATCGGGCGGGTGCTAAAACCGGGTGATACCGTCATGCTTCGCTCGACGGTCCCGGTCGGGACAACTCAAACCGTGTGTTTGCCGATTCTGGAGCGAGAGTCCGGCCTGCAGGGCGGCAAGGACTTCTCCCTGGTTTTCACCCCGGAGCGGACCATCGCCGGGCGAGCGCTCAAGGAACTGCACACCCTGCCGCAGATCGTCGGCTCTCTCGACCCGTTGGGGGCAGAAGTCGCTGCGGCGCTATACCGTGAGATCACCCCCACGATCGTGATGGTCGACTCATTAGAAGCAGCAGAGATGGTCAAGCTGGTGAACAATTCCTTCCGGGATAATATATTCTCCTTTTCTAATGAGATTGCCTTAGTCTGCGAGCGTTATCAACTGGATGCCTTCAAGATCATCGACGCAGCCAATGAAGGTTACCCGCGCGACCTGATCCCTCAGCCCAGCCCGGGGGTGGGTGGCGTGTGCCTGAAGAAAGACCCCTACCTTCTCCAATCGACGGCAATCGCCCAGGGTTTGACCCCTTCCATTCTGGGCCGCAGCCGGACGATCAACGAATACATGCCTTTCCATATTTTCGAGAAATTCCTGCGCTTCTACCGGTTAACCGGGCGTGCGCCGCAGGAGGCGCGCGTGTTTCTGGTTGGTTTCGCCTTCAAAGGCTGGCCGGAAACATCGGATATGCGCGATTCGAGCACTCTGGAGCTTGCCCGCCATTTGACAGCTGCCGGAGTCAAGATCCGCGGGTTCGACCCGGTCGTGGATCTACAGGCGCTCAGGCAGGTGCCGGGCGTGGAACCGTGCGAATTAGCCCAGGGATTCGAAGGATCTGATGCTGTGTTTGTGATGAATAACCATCCTTCCTACGAAGACTGGAACCTGCATGTATTACTCGAGCGCATGCGCCGGCCGGCGCTATTCTTCGATGGCTGGAATTTATTCCGCAGCGATGATATCGCCAGAGTGGAAGGAATTGGGTACAGCACGGTAAGCCTGGATTGCGACTGGCCCGCCCCGAGCCGAAGCGAGATTGGGCAGTCCCTCTCCTGAGAAGAAGAGCGGGAACTCCCTAGAGATGACATTGCGACCAGTATTCTCCGTGGTCATGGCAGGTGGGCAGGGGACGCGCCTGTGGCCGCTGAGCCGGGAATCCCGGCCCAAGCAGTTCCTCTCGCTGACTGGTGACCGCCGCACTCTCTTGCAAGCCACCGTGCGACGGGCGGTGGAAGCGGCTGGTTCCCTGGAACGAGTGCTGGTGGTCGCCCGCGCAGATCAAGCTGGCCTGGTGCAGGAGCAACTCCCCGGACTGCCTGAAATGAATTTGCTGCTCGAACCGTTTGGCCGGAACACCGCCGCCTGCATCGCTCTGGCTGCGCTTTGGATCGAGAAAATATCACCAGAGGCGGTCATGGCGGTTTTCCCGTCGGACCACCTGTATGAGGACGAAAACGCCTGGCAAGCGGCGGTCGAGGCGGCGCTGTCCTACGCCAGCCAGACAGACAGCCTGGTCGCCATCGGCTTGCCGCCCGCATATCCCTCAACGGGCTATGGTTATATGAAAACAGGGCGCCTGCTGTCTACCACCGACCAACATCCGGTCCTGGAAGTGCTCGAATTCGTGGAGAAGCCGCCGCTGGAACAGGCGCGGAAGTACCTGGAGAGCGGGCAGTACTTGTGGAACATCGGCACCTTCGCCTGGCAGGTAGGTGTCTTTCAGGAAGCGCTTGAGCGCCACCTGCCGGCTACCTACGCCGGTCTGGCTGCTGCGGGGGACTATCTTAACAATCCGGAGTTACTGGCATCGGTTTACGAACCAATCGAAGATATTTCGGTAGATTATGCAGTCCTGGAAAAAGAGAACCGGGTGGCGGTCGTGCGAGGCAGTTTCCGCCGCATCGATGTCGGCACCCTGGCCAGCCTGGATGAAGTTCTACCGATCGACGAACAAGGCAACGCGACCAGCGGAGAGATGCTCCTGCGTGATAGCCAGGATAATATTATCTTCAGCGACGAAGGCCTGGTTGGTTTGATCGGCTTGCAGGATACGATCGTGATCCGCAAGGGGGAGATCATCCTGGTTTGTCCAAAGGACAGGGCCGGAGAGGTTAAGGATCTGGTCAAACAGCTGGAAGAGAAAGGATTTCAGCAGTATCGATGAAGCGGAGCTGGGTCCTGATGTTTGACTGGGACGGCACCCTGGTCGACACCCTCGAGACCAAGATCCGCAATGCCGGTGCGCTGTTCGAAGAGGTTTTCAGTATTAACCCTGAATCCGTCGAGGCCGCCTATCGCCAGCACTCGGGATTGCCACGGCGGCGTCTTTTTGAGGCGATCCTCCAGGATCTTAACTTGCCTGACCTTCATGATGACACCTATCAAATCCTCAGCCAGGGTTTCACCGAGAAGAACCAGGCAGCCTTGACCCCCTCGAACCGGGAGCAGCTCGTCCCGCAGGATACGCTGTTCGCCCTGGAGGCTCTCTCCCAACGCGGATTTCCGCTTTTCGTTTCCAGCTCAGCCGAACCAGGGGAGGTTCGCCAGATAGCAAGAGATTTGGATCTCGATCACTATTTCGTTGCTATCCTGGGTTCACAACCTGGTTTTTCCAAAGGGAGAGATCACGTGAATTATGTGTTAACAAAAATAAACGCCAGCCCGTCCAAGATCGTTTTTGTAGGTGATGAGCCCGCCGACGTCCTGCTTGGGCGGGAAGCCGGCGTCCTGACCGTGGCGAAGGCTGGCACCTACCCCCCCGAACGGCTGTCAGATGAAGGCGCGGATGCGGTGGTCGGCTCCCTGGGCGAGCTGGTCGCCTGGCTGGACCAGCGAGAATTCCTTGAGGAATGAATGCGAACGATTATCGCCGAGTTTTGTCAAAACCATAAAGGGGATCTTAACCTGCTCAAGGAGATGGTCTGGGCGGCCGCAGAAGCCGGGGCGGCTTATGCCAAGGTCCAGTCGATGCTCGCCGATGAGCTGACCTACCGGGAGCGGTTCGAGCTGGGCGCCTGGGAGGGCGAGCGCATGCTTGCCATCCAACGCCCTTACCAGCCGGAATACGACCGGCTAAAACCGATGGACCTGAGCGACGAGGCCCACTTTTTATTCGGCGAGGAATGTAAAAAAGCCGGGATTAAGCCACTGACCACGCTATTCACCCGGGCGCGCCTCCCATTCGTAGCCAATCTGGGCTGGGATGCGGTCAAAGTCGCCAGCTACGACTGCGCCAGCTATCCGCTGATCCGCGAGCTGCGGGCAGAGGTCGAAAAAGGTAGTTTCAAGCACCTGTTTATTTCCACCGGCGCCACCTACGATGAAGAGATCGCCACAACCGCTGACATCTTGGAAGGTACCAGCTACTCGTTCTTGCACGCCGTCACGATTTATCCAACCCCGCTCGCCGAGTTACACCTGGGACGCATGCGGTTCTTGCAGAAGTTCACCCCGTCCGTAGGGCTCAGCGACCACACCCTGGTCGAGCGGGACGGGATCCAGGCTTCGATCGTCGCCATGTGCCTGGGCGCGGATGTGATTGAGCGGCACTTCACCCTGCTCGGGAAAGACGAGACCAAGGATGGGCTGGTCTCGATCCGCCCGGAAGAGCTGAAAGCGCTGGTCCAGTTCAGCCGGCTAGACTCAGACGAACTTCAGGAATACGTCGAACGGGAGATCCCCGCTTGGGTGCAGATGGTAGGACTGGAACAGCGCCTGCTCAGCCCGGTCGAAGAGCTCAACCGCGACTACTACCGCGGCCGCTTTGCCAGCCGCGTGAACGACGAAGTCGTCTATAACTGGGAGGATCGCCCGGTGGTATGAAGACAGGCAAACCTTTTAGAGGGGCAGGTTTATCTTGTTACCAGAGGTCTTAGGCGTCATCCCGGCGCGCGGCGGATCGAAATCGATCCCTCGTAAAAACATTGCCCGGCTGCACGGCAAACCTATACTGGCTTACACTATCGAGGCCGCCCTGGGTTGCCGGAGTTTGACCCGCGTGATCGTATCATCGGAGGATGCAGAGATCCTGGAAGTAGCCCGGCAGTATGGCGCGGCTACTCCATTTATCCGGCCTGCCGAGCTGGCGACTGATGAAGCGCCCACGTTGCCGGTCGTCCAGCATGCGGTGGCTGAGATGGAGAGGCTGGGTGGCCTGACCTTTGATTATATCGTCCTGCTCCAGCCGACCACACCCCTGCGCCGCTCGCAGGACATCGATGCGGCGGTTGACAAGCTAATCGCCACCGCAGCCGATTCGGTCGTCAGTGTGTGTGAGGTGGGCGCTTACCACCCGGCGCGCATGCGCCAGATCGTGGACGACCGCCTGGTTGACCTGCCGGTCCGGGAACCGCAAGAGATGCTCCGCCGGCAGGACCTCCCACCGGTATATATCCGTAATGGGGCGATCTATGCAGTCAAACGCGACGTGGTTATGTTGGAGAACAGCATGATCGGCCGGGTAAGCCGGCCCTACATCATGCCGGAGGAACGCTCGGTCAACATCGACAGCCGGCTGGATTTCCTGCTGGCGGAGATCCTGCTGAGACCGGCAGAGCAGCCGCAGGATTGAACGCTACGATGCCAGGCGAAGGTGTCCGCATCCTGGTTGCCGAGCGATCCAGCTTCAGCGAGCGCGGCCTGCAAGCATTGGCGCAGATCGGCTCGACCGAAGTGCTCGACCTTTCCCAGGGTGACCTTATCGGCCTGATCGGCAGTTATGAGGTACTGGTTTTGAGGTTAGGACTGCAGGTGGACGCGGCGGTCATAGCAGCAGGAATTGATCTGCGGGTGATTGCCACGGCGACTACGGGGTTGGATCATATCGATCTGGCTGCAGCCGGGCAGCGTGATATTGCGGTTTTGAGCTTGAAAGGGGAGCGTGCTTTTCTCGACCAGGTCTACGCTACAGCCGAGCACACCTTCGCCCTGCTGCTGAGTCTCGTGCGGCGCATTCCTTACGCCTTCGAGGCTGCAAAAGACTACAAGTGGCGCCGAGATATCTTCCAGGGCAGTGAATTGAATGGAAAAAGCTTGGGAATAATTGGCTGCGGCCGGCTGGGGAGCATGGTAGCGGTCTATGGGGCGGCATTTGGGATGCGGGTGCTGGTTTACGATCCGTTCCTACCTGATCTACCGGATGGGGCAGAGCGGTGCGAGCAGCTGTCCCAACTGCTCGCGGCCAGTGATATCGTCTCGCTTCATGTACCACTGAACCCAGGTACGCACAACCTGATCTCGGCGGCGGAGTGCGCCGCCATGCGCCCTGGCGCGATCCTGGTGAACACATCCCGGGGAGCGGTGGTAGATGAAGAAGCCCTGCTCCAGGCGCTGGAGTCGGGCAGGCTGGGCGGCGCAGCGTTGGACGTGCTGTCCGATGAGCATGCTTTAGCGGAACGAAGAAACCACCCTTTGATTGAATATGCGCGGCGGCATGAGAATCTACTGATCACCCCGCATATCGCCGGAGCGACGCAGGAATCGGTCGAGAAGGCGGACTTATTTCTGGCAGGCAAGCTACAGGAATATCTACACACTCATTACACTTCGAAAAGGACAATTGCACCATGAAAGACACCAACAAGCATTCCCAGTTAACAGCTCCTTACGGCGGTAAACTGGTCAACCTGGTCGTAGAAGGGGAGGAGCGTGAAGAGCTACTGGCGCGCTCCAACAGCCTGCCATCGGTCAAGATTTCAGCGCGGGCGTTATGTGACCTGGAACTGCTCGCCACCGGCGCGTTTTCCCCACTCGACCGCTTCATGTCCCGGGTGAATTACGAGCGCGTCCTGACCGAAATGCGCTTGAGCGATGGCACGCTTTTCCCCATTCCGGTCACTTTACCAGTCGATGAGAGCACCCTGCCCAGCTATGGCGAGCAGATCACCTTGAGCGACGCTCGCAACAACACGATCGCAGTCATGCAGATCGAAGAGGT
Source organism: Anaerolineales bacterium (assembly GCA_035291645.1). Taxonomy (GTDB): domain Bacteria; phylum Chloroflexota; class Anaerolineae; order Anaerolineales; family UBA4823; genus DATDRQ01. The sequence continues at coordinate 10,301 of DATDRQ010000213.1, forward strand.
CTATCACTACGACCCGCAACGCGAAGTCCGGCTGGTGCTCGGCACCACCGATCCCCGCCATCCGCTCGTCTCGGAGATGAACCGCTGGGGAAAGGTGTACCTGTCTGGCGCTCTGAAGGTGATCGATCTCCCCAAGTATCACGACTTCATCGACTTGCGCCTGACTCCTGCCCAGGTCCGGGCTCGCCTGGAGAAGATGGGTTACGAGAAGGTCGTCGCTTTCCAGACCCGCAACCCGATGCACCGCATTCACGAAGAGTTGACCAAGCGCGCCGCCGAAGATGTTGCGGGCAGCCTGCTGATCCACCCGGTGGTCGGACTGACCAAGCCCGGCGACGTGGATCACTACACGCGGGTGCGCGTCTACCGCACCCTGGCGGAGAATTACTACGAGAGGGACCGTACCCTGCTGAGCCTGCTGCCGCTGGCGATGCGCATGGCTGGCCCGCGCGAGGCGCTGTGGCACGCCATCATCCGCCGGAACTACGGCGCGACCCACTTCATCATCGGCCGTGATCATGCCGGGCCGGGGAAAGACAGCAACGGCAATCCTTTTTACGGGCCTTACGAAGCTCAGTTAATGCTGACCCAGTACGCCTCTGAGATCGGCGTCCAGCCGGTCGAGTTTAAAGAGCTGGTTTACCTGGCGGATGAAGAACGCTACGAAGAGGGGCCCAAGGTCCCAGAAGGGGCGAATATCTACTCCATCTCGGGCACGCAGGTGCGCGAGGATTACCTGGCGAAGGGCGAGCTACTGCCCGAGTGGTTCACGCGCCAAGAGACGGCTGAGATCCTGCAGGAGATGTATCCGCCGCGCCACAAGCAGGGCGTCTGCCTGTGGTTTACCGGCCTGAGCGGCTCGGGAAAATCGACCACGGCGGAGATCGTCACCTCACTCCTGCTGGAGCGCGGCCGGCAGGTCACTTTGTTAGATGGCGATGTGGTGCGCACCCACCTGTCGAAAGGCCTGGGCTTCAGCCGCGAAGATCGGGACACCAACATCCTGCGCATCGGCTTCGTCGCCGCCGAGATCGCCCGCCACGGGGGTATGGTGGTCTCCGCCGCCATCAGCCCGTACCGCGCCACGCGCAACGAAGCCCGCAAGATGGCCGGCGAGGAAAAATTTATCGAGATCTTCGTCGATACCCCGATCGAAGTGTGCGAATCGCGCGATGTGAAGGGGTTGTACGCCCGTGCCCGCCGCGGCCAGATCAGCGGATTTACCGGCGTCGACGATCCGTACGAAACCCCGGTCGATCCCGAGATCACCTTGTACACCGTGGAGGTGACCCCGGAAGAGAATGCCCGCACGATCATCGCCTACCTGGAGGAGCACGGTTACCTGCTCCCTGATGGGGCCGCCAGCCGCGGCCTGGAACCCCAGGCAGAAGCGGTGCTGGTGGAGGCAATTGAAGCTTGATCGAAATTAGATGACTCACCTACCCGAATTGTTCGACCTGACCGGCCGGGTTGCCGTAGTCACCGGGGGGGCAGGCCTGCTGGGAGCGCAGTTCGCCCGCACGCTGGCGGAAGCCGGCGCCCGGGTGGTCGTCGCGGACATCGATGCGGAGGCAGCCAGGACTCTGGCTGCCTCGATCGATGCAAATCTGAAATCTCAGGAAGAGGGCGATCCTCTGCCGACTGAGAAGATCATCTCCCTCCACCTGGACGTCACCTCGCCAGGATCGGTGAGCGCTTTGGTGGATGTGGTCTTGACCCGGTTTTCCCGGCTGGATATCCTGGTCAATAGCGCGGCTTTGGACCCTAAGTTCGATCCCGCACATCTGCTGGTTGCAGAACGCGCTCCATCTGCCTTCGAGCAGTTCCCGCTGGAGGCCTGGAAGCAAGCCCTGGATGTCAACCTGACCGGCCTGTTCCTGTGCTGCCAGGCTGCCTCGCAGCCGATGCTGGCCCAGGGCGGGGGTGTGATCATCAATATCTGCTCGATTTACGGGTTAGTCGGCCCCGATCAACGCATTTACCAGAAAAGGGGACAACCGCCCCAGTACAAACCGGTTTACTACTCGGTCACCAAGGCCGGTGTACTGGGACTGACCCGCTATCTGGCGACCTATTATGCCGGGAAGAACATCCGGGTCAACGCCCTCACGCCAGGCGGGGTCTACGCTGATCACACGGACGAGTTCGTCCGGGCCTACTCGGCACGAAGCGTACTTGGTCGCATGGCTCAGCCGGACGAATTGAATGGCGCCCTGCTTTTCCTGGCTGCGGACGCCTCCGCGTACATGACCGGAGCCAACCTGGTAGTCGATGGGGGCTGGACTGCGTGGTGAGCGTGAGTGAGGTGCTGGCTTTGATCCCGGCGCGGGGCGGCTCGAAGAGCATTCCGCGCAAGAACATCCGCCCGTTCGCCGGTTACCCCTTGATCGCTTACAGCATCGCCGCCGGCCTGGCGGCAGAAACCGTCACCCGGGTGATTGTCTCGACCGACGACGAGGAGATCGCCGCCATCGCCTGCCGGTTTGGGGCGCAGGCGCCTTTTCTCCGCCCGGCGGAGCTGGCCCGGGATGATATCCCAGATCTACCCGTCTTCCAGCACGCGTTGGAATGGCTGGACGAAAATGAGGGCTACCAGCCGGAGGTCATCGTCCAGCTGCGCCCGACATCGCCCTTCCGGCGCACCTGGCACATCGACCAGGCGGTGGCGCGCCTGATCGAGCGCCCGGAAGCCGACTCGG
>DATDRQ010000214.1:0-5172 GCA_035291645.1 Anaerolineales bacterium
CCCTTCGCCGAGATCGCGCAATGTAGCGCCCAGGTTATGACTGATCACCGGTTGTTCCCTCAGCACGATCAACTGAGGCGTTCCAGGGAGAGGCTGATACATCCCAAGAGACGGGTTAAAGACCTCCAGCTTACCCATGCCGTTGTACTGGTAGAATGTCGAGTGACCACTATCCAGCATTCGCCGCACCCAGGCAGCCGGTGGGTAGCCGGCCTCTTCCATGCACTGGCAGGTCTCGGCTATGCCCAGCTTATCCCAGGTCTCGAACGGACCCGCCTCGTGTCCAAATCCCCAACGCAAGGCATCGTCGACCGGCAGCGGAGTGTCTGCGATCTCCGGGATCATGGCCGAGGCGTAAGCCAGTCCCTGGTAGAGGATGGCGCGCACCAGCTCGCCGGCTTTATCCGGCGCGACCAATACCATTTTCAGTCGAGCACCCAGGTCCTCGATGTCTTTGGCCTGTCCGATGGCATCGAAGCGCGGCTTGGCAGAAGCTGCGTACTCCAGCGTTTCCAGGTCGAGCGCCCAAAACTCCTTGCTGCCATCCGCCTGGCGGACCTCTTTGTAAAAACCCTGTTTGGTCTTATTCCCCAGCCATCCCTTCGCTACCATAGAGTGGATCAGGTTATTGGCTGGCTCGGACTCAAGGTAGGGCAGCGCCAGGAAATCGTCCGGGATGGCTGGGGCAAGGTTTCGACCGACTTGTTCCCAAACGTCGATACCCACCAAGTCCATCAACCGGAAGGTGGCGGTCTTCGGCCGGCCGATGACCGGGCCGGTCACCACGTCGACCTCCTCGACCGTATATCCATTCTTTAGAACGTAATCCAGAACGAACGCCCCGCTCCCGAAACCCAACCGGTTGGCGATAAAGTTGGGCGTGTCCTTCGCCGGGACGACACCCTTCCCGAGGCGGTATTCCAGGAAGCGGCTGATTATATCGACCACATCTGGTGAAGTTTCCACGGTTGGAATGACCTCGACCAGCTTCAGGTAACGCGGTGGGTTGAAGAAGTGCGTGCCGAGGAAATGCTGGCGGAATTCTTCCGAACGCCCCTCAGCGATGGAGGTGACCGGGATTCCTGATGTGTTGGTACTTATAATTGTCTGAGCAGACCGAACGGCGTCGATCTTCTCCATCAGCTGACGTTTGATCGCCAGGTTCTCCACAATCGCCTCGATTACCCAATCCGCCTGGAGGATTACCTCGAAGTCGTCCTCTAGATTCCCGGTCGAGACCAGAGCGGCGTGCTCCGGGGTGAAGAAGCTGGCAGGTCTGGCCTTGAGCGCCCGCTCGAATCCTTCCCGCACGATGCGGTCTCTTACCAGTCGGTCGGCAAGGGACAGACCCTTTTTCTCCTCCTCGGGAGTGAGCTGGTTTGGGACGATATCCAATAATGTGACCGGTACCCCGGCATTTGCCAGGTGCGCGGCGATCGCTGCACCCATCGTCCCGGAGCCAACCACAACTGCCCGGTCGATTTTGTATTTCATAGCGCCTCCTCTGCTTGCATCTTTCCATTCGTAAAGGACCGAGTATTCACGGTTTGTAAACCACGAAGTTATCAAATAGAACGCTTATCGGGCCAGATAGGCGGGTCCCTGCAATCACGCCTATCGATCCGATTTCGAAATCATCATCCTGGATCCGGAGCAGCTCCTGTCCATTCGAAAAGAGAGTCAAGGTGCCACCGATGCAATCTCCTCGCACGCGATTCATCTCCCTGCCGCGGGTGATCACATTCTCGGGAGCCTGACCGGTCTGTAAGAACTCATACTCACCCCCCACGCTTTTGGCGATGCCGTAGCTGCCATCTCCGCCGATCACCAGGGCGTAATAATTCTCCGAGTCGATTTGGCGGCATACGACTCCAAAATAACCGTCCAGACCTCCATTCAGGATCGTCCCATCCACTTCGATCCGGACGGAGGACATCTCGCGCTCCCGGATGCTCCAGATCGGCGCGTTGAGTATATTCACATAGATTAAATATCCGCCCCGGGTGAGCTCGAACCCGATATCCTCATCCCGGTCTGTAAACCAACCGGTATCGTTTGAAAAATCATCCTGTAAAAGGATATTCGGCTCAGGGGTATCCGTTGCTTTCGGTTCAACGGTCGCTGGAGGGCCCTCTGTGGCGAATGGGGTATTGGTCGGCAACGTCGTCAGGGTTGGGGTCGGTGAGGGCATATCCGTCGGCAAAGGAATCGACGTCGGCGGTGCATTGTGGGTCAGGTCAGCGACGATCGTCTGGGCTGCAGCGGTATAGGCGAAGTCCGGGAACGGAGTTGGAGGAGCCGGCGGGCTGAGAACCGAACACCCGATCAGGACGACTGCTGGCAACAGAAGACCTACGGAAACACTGGCCTTGCGCATATGTCGAGCCATTTTCATCACTGATCTCCCCTTAATTCCCGATCCATTGCTATCCCTTGCTAGGGTTCATCCTTCAAGATACGGTCGAAGAATTCTATCGTGCGCTGGACAAATAACTGGTCTCCCTCGCCGCGAAAGGTGTGGGGTTGTTTATTGTAGGTGTAGCATTCGACCGACTTCCCCAGTTCGAGCAGCCGGTTGCAAAGGTCCTCGGACCATTCGAGAGGCACCTCCGTATCCTGGTTGCCGTGGTGAATACTGACCGCCGCCTCTATCCGGTCCAGGAAATTGACCGGCGAGATGCGGGTAAAAGCCTCCGCCGGGGAGTTCAACTCCTGCATGCCCCGCGTGCCGTTCGAAAAAAAATTGAAGATGCGTTCATAGTTCTTTTGTTCGTCGCCGCTCATCGCTCCATACAGCACGACTGCGTCGACGTCGGGACTGACCGTCATTACCCGGGTGGAGATCCCGCCGCCCATGCTGTGCCCCCACAGCCCGATCGCCTGCGGATCGGCCAGCTCGAGCGGCCCGGGCTGGCCCGCCTGTCCTTTCACGAGTTCGATCAGGTTGAGCACGTCGATCGCCATACCCACCCGGAAGAGGTTATCCCCATCATCGGATGGCGGGTAGCCGCGCAGGTTCGGGTGGAGCACCAGGTAGCCGCTGCGAGCCAGGGCATCTGCGTAGCCTGTGGTGTAATCCAACGTCTGGTAAACTCCAGGATCGATATAACCATGGATGGCGACGATCACCGGGAAAGGGCCCTCTCCTTTCGGTACGTTCATGAAACCATAGATAGTCAAATCATCGCTTGGATAGGCGATCAAATAGCGGGTAAACCGGCTGCTGTCACCCAGAGTGTCCTCGATGCGAAGTTCTCCACCTCCGTATTCTCTGTTTGCTAGATATTCGATTGTCCATCCCGCGTAAGGATCTGGAGTAGGTGTATGCGTGATCGTTGGTGTGATCGATGGCAGCAGGGTCTCTGTCCAGGTCGCGGACGGAGTCGCTGACGCAGCCGGAGAAATGGATAGCACCGCCTGACCGGTCGGCTCGGGAGCCAGGGTCGCGCTGACTGTCGCAGGTGGAGCTTCCGCCGGACTGCAGGCGACCACCAAGCCTGCGACGAGAGTCGCAAGAAAAAGCAGCATTGCTATCCGCTCATGGCTCTTCCTCAACGCAACTCGCTCCCCCGGTAACCCAGGATATTGCGCGCCACCACCAGCCGGTTGATCTGGCCTGTGCCTTCATAGATATCCGTGATCTTGGCATCCCGGAACCACTTCTCGAGCAGGGTGTCACGGGTATAGCCGATCGGGCCCATGATCTCGACCGCTTTCTGGGTGATGCGCGTGACGACGTCACCGGAGCGCACTTTGCACATGGAGGCCTCGAGCGGGTTGGGTTTGCGGTTGTCCGCCATCCACACCGCCTTCACCACCAGCAGCCAGGCCGATTCCAGCATCACCTCCATATCGACCACGTCCCGCTCGACGCTGCTCAGTTTTTGCCGGGGCAAGCCATAACGAATGGTCACGCCTTGCTGTTCGAGTAACTCCTTGAGCAGTTCCAGGGTAGCGCGGGCTACGCCGATCCCGGTGGCGGCCACCAATGGACGGGTCGCGTCGAAGGTCGCCATGGCTCCCTTGAAGCCTTTCGTGGCTTTTTCCTCCACCACCTCCGGGTTGCCCAAGATGTTATCGAACGGGACGCGCGCATCCTGCAGGACAATGGAAGCGGTATCGCTGACCCGGATGCCCATCTTGTGCTCGAGCTTGGTGACTTTTACTCCAGGAGTACCGGCTTCGACCACGAAGGGCCGCATTCCCGCCCGGCCTGCTTTTGGATCGATGGTCGCCCAGACGACGACGAAACCGTGGCTTGCCTCCAGGGACTTATGCCCGGCGGTGACGAAGATCTTCTCTCCATTCAGGACCCATTCGTTCGTCGCCCTATCCAGCACAGCGGTCGTGCAAATGGCTGAGGTATCTGACCCGCAATGAGGCTCGGTCATCGCCATAGCGCCGAAGGTGGGTTCTTTCTCCCTGAAGCGCGCCAGGAAGCGCTGCTTCTGTTCGGGAGTCCCGGTCGCCTCGACGGCGGCTGCTCCCAGTCCTCCGCCGGGAGTCACCAGGTACATCCCCACATCCCCCCAGGAGAGCATCTCCAGCATAAAAGCAAGCGACTGGTAACCGATCGGCGGGCGGTCTTTCTTCTTCTCGCCTCCGTTGGTGCTGTCGCCATTCTTGCGTTCGCCCGGTGCAAGCGATCCCGCGCCTGTGGCGCGCATGGCCTCGTGCATGAAGTTGATATAGTCCCAGGGTATTTCGTGCTCGTGCTCGTCGAAGTAACGCGAATGCGGGCGCATCATCTCCTCAGCGACGGTCTGTAATAGATACCGCTGTTGCTGGATAGGTTTTGGCATATCGAACTCGATCATGGTTTATCTCCTCGAATTCTGCAAAATAACACTCCTGCCTGCTCAGACCATCGCCAAACCGGTAAAGGCGGAGATGCCCCGCCCGGCGCGCATCCACATCTCGACCGGGTGCTCACGGATGTACCCGTGGCCCCCGAGGATCTGCACGGCCCGGTCGGTAACCATCATCGCCATATCCGCGGCCCCTGTTGCAGACAGGTAGGCGTGCTTGCTGGCCTGCGGCAGGTGGTTATCCAGCATCCAGGCCGCCTCCCAGGTTAGCAAGCGGATAGCTTCAATCTCTGTAGCCATCTCCGCCAGCATGAAGGCGATCGCCTGCTTCTGGGCGATCTTCACGCCAAAAGCGTCCCGGTCC
>DATDRQ010000215.1:0-5203 GCA_035291645.1 Anaerolineales bacterium
TGACCTTCGACGCCATTCCGGCCAAAGAGTACCACGGCCTGGTAGACCAGGTGGCGGCGGTGGGCACGCCCGTGCAGGGCGTGGTCGACTTCACCGTCACGGTAGCGCTGAGCGATGCGGACGAGGATGTCAAACCCGGTATGACCGCAGCGGTCAACGTCGCCGTCCAGCAGCTGCAGGACGTGCTGCTGGTGCCCAACCGGGCAGTGCGCGTCCAGGACGGGCAGCGCGTCGTCTACGTCCTCAAAGAGGGCGTCCCGCAGCCGGTCGAGATCTCCCTGGGGGCCTCCTCGGAAGTCTACAGCCAGCTGCTTTCCGGCGATTTGGAGGAAGGCGACCCGATCGTGCTCAATCCGCCGGCCGTCTTCGAACAGAACGGCCCGCCTCCATTCGTACAGCAACGCTGACCATGAACGATTGGGTCATCGAGGCGCAGGACCTTAAGAAGGTCTACAAGATGGGCGAGGTGGAGGTGCACGCCCTGCGCGGCCTGTCTGCCCAGATCGCCTCGGGCGAGGTGGTCTCGGTCATGGGGCCGTCCGGTTCGGGCAAGTCCACCCTGATGAACATCATCGGCTGCCTGGACCGCCCGACCTCCGGGGAGTATTACCTGGACGGGGAGCGCGTCTCGGAGATGAACGACGACCAGCTGGCCTCCATCCGCAACCGCAAGGTCGGCTTCGTCTTCCAGAGCTTCAACCTGCTGTCGCGCGTCTCAGCGCTGGCCAACGTCGAGCTGCCCATCCGCTACTCAGGGGTTACACGCGGGCGCAAAGACCGCGCCCGGGCGGCCCTGGAGGCGGTCGGGCTGGGCGACCGCATCCACCACCGCCCGAATGAGCTGTCCGGCGGTCAGCAGCAGCGGGTGGCCATCGCCCGCGCCCTGGTCAACGAGCCGGCCATCATCCTGGCAGACGAACCCACCGGCAACCTGGACACGGCATCCGGCGAGGAGATCATGCAATTGCTGCTCTCGCTTAACCGTGAGCGCGGCACGACCCTGATCATCGTCACCCACGATCCGGACGTCTCCTCCCGGACGCAGCGCTCGATCCGCATCCGCGACGGTCACGTGGAGGGGCAGGCATGAACGTCTGGCAGTCCACCCTGGAAGCCCTGGAGAGCCTGTCCGCCAACAAGATGCGTTCCGGCTTGACCATCCTGGGCATCGTGATCGGCGTGGCAGCCGTGATCGCCATGATCTCGATCGGGCGCGGCGCCGAGAACACCATCACCGGCTCGATCCAGGGCATCGGCACCAACCTGATCTTCGTCTTTAGCGGAGGTTCGGAAGAGGTGCGCAACCCGGAACCCATCACCCTGGGCGATTCCGATGCCATTTCGGACCCGTTTCAAGCTCCTTCGGTGGCGGACGTAGCCCCCATGCTGCAGGGCAACGGCAAGGTGACCTTCGGCGGAGAGAGCACGGTCACCAGCATCATCGGAGTCACCCCCGGATATAGCCCGGTGCGCAACGCCGAGGTCACCGAGGGCGAGTTCATCAACGAATCGCACATCCTGGGCCAGGCCTCGGTCGTCCTGCTCGGCACCCAGGTGGCAGAGGACCTGTTCGGGCGCAAGCAAGGCCTGGTCGGGGAGACGGTGCGCATCGAGGGCCAACCCTTCCGGGTGATCGGCATGCTGAAGGAGGAAGGCGGCTCGGCTTTCGCCAACCAGGATGACCAGGTGCTGGTGCCTTTTACCACCGCCCAGACTCGCCTGCTGCGCCGCTCCGGGCGCGATCACGTCGACATGTTGATGGTCCAGGCAGTCAACGCCGAACTGGTGCCCCAGGCCGGGCAGGAGGTCTCCCAGATCTTGCGAGCGCGCCACCGCACCGAGATCGGCGCCGACGATTTTACGATTCTCTCGCAGCAGGACTTCCTCGACACCGCCCGCACCATCACCGGCGTTTTAACCATCTTCCTGGGCGGCATCGCCGCCATCTCACTGCTGGTGGGCGGTATCGGCATCATGAACATCATGCTGGTCTCGGTCACCGAGCGCACCCGCGAGATTGGCCTGCGCAAGGCGCTGGGAGCCCGCAAACTGGACATCCTGGTCCAGTTCCTGACCGAATCCTCGGTGCTCAGCCTGATCGGCGGGGTCATCGGCATCCTGCTGGGCTGGGGCATCTCGCTGGTCGTGGGGCGCATTGCCGCCGCCAACGACGCCCCGATCGACCCGGCCATCGGGCTGGATACGGTGCTCCTGGCGACCCTGTTCTCGACCGCGGTCGGGCTGTTCTTCGGGCTGTACCCTGCCAACCGGGCCGCCAGCCTGGAGCCGGTCGAGGCCCTGCGCTACGAGTGATTTATTGAGGAATGTTACCCTGAGTGAAGGGAATCAGGACGAGGGAGAGGAAACAAGGGGTTTGTAGATTTTATATAATTTCACACCGAAAGAGGGAAGACGAACATGGAAAAAGTTATTTTGGGAGCGACAATGTCCCTGGATGGGTTCATCAACGACCGGAGTGGCAGCGTGGCCGCGCTGTATCCTGATCTCGATACTTGGCGAGATACGGAGCCGGGAAGGGAATCGATCCATAACACCGGGGCAGTGGTGATGGGGCGGAATTCGTTTGCAATGGCGGAAGACCCGGACTCTATCGCGGAGAATTACGAGTATCAGGTGCCGATATTCGTGCTTACCCACGAGACTCCGGAACGGCATCCCAAGGAAACCGACAAAGTAACCTATACCTTCGTAATGGACGGCATAGAAAGCGCAATTGCACAGGCACGTGTAGCGGCAGGAGAAAAAGATGTTACCATTATCGGAGCAGCAAGCACCGCCCAACAGTGCCTCAAAGCAGGGCTGGCCGATGAACTGCACATCGACATTATGCCGGTACTGCTGTGCGGCGGGCTTAGGTTATTTGAAGATATGGATATGGAATCGATTCGGCTGGAAAGAATAAAGGTGGTGGAACTACCCGGCGGGAGAACGCATCTGCGATTCCGAATCGTCAAATGAGGCTGGAGCGGTTTCGCTTTTGCCAGGAACTGAAACGGGATCAACCTTCCCCTCGCTCAGCATAAAACTGCTACTCAATCACCGAATCAATCCATTCCAGGTAATCTGGCGAGCCCATCACCACCGGCAAGGCGACGATCTCGGGCACCTGGTAGGGATGGAGCGCCTTTACCGCCGGCACCAGCCGCCCGGCGAACAGGTCTGCCCGGCTCTTGACGATCAGCAGCAGCTCTTCGTCAGTGCTGGTCTTCCCTTCCCAGGTATAGATCGAATGCACGGGGGCCAGGCGGTTGACGCAGGCCGCCAGGCGTTGGTCGAGCAGGGCCTGGGCGATCGCCTCGCCCACCTCCTCCGAAGGCACCGTGATCAGCACGACGATATAGCGGTAATCCATGTCTGAAACTCCAATCGGTAAGGAATGGGTAGATAAGTTCCTCCCACATGATACACCAGGCCAGCCCCTGATATAATCTCGACTTGTGAACACAATAGAAGGAACGGCCAACCGCCAGATCGCCCGCGCGGCGGGCGTGGTGATGGCCGCTTTTCTTTTAAGCAACCTGATTGGGCTACTACGCCAGGTGGTGGTGTTGAATGCCTTCGGCACCAGCGGCGAGATGGACGCCTTCACCGCCGCCAACCGGGTGGCGGAGACGCTCTTCAACCTGGTCGCCGGGGGCGCGCTGGCCTCCGCCTTCATCCCCACCTTCACCGGCCTGCTGACCAAAGATGACCGGCAGGGCGCCTGGCGGCTGGCCTCCGCCATCGCCAACCTGATCCTGATCGTCCTGACGCTGGCGGCGCTCCTGGCGGCGGTCTTCGCCCCCTGGATCGTGCGCTACCTGCTGGCCCCCGGCTTCGCCGCCGATCCTGCCCAGGAAGAGTTGACCGTCCAGTTGATGCGCCTGATGCTGCCCTCGGCGGTGATCTTCGGGCTGAGCGGCCTGGTGATGGGCATGCTCAACTCTTACCAGGTTTTCTTCGTCCCGGCCCTGGCGCCGGCCATGTACCAGCTCGGCATGATCCTGGGCGTGCTCTTCCTGGCGCCGGGCATGGGCATCTTCGGGCTGGCCTGGGGTGTCCTACTGGGGGCCGCCCTGCACCTGCTGATCCAGGTGCCGTTGCTGGTGCGGAAGCATGCAGCCTACACCCCGACGCTCGGGCTGGATCAGCCGGACGTGCGCGAGGTGGGCCGGCTGATCGGGCCGCGCCTGTTGGGCGTGGCGGTCGTGCAGCTCAACTTCTGGGTCAACATCTGGCTGGCGTCGCGCATGGCGGAAGGCAGCGTGATCGGCGTGGCGGTGGCTTTCATGCTGATGCTCATGCCGCAGGCTGCCATCGCCCAGTCGATCGCCATTGCCGCCCTGCCGATCTTCTCGGCCCAGGTGGCGCGCGGCCAGCTGGCGGAGATGCGCACCTCCCTGGCGGCTACCCTGCGCGCCTTGCTGCTGCTCTCGCTGCCCGCCAGCCTGGGTCTGATCCTGCTGCGCGAGCCGCTGGTCGCACTGCTCTACCAGCGCGGCGAGTTCACCAGCCGATCGACGGAGCTGGTCGCCTGGGCACTGCTGTGGTATGCAGCCGGCCTGGTCGGTCACTCGCTGGTCGAGGTCCTGGCACGCGCCTTCTACGCTATGCACGATACCAAGACCCCGGTCTTGATCGGCATCGGGGCTATGGCCCTCAACATGCTCTTCAGTTTCGGCTTCGCAGCGCTGTTCCAAAGCTGGGGCTGGATGCCGCACGGCGGGCTGGCTTTGGCTAACACCCTGGCGACCGCCCTGGAGATGGCCGCCCTGCTGGTGGTCATGCGCCGCCGCCTCAATGGATTGGAAGGGCGCGCCGTTCTACAGGCTGCCGGGCAGGCTGCATTAGGGGCTTTGACGATGTCGATGGTCTTGTGGGCCTGGCTGGGATTGACGAGCGAGCAGCCTGTGTGGTTAGAGGTGTTGGGCGGAGTCCTGCTGGGAGCGCTGGTTTACGGGGGGATTATCTGGGTGCTACGGGTGCGCGAAGCCCGGGCCCTGGTGGATGGCTTGCTGCGCCGGGCACGCGCCCGGCCCGCCTGAAGATTTAATAAAATCCAGGATTGATTTCCACGATGGCCGGCTGGTTTTCAACCCCACAGCCACCAAACTACCTGCGCCACGGCGACCCCCAGCAGGGTGCCTGCCAACGCTTCCAGCGGGGTGTGCCCGAGCACCTCGCGCAGCTGCGCCTGCTTGAG
>DATDRQ010000216.1:0-6563 GCA_035291645.1 Anaerolineales bacterium
GGGTAGAAAGTAACGGATCAGTTCTCTGGAGCCCGCCTGGACGAAATTCATGATGATCAGGTTTCGTTCACAGTTTTCGACTGTATCGAAGAATAACCTGTCAGAGAGCTGCGTCCCAGCCAGATCGCGGATCTGGATCCAAAGCGCCTGGCTGCTTTCTCGTGGAGTATCCGATAGATAAACTTCGTAACCGCCTTCGCCATACTCCGGGGCGATCCCCGTCAAGCTGACCCGGTTCAGCGCTTCGCCATCTAATTTTCCTCCCACCTCCACCACCAGATTCTTGGTCGGGACGGATTGAGCATCGAATACCTGCCCGCCTATCCCCATCCAGTTGCATCCCGATTGAGGATGCATGATGTTCGGAAGCCACGCCGGGGATCCTGCCTGTGGGATAAACCTGATATCCGTATTTCCCACCACGATTCCCGTTGGAGTGCTGCCGCCAACCACTTCGTCTTTGGATGGCGCCGATGTTGTCGCGGGTGCGCTCTTATCTGGGGTGAGCCAATCTTGATTTACCGTTCGTGAATACGATCGTGTACACGCGCTCGCCACCAGAAATCCTGCAATAATCAGGAGACAAATCCTTCGCTGCATGATTCCTTCCCCTTCCTTCAAACTGTTATAATTTTACTTGCCGATCTGCTCTTGGCATCAGAATTGTAACGGATGGATCTTCTTATCTCTCAGTGTCCGGTCGGAGACCATGAAAAATTTTCTGATTTCGAGCCCACTGTTAGGTCTGATCGTCGCCAGCCTGTTCTTTTTCCCCAGATTCTTCTCTGTTCTTGCCGCTCTGCCATCGCCAGATCCTTCTCTGGATATCGATGGGACTATCCTGCCCGGCCCCACCCTCGTGAGGGGTACCCCGGTAATCGCTACTGATCAACCCGATGCAACAGCCTTGCCAACTTCCACCAACCTGCCAACGGAAATAATCTTGAATTCCCCGGTAGGGACCGCTGAGGTCGCCACCACCGATGAGCCTGCTCCAACCGGGATGCCACCCGTTTATATTGAACAACTGCTCTTCTTTCCCGTCGCCTACAGGCAGCCGGAGCCTCCACCCCCGCCGGACGAGCCCCTGCAAAAGGTGCTCTTCTGCAACTCGGAAAACTTCGATATCCCGGATAACCTCCCCCAGGGGATCACCAGTACGATGCACATCTCCGATCCCAGGTACATCGTCGATCTGGATGTCCGCCTCGATGTGGAACACACCTTCATTGGCGACTTAATCCTGACCCTCACCCACCAGGAGACCGGCCGAACCGTCTCGCTGATCGACCGGCCTGGGTTGCCGGGGAACGATAAAGGCTGCCAGGAAAATGACGTCGCCGCCATCCTGGACGACGACATCACTTTGCCCGCCGAGAACACCTGCTCTAACGATCTGGCCGCTATCTCGGGGATTTACACTCCCAACCAACCCCTCCAGACCTTCGACCAGGAGATCGTCGAAGGGAATTGGTCCCTGATCGTCTCGGACAACTTCAGAAACGATACCGGACAGCTGCAGGAATGGTGCTTGACCGCTACCCTGTCTGACGTTCCGATCCCTCCTGTTGATCCACCTGAACCTCCTGATATTCCAAATCATGCCCAGATCAATGGGGTGACCGGTCAGGGCCAGTCACTCCCCCTTGACTGCGAAGCGCGCTCTGCCGTCGACTGGGCAAATTATTTCGACGTCCAAATCAACGAGCTCACCTTCTTTGACCGGTTGCCTGAATCGGAAAATCCGGACAAGGGATTCGTCGGCAGCGTGTACGGGACCTGGGGGCAAATCCCACCCAATCCATATGGTGTCCACGCCGAACCGGTTGCCAGGTTGCTCACGAAGTATGGTCTGGAGGCGCGCGCCCACCGGCCGCTCTCCTGGGACCAGCTGCGCGCCGAGATCGCCGCCGGCCGCCCCGTGATCACCTGGATCGTCGGTTCTGTTGTAAATGGCATCCCCGAATATTACCTGCCCCCCGATGATGAGCTGACCATCGTCGCCCGTTATGAACATACCGTCATCGTCACCGGCTACTCCTCCGACAGCGTCACTTACTTAAACGGGGCGAATTCCCATACAAAAAGCAAGGAAGAGTTCCTGCAATCCTGGTCGGCGTTGGGAAACATGGCGATAACCGCAGAACCATAATAAACACCAGAGCCTCCGGAACCTGGAGGCTCTGTACATTTCCTCAAAAGTTGGTTCAAGGGATAATCGAGATTCTCCCGGATAATAGAACAGTTAAGGAAATTTGAAAAATGACAGCTTAGAAATCGTCGTCGTCTAACCAGAGCTCATCTTCCTCGTCCTCGATCTCCGATTCCTCCCAATCCTCGAGCTCTTCTTCTTCCTCTTCCCAGTCTGCTTCCACCAGGTCATCGGCGCGGGAGTAGGTCATGCAGCCTACAT
The DNA here is from genome assembly GCA_035291645.1 of Anaerolineales bacterium. Classification (GTDB taxonomy): domain Bacteria; phylum Chloroflexota; class Anaerolineae; order Anaerolineales; family UBA4823; genus DATDRQ01. Next base: position 2,414 of record DATDRQ010000216.1, read on the forward strand.
CTGGATCGAGCTCTACCGCTGCAGCACCACAATACCCGTCGTCGAGGAATACACAATCTATATAGTGGCATCGAATTCGTGGCATGGGATCCTCCCTGGATGATTAAGATACCGCGCTGATTTCAGCACGCTCGCCCATCAATCTTACGGATGAGATGATCAGCAAAAGCAACAAAACGATCGCGGACACGACACAATATGGGCAGAAGGCACGGATCACGGCTATCTCAAGGTAAGTCAGGTAGGCAGAGTAGAGCACCCCCACCAAGCTGACTCCAAACACTACCAGCGGTCCATATTCAGCCCAGATTTCAGCGCGCGGTTCAAGAACGAGTAGAACTATGATCAGGAAATAGGCGCCTGCGCCAAGCAGTGCGATCGGTATCCCTGCGATCTCGGCATAAGGACTGGAGTTGACCGATTCACAATCTCCGACAGGTCCGCAGATTGCATACTGTCCGGTCAATTTGATCCACGTCAGATAAGCAGAGTCAATCAAACCGGCGATCGCCAGAATTTCACAGGTAATCCTTAATTTATTATCCATTGCTTCGAAACAAAACCTGATCCTTGAGCAATCACATTCTATTTTGATACGACGGTCTTCGCATCCTTACGCGTGGTCCGGAAACCGCGCCCAACTTATCCCTTCGTCAATCAACCACGCCTCAACCTCAGTATTAATCGGCAGCGATTTTACCCCAGACGGGATGATCAGTAAAGCATTTGCTTGCACAAGAGAAAGGAGATTCCCAGATCCCTGGTGGCCAGTCAGGTGAGCAACCGGGTACCCATCTCGTTCAGTGATCCGGGCGCGCAGATAACTTTCCCTGCCGTCGGATTCGACCTCCTCGCCAAGACGTACTCGCCTCACATTTCTAAATTGGCCGGTAAACCCGCTCATTTTTATGATCGCAGGCCGCAGGAAGACTTCATAACCCACGAATGCCGAAACAGGATTGCCAGGTAAACCAACGAAAGGGATGGTTTTAAAGAAACCGAACGCCAAAGGCTTACCAGGGCGCATATTAACCCGCCAGAATTGTAATTCACCCCGCTTTCGAACGACCTCACGCACGAAATCAAAGGCTCCAACGCTTACACCTGCGGAGGATATGATGATATCGACCTTCCTATCGGCCGCTTCTTCCAGGAGAAATTCAACGGATTCCTCACGATCCCTGGCAATTCCCAGGTAGATCGCCTGGCCGCCGTCACGTGCAATCGAAGCCGCCAGACTGTATGCATTCGAATCGTGTATGCTGCCTGGCCGGAGTGGCTGGTCAATCGGTACCAGTTCATCCCCGCTAGAGAATAAGGCGACTTGCGGCCTGCGGCGTACGGAGACCTGAGTGATACCAAGCATCGCCAGCAGACCGATATCTTGAGGCCGTAGCCGGGTGCTTGTTGCGAGAACCTGTGCTCCTTGCTTGATATCCTGGCCTCGCTCTCTAACATAATCCCCTGGTTGAACCGCACGGAAAATACTCACCGCTTCGGGTAACGCCACGCCTGGTCGAGAATCGGTTTGATAATGGTCTGTGAATTCAACCGGTACTACCGCGTCCGCCCCTTCCGGTAATACCGCCCCCGTCATGATCCTGGCTGCCTGCCTGGATCCAAGGGTAGCTTGCGGCATACTTCCGGCAGGAATATCCTCGACCACGCTTAAGACAGCCGGCCAGTCTTTCCGTGCCTCTCTTAAATCGACTGCATGAACTGCAAAGCCGTCCATGCTTGAATGGGTAAATACTGGCAGGTCAAGCGTGGATTCAATCGGTCGAGCTAGAATCCGGCCGTGACTCTCTTTGAGCGGAACAATTTCTTCACTGGTCGGGGAAAAATAATCTAATAGCCGTTGGCGAGCCTGGCTAACATCTAGTAAAGCATATGACCCGGTAGAACCAGCCATTGGCGGGGGATTATACCACTACTAGCCGGGATTTATCCGTTGTGCTTCTAAAACGTTCGCCAGACTCTCCAATCGATCCAGGATCCGGCTCAATTGAGCCAGATCCCGTACCTCCAGGATCAGTTCAAAAATCGCCAGGTTCTTCTTATTTACATCCACTTTCACGCTCACAATATTGATCCCCTCTTCGGAGATCATCGTTGACACATCCCTCATCAGTCCGTTCCGATCGTAGGCTTTTATCCGCACAGGTACCGGATACGTCGTCCTGGGCTCACCCCAACTCACCCGCACCAATCGCTCTCGGTCGCGCATTCGCATGATATTCGGACAATCTTTACGGTGAATGGTCGCTCCCCTGCCCCGGGTGATGTAACCGATGATCTCATCGCCGGGTGTTGGGTTGCAGCACTTCGCCATCATGGTTAATAAACCCTTCAGCCCTAACACGGCCACAGAATCCTGGCTTAGGGCCGGTGCCTCCGAAATGGGTCGAGGAAGCAGGATCTCCTCTGGCGGTTTCATCTCCACAGCCGTCAAGTGATTGATGATCCGGCCGATAGAAGTATCGCCATTCCCGATCCCCTCGTATAAATCCTCCACGAACTTGTAGTCGAACTCGCGCGCCAGCTTCTCCAGGTTGATATCGGCCAGCCCCAACCGCCGTAGCTCTTTCTCGAGCAGAATCTTTCCCTGGGCTATGTTCTTCTCCCTGGCCTGGCGCTTAAACCAGCGCCGGATCTTGGCTCTGGCCCGCTGCGTTTTTACTAATCCCAGGTTCGGGTTAAGCCAATCCCGGCTCGGTCCCCCGCGTTTGGCTGCCAGGATCTCGACTTTTTCACCGGTTTTCAGGACGTAATCAAGCGAAACGAGCTTCCCATTGACCTTGGATCCCCGGCAGCGATGGCCTATATCCGTGTGAACGTGGTAAGCGAAATCGATAGGCGTCGATCCGGCTGGCAGGTCGATGATATCCCCGCGTGGGGTAAATACATACACCCGGTCCTCGAAGACGTCCGACTTCATGCTATCGACGAACTCTTTGGCGTCTTCGATATCCTGCCGCCACTCCATCAAGGAGCGCAGCCACAAGATGCGCCTTTCGTATTCCTCATCCCGCCCCCCGCCTTCCTTATACCGCCAGTGAGCGGCTATGCCATACTCTGCGCTTTGATCCATCTCCGGGGTGCGGATCTGCACCTCCAGCGTCTTGCCGTCATCGAAAATCACCGCTGTGTGCAAGGACTGGTAGAAGTTATCCTTCGGCGCGGCGATATAGTCATCGAATTCATTCGGGATGGGGCGCCAACGAGTATGGATGACCCCTAAGGCAGTATAGCAAGCCGTCACACTTGGGACGAGAATCCTGACCCCGCGCACATCGAACACCATATCGAATGGGATATTCTTGCGCTGCATTTTCTTATGAATCGAATAGATGTGCTTTGGGCGTCCGGATATCTCTGCCTGGATTCCCGCCTGAGAGAGCATCGCCTGCAGCTTGGCGGTGATCGTCTGCATCTCATGCTCTCTGTCTGCCCGCCTCTCTGCCAGATTTTGCGCAATCTCTTTATATGTGTTTGCATCTACGTACCGGAAACCAAGGTCCTCCAGCTCCCACTTAATCTGCCAGATACCGAGGCGGTTGGCAAGCGGCGCAAATATATCCAGGGTCTGCTGGGCGATGCGCTTGCGCTTCGCCTCCGGAACGTGTCCGAGGGTACGCATATTGTGCAATCGGTCGGCCAGTTTAATCAACACGACCCGGACATCCTCGCCCATCGCCAGGAAGGTTTTACGTAGTGTTTCTGAGACAGCATCGTACCGTCTGCTGCGCGTGATCTGGTCCGCTTCTTCCTCGGGGTCCGGCATGCCTCTCCGGGAGGCCATTTGCCGGTCCCTCTCCTCTCGCTCTTCGTCTTCAGAATGCTGGTCGCCTCTGGAAACCCGCGGAAGTTGAGTTAGCTTGGTGACCCCATCGACCAGACGTGCGATCTCGTCACCAAAATCCTGTTGAATATCCTGGATGGTAAGGGGTGTATCTTCGACAGTATCGTGTAAAAGACCCGCCGCGACAACCGCAGGAGGTACCCGTAGCTCCGCCAGGATCATTGCAACCGCCAGGCAGTGGCTGATATATGGTTCTCCGGAAGCCCTTTTTTGCCCTTCATGGGCGACGTCTGCAATCCGATAAGCGCGTTCGATCAGTTCCCGGTCGGCCTGGGTATACGTCTTCGG
>DATDRQ010000217.1:0-12065 GCA_035291645.1 Anaerolineales bacterium
CAGCCCGGCGTTAAAAGACAGTGAAGGTCTTTCGTGGGAAATATTGCCCGGGGAATGTCGACCTCCAACAGAGAAGATATTTATCCCGATCCTGGTTCGTAAATAAGGCGATTCTTGACAATTCACCTCTGAAATCAGGTCAATTCAGGTAAACTTTACGGACTGAGTTCGATTGGTTTAATCTCTCTTCTACGGAGAACTAATGTTGAAAACCACGAGGCAGCCGGCCTTATCTTTATCGTTGAGAATATTTTTACTCTCCAGTGTGATCGGTTCTCTATTCCAGGTCTACCCATCCTTCGCAGCGGTCCCAGAGCCGCAGGAAACTCCTGCGCCGCAAGATATCTGCAAAACTACTGTGCGGGTCATGCCGTTGGGCGATTCGATCACGGTTGGGAAATCTTCGGGAGCGACCGACTGGATTGCTTATCGTAAGGATCTTTGGAACAGTCTGATAGCTGCGAATTACTCGGTGGACTTCGTGGGCTCTCAGATTAATGGGGATTCCTCCGGTTTTGATCAGGACCATGAAGGCCATGGGGGGTATACAGACGCCCAGGTGGCAACTTATATCTATAATAATGATCCAGATGGGAAGGTGAACTGGCTATCAAAGAATCCCGCTGACGTCATCCTGCTGCATATCGGCACGAATAGTTTAGATGAATTCCCGGATGATGTAGAGGACATCCTCAACGAGATCGACCAATATGAAGCGGACACCAGCTCGCGCGTCACCGTGATCCTGGCGCGCATCATTGACCGGGTTCCACCTAGCCAGATGACTAATAAGTTTAATAACAACGTCGAAGCAATGGCTCAAAAACGCATCGATAATGGAGATGACATCATCCTGGCAGATATGGAGGATGACGCCCTGATTATTTATAAGTTATTTGACGATCCGGTTACCCCAGGTGATATGTACAATTATCTCCATCCTTACCACACTGGCTACACCAAGATGGCGGCCGAGTGGAAGCAGGCCATCGATGACCTGTACATGCAATGCAACACCGCGCCCGTGGTTACAAATCCTGGTAACCAGGTCTCCCGGGAGCGCGACCAGGTGAGCTTACAGATCGAGGCCTTGGATCCCGATCCCGGGGATGCGCTGACTTACACAGCAGAACGGCTCCCGCCGGGACTTTCGATCGACGGAACCAGCGGCATGATCGGCGGCGCGATCTCCGCAGCGGCCTCTCAGGGCAGCCCCTACGCGGTGAGTGTGACCGTCTCCGATAACGGCAACCCCTTTCGAAGCACTGAAGTATCCTTCTCCTGGGAAGTCTACCCCTGGAGGGACATCTTCGTGCCCTTAATCCTGGTTCGGAAAAATTAACCGTTTTGAAGATCCTGTTTATCGTGCCCTACGTTCCGAATTTAATCCGGGTGCGCGCCTACAACCTGATCCGGAACCTGGCGGCGTGCGGCAACCGCGTGACCGTGCTCACCATCTGGACGGGGGAACAAGATAAGGATGACCTGGAGAGTCTACGTGCGCACGCTTACCAGGTGGAGGCTGTCCATCTGCCGGTCTGGCGTTCGATGCTGAACTGCCTGCGCGCGGTTCCTTCCGGCGTGCCTCTACAGGCGGTCTATTCCTGGGATCCGGCTCTGTTGCGTAGAGCAGGCTCGCTCGTCGACCAGGCGAACGGGAAAACACCCTTCGATGTGGTGCACGTCGAGCACCTGCGCGGGGCTCGCTATGGTTTAGAAATGCGGGCGCAGGTCAACGCCCGCCAGACTCGGCTGCCGGTGGTATGGGACAGCGTCGACTCGATCAGCCTGCTCTTCCGCCAGGCGATGGTGCAGGGCAAGAGCCTCCTAAGCCGGGGGATCACGCGCTTCGAACTCGGGCGGACGGAGAAGTACGAAGCCTGGTTGGTGGACCAGTTCGATCGAGTCGTGGTCACTTCGCAAACCGATCGCCTGGCGCTGCTCTCCCTGGCGAGCAAGGAGGATCAACCGGATCAGGTGCAGGTGCTGCCGAACGGGGTTGACCTGGATTACTTCAAACCCTCCCAGGATGTGAGGCGGGAGCCGGAAACGCTGGTGATCAGCGGGAAAATGAGTTATCATGCCAACGTAGCCATGAGCCTGCTTTTCCTGCAGGATATCATGCCGATCGTCTGGGCCGGGAGACCGGGGGTCAAAGTGAGAATCGTTGGGAAAGATCCTCCGCCGCAGGTACAGGCGCTGGCGGCGAACCCGAACGTCGAAGTGACCGGCACCGTACCCGATATCCGCCCCTATTTGCAGACAGGCACGGTTGCCGTCGCGCCGGTTGCCTACGGGGCAGGGATTCAGAACAAGGTATTGGAAGCGATGGCTTGTGGGACGCCGGTGGTCGCCAGTCGCCAGGCGGCTGCTGCTTTGAGTGCAGAACCAGGCCGCGATCTGTTAACTGCCGAAAACCCCCAGGAATTTGCCAACGCCCTGTTGGGCTTGCTAACGGATGCTGCGCGCTGCGAGCAGATCGGACGGGCGGGACGCCAGTACGTGGAGCGGTGCCACAACTGGTCAGACATCGCGGCCCGCCTGGAAACGATCTACACCCAGGCGCGAGACCGCACTCGACAGGCTAACCAGGCCTTGTGAGAAGGCTTCACATTCGTCAAAGGATTAACCGAGGATAGCTGCAATGGAATTGAAAAGAACTATTTACCCTTTACGGAGATGGTGGTGGTTGATCGTGACGGCAACGGTTCTGGCTGCTTTTGCCAGTTTCATTGCCACGTTACGGCAGCCGCCGGTGTACAACGCCATTACAACCCTCATGATCGGGCAGGCGATCATGGATCCCAATCCCTCCAGCAACGAGTTTCAGCTCGGCCGCCAGCTGGCAGAGAATTATGCAGATATCGCTAACCGGGACCCGATCCGGGTGGCCACGATGGAGGCGCTTGGATTAAGTATCCTGCCGGACTATATCGTCACCCCGAACAGCCAATTTATTGAAATCAGCGTTACAGACTCGATTCCCGAGCGAGGACAGGCAGTTGCGAATGAATTGGCTCACCAGCTGATCCTGCTTGGGCCGGCGGGGGCCAGTTTGAACGGGCAAGGTCGCCAGGAGTTTGTCAACAGCCAGCTGGACACCATAGAGGCTCAGATCGAGACGACGCAAGAGGAGATCACCCGCCTGCAAGGCGAGTTAGGCAACATGGTCAGCGCCCGGCAGATCTCGGATACGCAGAATCAGATCTCCGCACTGCAGAATAAGCTCACCACACTTCAGAGCAACTATGCCGATCTTTTGTCTACCACTCTGGCAGGCGCAGTGAATTCGCTCAGCGTGATTGAACCGGCGGGTTTGCCCTGGAGACCGATCGGGCCGAACCGGATCGCCACCGTCCTGCTCGCGGCCGTGATCGGTTTCGTGCTGGCCACCGCCGCCGCTTACCTGCTGGACTATCTCGACGATACGATTAAACTACCCGAGGACGTAAAACGGATCACGGATTATCCAATCGTAGGATACCTGTCGGACTGGGGGAATGAGGTGGGGAACCGGGTGTTCGTGGCGGATAACCCACGCCACCCGGTGGTCGAGGGGTACCGCACGTTGCGCACCAACCTGGAATTCGCCAGCGTAGACGAAGACGTCAAAACGATCTTCGTAGCCAGCGCCGACACGGAAGATGGGAAGTCTTCGGTGGCCTCCAACCTGGCGGTCGTGATGTCTCAGGCGGAGAAAAGGGTCATCCTGATGGATGCTGACCTGCGAAAGCCGAGCATCCATACCTTCTTTGGGATGTCTAACGAGTACGGCTTGAGTGAAATCTTCCGCGGCCGGTTGAGTATCGACGACGCCATCAAGGAATGGAATGGAGGACAGATTTCAATTCTGACCGCGGGTGATCCTCCGCCGAACTCTTCAGAACTGCTCGGCTCGAAGAGAATGAGCGAGATCTTGGTGGAATTGCAGGCGCGAGCCGATCTAATTGTCATCGATGGGCCTCCTTTCCTGGTCGCCGATGCGACGACCCTGGCAGCCAAAGTGGACGGTGTGCTGGTCGTGATCCGCTCTGGCTATACCCACGAACCGGGAGTCCGCTCGATGTTGCAGCAGCTTGACCGGGTTGGGGCGCGAGTCCTTGGCATTGTCATGAACCGGATGCCTAAGAGCCTGAGCTATTACGGAGGGGATCGATATTACGCTACTTATTACGGCATTGCAGACGAACTGGGAGAGGCAAATGTCGAGGAAACTCACGGTTGGTTGGATCGGATCACCTCTTTCACAGCTGGTAGAGGGAACAACGGCCTCAGGACAAACTTCAAAGAGAAATCTGCCGATGAAACCCGTGGCAAAGGATAAGCCACAGACCGTGATCTGTAACAAACCTGACCAAACCACGTTTATTCTAGTGGGAGATGGGCGCGACACAAGCGGATCAAGCCGGATAGGTACCTTTCAAGGTCTACATTTCGAGCCTGGCGCGCGGTGGGGTGGATTTGAATATCCCTCCTGGAAGAACGGTAAGACGCCTGTAAATATTGACCGCTTCTCGCAACAATTGTGGAGAGGATCCTTCCAAGGGTTGGTTAATGGATGACCAAACTGCGCGGTGTGAGTTCTTGGAGGAAAAACCGGCCACAATTCTGGCCGGTTTTTTCACTGGCATAGATTGGACGAAGTCTTGCATCTATCCTTCAAATGGCGACCTCACAGTGCAAGCATGATGAATGCCCGATCCATCAACTCCTTCGCCGCTGAGACCTTGCGCCCGCTGCAAGAGTACGGACTGCTAGCGGTTATCACCCTGCTGGCGTTATTCTTGCGCTTTTTCCGGCTGGGTGAGTGGAGTTTTTGGGGGGATGAAGTTTTTTCTCTTGGGACTAAACCGGACGGCTTCATCCAATCGACGACCAGCCTCCTCATCCATTGGGTCACTGGCCTGATTGGCACGAATGAATGGAGCGCCAGGTTGGCGCCGGCTCTCATCGGAACGATTTCTGTCCCGCTGCTTTACATCCCGATTCGCAAACAGTTTGGCGCTCCTACCGCCCTGCTGGCCGCAGCCCTGTTAGCGGTCTCTCCATGGCATATCTACTGGTCCCAGAATGCCCGGTTTTATGTCCTGCTTCTGCTTTTTTACACGTACGCTCTGCTAGTTTTCTTCATCGGTCTCGAACAGGACAAGCCTCTGTATTTCATCGCCTCGCTCATCTTCTTTGGTCTGGCAGCCAAGGAACGCATGCTGGCTCTCGCGTTTCTTCCGGTCAGCCTGGGCTACCTGCTGTGCCTTCAGTTCTTGCCTTTTGAACGGCCTGCGGGTTTCCGGTTGCGCAACCTGGCGATCTTTTTCGGCCCGGTAATCATGCTGGGCTTGTTGTTCGCATGGCCTTTTTTACAAGATGTTCCCGGTTGGCTGCGCGGATTCTCTAGGATCAACACTACCCCTTTCTGGCTTTTTTCAGGAACAGTCTATTATGTAGGTCTTACAGTGATCCTGATGGCAGCGACTGGCGCACTGTATTACCTGGGGAAGCACAATCGGGCTGCTCTGTACTTCAGCCTGGGGGCGGGGGTCCCCTTAGGGATTATCCTGGTCACTTCGTTGTTTCAATATACGGCTAACCGCTACGCCTTCGTTTCCCTGACCAGCTGGATCATCCTGGCCGCAATGGCTGCCCGGGAGCTGTTTGCCCGGCTGCACGGGAGCTTGCGTATCTTCGCTGTTGGCGTGTTGGCGTTGCTGCTGTTAACTTCAATGAGCGAAGATATCCTGTATTACCAGTATCAAAATGGGAACCGCGAGAACTGGAGATCCGCCTTCGAATTTATTCAGGAGCAGCGGCAGGCCGGGGAACCAGTGGTGGTCGACCGGACCGAAATCGGGCGCTATTATCTGCAGGATGGCGTGGTCAGTTACCGCCAGATGGAACCGCAAGAAGCCCTCCAGCACAAGCGAGTATGGTTCGTCGAAGATATGAACGTCGCGGAGCTGTTCCCAGGGCAGCTGGCCTGGGTGAAGGAGAACGCTCACCAGGTAGCGGATTTCGACGTCCAGGCCAACGCGCGCCTGTTCAAGATGCGGGTCTACCTGTTCGAAAACACGGCGGGTTCCTCCCCATGAGGCAGTTTATTTCGTATGGGTACACCTCAGTTAACCAATAGCAGGTTGGAGTCTCTGGCGGGCGGGAGAAGCGTGACCATGAGCCCAGGTAACCGGTGGAATATCTGGACTATCCGGCTGACGGTAGTGCTGGGCGCCATCGCGATGGGATATTACTTCAGCTGGTGGTTTGCCAATGATCGCCTGGATTCCATCTGGATGGCCTCGGTTTTCATTTGCGCGGTAGTTTATACCAGCATCCAGATGGCCGGCAACTGGCTGCTGTACTTGCTGGCGCGCACACCTGCAAATCCCACACCACCCCCGCCTGGTCTGTCGGTTGACGTGTTCGTAACCGCTTACCGTGAACCGTACGCCATGATCGAGCGCACCTTAACGGCGGCGGTTGGACTGCATGGGGAGCATTGCACCTGGCTGCTGGACGATGGATCGGACCCGGCGCTCAAGGCCATGGCGGAGCGGCTCGGCGCCGGCTACCTGGCCCGTATGGACCATCGGAATGCGAAAGCTGGCAACCTCAACGCAGCCTTACCCCATACCGGCGGGGATGTGATCGCGATCTTCGATATCGATCACGTACCTAAAGCCGATTTTCTAGAGAGATCGATCGGTTACTTTGTTGACCAGAAGGTCGGATTTGTCCAGGTCATGCTGACTTTCGATAACGCCAAAGAAAGCTGGGTGGCTCAAGGGGCCATGGAGACCAGCCTGGAGTTTTACAACCCGACTTATCTGGGCTCGAATGCGGTCGGCGGGGCGACGATGATGGGCAGCAACGCCATCATCCGGCGGAAGGCGCTCGAATCGATTCAAGGCTACCAGCCTGGTTTAGCCGAGGACCTGGCGACATCGCTCGCCTTGCACTCAGCTGGTTGGGATTCGGCCTATGTTCCCGAGCCTCTGGCGCCCGGCCAGGCGCCGCCCAGTTTTTCGGCCTGGTTCGTCCAGCAACTCAAGTGGGCGCGCGGGGTATTCGAGATGCTGCTCACCACCTTCCCCAGGGTTTTCATCAAATTGACCTGGGGACAGCGACTGGCCTATGCGGTCCGCATGACCCGTTACTGGATCGGCCCAGCCATCGGGTTGCACCTCCTCGCCACGATCGCCATCCTGATCTTCGGGACTCCCTCGGCCTCGATTGCATTCCACCAATACCTGATCCAGATCGCCCCGCTGGTGGTCTGTGACGCGCTGATCCGTTTCTTTGCCATGCGGACCTGGCAGCACCCTGACACTCCCAAGACGAGCTTAACCCGGGCGATCGCCTTGATCTATGCGACCTGGCCGATCTATATGCTGGCCTGGTTCATGGCAGTCCTGCGCCTGCCGCTTCCATTCCGCTCAACCCCGAAGAGCGGGAGCAAGTTGAGCCCGGTCTGGTTGCTCCCCCAAATCATCACCGTCGTCTTGTTGGCGATCGGGATGCTCTTCACGGTGTTCGTCGGCGGGCACCAGATTTCCATCCTGCTCCTGTTCGCCATTCTGCAAAGCGCGTTGCAGCTGATCATCCTGGCGCAGTGGTTTTCATCGGATGTAGGTCTGAGGGAGGGCTTACCTCGATATCTAAGTGTGCTGAGAAATCAGCTCCAATCCGCTCGCGTCACCCGCCGGGAGGTGGACGGGAGGATCCGCAGTTATCTGGTTAACCTGCCCTTCGATGTGGATCCGCTGCCGCTCGACGAACTGGAGCGATTGATCACCCTGCTGCATTCAGCCCGGTTGCGAGGCGCCCGCCAGGTGGTGATCGGTGATCGGGAGAGCGAGTGCGCCATTCGCCTGCTGGCGAGCGATCTATCCCAGCTCGCCGTTCGAAAAGAAAAGAACGTGTATGTGGTCCAAAATAAAGCCCAGTCCTGGTTAACGACTGGCAATTGGAAGGACAGAGGAGTATTCCGGACGGTCGATCCCGCCCGTCTGGATAAGACCTTCCGGCTAGGGGATGTACTGGTGGTCGTGGCGCGGGATAGTGGCACTCCAGAGATTCGCGACGCCGTCCGATTCGCCAGCCGGGCAGGCGCCCGCACGATCGGTATCACTGGGTCCTCCGGTGGGGATTTAATGCCCCAGGTCGATATTAACCTGCACCTGTCCAGCGATTCAGGCGAACAGTTCGAGAATTTCTTCCTCTTCCTGGAGAACCTGATCGTTAAATCCCTGCGGTCGATCGAACAGGAGGCGGAGCGGGATCAGGCTTCGGAAACCCTGGAGGTTGTCGCTTCGCCTGCGGCACAGGACGCGACCCAACCCTCTCTGGCTGAAACGCTGGCTTTAGATGGGATCGTATCGAATGCAAAGGTCAACACTACATTAGAAAAGCTGATTGCATTGAAAGACAGTTTATCCACAGAGCCACCTGCGGATCAATGTCTGCGCCTGGTGCTGCGCACGAGTCTGGAAGTTTTCGAGGCGAAAAGTGGCAGCCTGCTCCTGCTGGACAGGGATGGGAAGGCATCCCGGGCGGCGATCGCCTATGAAGGTGAGGTGCACCTCTATCCCCCCGAACACGTCATGGATACCCTGCAAAGGGGCCTGGCGAGTTGGGTCATCGCTCAGCGCCAGCCAGCCCTGGTGACGGATACGCGGCAGGATTCCCGCTGGCTGCGCCGCAACTGGGAGGAGCTGGCCGGCTCGCGTTCGGCGATCAGCGTCCCGATCCTCGAGGCGGGCCAGGTGATCGGGGTGTTGACCCTGGCCTACCCGCAAGCGGGCAGGTTTAACCAATCCGACCTGTTACTGTTGGCGGCGATCGCCGTGCAATACCCGCCCGAACAATCCGCCAGGAAACCGGAAATCCCTGCTGGACTGCGTTAATCCAGGCGACTCTAGATCTCGCTTTCCTGGATCTTGACCTCATCCTGATGCCCACCAAAGTGCTCGACCTTGACCTGGAACAGCTGCCACCGGTCATCGCGGACCTGGTTGGCTACCCCCGTGCCCTGGCCCTGCTCCGTTGGCGCGGTAAACCCGTGGGCCAGGTTATCCTGGACGTGCATCACGACCAGATCACCCGCGCCGACGTGCTGACGGCCGTTTCCCTGCTGGAGGAGGTGTGGATGCGGGTGGACCGGCTGCTGCTCTACGAAATCCTGGATTGGGATGAGGTGGACGTCCTCCAGGCTGAACCCCCGCGGGCGACCGTCGCCGTGTGCACGCGCGACCGCCCGGAGGACCTGCACCGTTGCCTGGAGGCATTGATCCGCCTCCCGGATGACGGGCAGGAGATCCTGGTCGTCGATAACAATCCATCGACCGATGAGACCTATCAGGTGGTCATGCGGTACGGCGAGAAGGTGCGTTACATTCGGGAAGACCAGCCGGGACTGGATATAGCCCGTAATCGCGCTTTGCGAGAGGCGAAGTACGAGCTGATCGCCTTCAACGATGACGACGCCGTCCCTGATCCGGGCTGGCTGCGAGCGCTGGTGCGGAACTTCCGCGATCCAGCGGTGATGTGCGTCACGGGGCTGACCATGCCCTTCGAGCTGGAAACCGAAGCTCAGGAGTGGTTCGAACGGTATTCTCCTTTTAGTCGAGGCTTTCAACGCAAGGTATATGATTGGGAGGTGATTAATCCGGTTTCCGCGGTAAGAGTAGGAGTAGGGGCGAATATGGCCGTCAGACGTTCCGTCTTAGATCTGGTTGGTCCTTTCAATGAGGCCCTGGACACGGGCACCCCAACTCGATCGGGTGGGGATGTTGAGATGTTCGCACGCATATTAAGGAAGGGTTACCGGATCGTCTACGATCCGGCTGCTTTAAGTTGGCATCGACACCGGCGCTCCTGGGAAGATCTGCGGAAGGCGCTTTACGGCTATGGGGTGGGTGTCTACGCCACTTTCACCCATAACCTCCTTTATGAATGGGAATTCTTTGTCCTGGTGCAAGCTATTAATTGGTTCGTGATGGATCAATTCCCCAATTTATTGAGAGGCTTTCTTCACCGGCCCGACAGCCTGCCGCTTGACCTGGTGGTGACGGAACTTACTGGGTGCCTGGCTGGTCCTTGGGCGTATGTTCGATCAAGAAAAGCCGTACGACGAAAAATGATGAAAGATGACAAGCACTCGACCGTCGGTCAGCGTAGTTATACCAACCCATAACCGGCGTCTTTCATTGGCACGGACGTTGGATTCAATCGGTCGCCAGACTGTCTCGCCCGAGATCTTTGAAGTGATTGTGATTGCGGACGGATGCCAGGATGGCACTCAGGAAATGCTGTCACAATATCGTGCAGGCTACCGCCTGGCGATTATTTCTCAAGCCGGGTTGGGTTCATCGGCTGCGCGGAATGCGGGAGCAGCTCAAGCAACCGGCGAGCTGATCATCTTCCTTGACGACGACATCCGGGCCAGCCCTGGTCTTATCGAATCTCATTTCAAAGCCCACCAGAAGAATCCCGACAGCGCGGTGATCGGGTACTACCCTCCCAGATCGGATGATCAACCGGGCCTCTTCCGCATCGCTTTATATACCTGGTGGGAAAAGATGTTCGACCAAATGCGGCAGGCGGGGCACCGCTTCTCATGCACCGAAATACTCAGCGGTAACTTCTCGATATCCGCGGAAACTTTTAGACGGTTAAATGGTTTTGATCCAGCCTTGGAGGTCCACGAGGATTACGAATTTGGGATGCGGTTGATTAAGGAAAATATTCCTATCATTTTTGAACCGGAAGCTCTGGGTTACCACTATCAGGCAACGGATATAAAAGGTTCATTATCCAGGAAGTTTCAAGAAGGCAAAGCGGATGTCATCCTCGGGCGTTTGCATCCTGAATTGCGCTCTACCTTGTTAATGTGCAAATTGATCCAGTTCCCGGGGCTCTATAATTCCCTGCTCCTTACCCTGGCATTCCACCTGGCATTCCTCGGTGATGTTATGGCGAAGATGCTTTATGTAGGGTTGGGGGTCTTAGAGTGGTTGCGGCTGCGCTGGTTCTGGAGAAGGTTATTGGATGGTCTCATGGCGTACTGGTATTGGAGAGGGGTCGCCCGGCACTTGCGCAGTTTGGACGAGGTGAAGCGCTATCTGGAGGAACCTGGTCCGCCGCAAACAGGCCCGGACATCGATCTGGATCTTGCGGAAGGGCTGGAGGCGGCCGAACAGCTCCTGGACCGGGCGCGCCCGACCTGTGCCGCCATACACTACGGCCCCCACCTGGTCGGCTGGATTCCACCACGCCCGGGGGCTGAATGCCTGCGCGGGGTGCACCTGCGACGCATCCTGGCGGTGGAGCTGCTCCCGGCATTGAGGCGCGCCCTGATTCAGGCCGGGGCTGCGGATGTGTTTGGATCGAAATGACCTCGCCTCAGTCCGCAAGGGATAGCGAGTTTGACCTGCAGGTCAAACCCGCGCTCGCAGTTATCATCCCTTGGCTGATCCTGGCGTGGTCCGGGGTGGTGCTGGTCTTCTATTACCGCCGGGCGAGCCAATTCTATCTGCTCGGTCCTTTGGACTGGGTGCGGGATAATCCCTCCCTATTGTCTTTCTTAAGAAGCTTACAACAGCTGGTCCAGGAGGCTCCGGCTGCCTGGCGGCTGCCGTATTTAACGGAAGCCGTAGCCAGCTGGTGGGTATCATTCCTGGGGGCCTCGGCGGTTTTTCTGTCTGCGCAGGTCCTGGGATTAGCCTTGCGGCATTTGCTGCGCTGGAAAGCTGGGAATTGGCGCGAGGCTTTCCTCTTCCAGACCGCACTCGGTTTCGGCGGGTTGTCCTCGATTTTCCTGCTGGCGGCTGCAGTTGGCAGCTTCAGCCCCACATACGTACGCGCCTCGATCTGGTTGATCCTGCTAGCCGGCGGTCTCTGGCTGGGACTCAGAGCCCTGCAACCCAGAAAAACCGGACTAATAATCGATCGAAGTACGCTTACTCATCTGGGTTCAGTCCGCCTGTGGCTGGGGATCATACTGCTGGCGGTGGCGATCGGCTTGATAGGCGCCCTGGCGCCGGAGATCGAATACGACGCCCTGTGGTACCACC
>DATDRQ010000218.1:0-25306 GCA_035291645.1 Anaerolineales bacterium
GCCCTGGTGAGGCTGGATCTCGCCGACCTGGACCTGCGCCAGGGCTTCGTATACGTGCCAGGTGAGAACGGGAAGTCGAATCGCATCCCTGTGGGGACAGCGGCTCTGGCGCTGGGCGGCTACCTGCAAGAAGGCCGGCCGGAATTAAACCACCAGCCGGATGAAAAAGCCCTGTTTATCAGCCAGATGGACGGCCGCATCAGCCGGCAGGGTCTTTGGCAGATCTTGCGCCATTGGGGGCGCAAGGCCAAACCACCCATCGATCTCTCGCCGCGCCTGGTGCGAAACACCACCGCTCTGAGGATGTTGCGCTCTGGAAAGACGGTCGTTGAGATCCAGGCCAGGCTGGGACACGATAATATCCTCTCCACCCAGGCCCTCATTCGCCGCCTGGAAGCTGCCTGCCAGGATGGCAACCCAACCACTCTAGATATTCCGGAAGAGACCACCTTACATGGATAAATTCGTCACGCTCGAGGAGATCGATCAAACCGCGCAGGCCGTGCGTTCCCGTCTCGAGGCAATCCCCCGGGCAGGGCTGATCCTGGGTTCGGGACTCGGCTCGCTGGCCGACGCCGCCGAAGGAGCGACGGTCATCCCATATAGCCAATTGCCCAACTGGCCGGTCTCCACGGTCCCCGGGCACGAAGGGCGCCTGGTGCTCGGAAAACTGCAGGGACAGCCGGTCCTTATGCTGCAAGGACGGGTTCACTATTACGAGGGTTACAGCATGTCCCAGGTTGTACTCCCGGTGAGGGTGATGCAGCGCCTGGGCATCCAATGCCTGATCGTGACCAACGCGGCCGGAGCGGTCAACCCGGACTTCGAACCGGGAGACTTGATGATCATCACCGACCACCTGAACCTGGTAGGCATGGCGGGTGAGAACCCGCTGCGCGGCCCGAACCTGGACGAGCTGGGCCCGCGTTTTCTGGATATGTCACGCCCCTACGACCCGCAGCTGATGGAACTGGCGCGACAGGTCGCCGGGGAGCACGACCTTCACCTGCACAAAGGCGTCTATGCCTACCTGGCTGGGCCTTCCTTCGAATCACCCGCCGAGTATCGCTACTTGCGCGGGATCGGGGTCGATTCGGTGGGCATGTCGACCGTGCCGGAAGTGATCACGGCGCGGCACGGTGGGATGCGCGTCCTGGGAATATCCACGATCAGCAATAAAGCCAACCTGGATGGAAACACGGTCACCACCCACGAGGAGGTGTTAGCTGCGGGTGAGATCATCGTCCCCCGGCTCACGACCCTGGTGAAGGGCGTGGTGCAGCGGCTATAAACCCGTACCCTGGTGGATCAGGTCCAATTATGTTGCTCGCATTGAATAAACTTCGTAGAGATGGTTTGTCACCCTGAGCCCTTCGCTTACTCAGGATAAACTCCGCCAAGAGACTCCCACTGAGTCGTGAGCTGCTTCTAAGCGCCTGCCCTGAAGAATGAACGGCTTAGCATGACAATCATCTAAAAAAAGAAGTAAGATGGAAGAAGCATTACGCTTTTTCAGGACCTACGAGATCTGGATCTATGTACTGCTGTCCCTTGGGGGACTTTTCTATATCCGGAAGTTCATCCTGGCCTGGGGAGATCTGCGCGAGGCGGCCTTCGGTCTCGAGCGGGAAAGCGCCCAGGCGCGGCTCAACCAGTCTGCCAGCATGGTGGTGCTGCTGATCATGATGGCGATGGCGGAGTTTGTCCTGATATCGTTTGTCGCACCCACTTTCCCGGGCTCCAGCCCGCTGCTCACCCCGACGTTGGATTTACTGGCCACGGTGACGAGCACCCTGCCAGCGCAGGCAGGCGAAGATGAGTTGGCTGCTGGCACGGAAACTGCCCCCACCTCCACGCCGGAACCGGTTGGCGTGGGATGTGTGCCCGGGCAGATCATGATCGACGAGCCAAGGGATGGCAGCGAGATCAGCGACGTCGTCCTGGTCAAAGGCACAGCCAATATCCCCAACTTCGGTTTTTATAAGTATGAGATCGCCCGGCCCGAGGAGACAGTCTGGTTGACGATCCTGGCGGGTCGCGAGGTGAAGGTGAACGGGGATCTGGGTCAATGGGATACGCGCACCTTCCCGACCGGGGATTACCAGCTGCGGCTGGTGGTGACCGATAACCAGGGAGGATCCATTGATCCGTGTGTGATCAGGGTCAGGGTCAATAATCCGGTCACACCTTAACCCTCGTTTTAAGGTATATTACTAATTGCTGGAGAGTCCATGCCCGAGATAGAAGTCCGCCCTGCCGCCGAGCCCGATATCGCCAACCTGGTGAACCTGGACCACAGCTATACCAGCGATCAAATGTGGCAGATGGAAACGCAGCCGGAGGGCCACGCGCTGGGGGCGCTCTTCCGGCAAGAACGCCTGCCGAGGGCCGTACGGGTGGACTATCCCCGCCCGGTCCAGGCGCTCAAACAGGACTGGCAAAGCCGTTCAAGCGTGTTGGTGGCTGCTCTGGCCGGGGAGCCGGTCGGGTATGCCAGCCTGGCGCTCGACCGCATGGCGTCCACTGCCTGGATGACCGATCTGGTGGTAGCTCCGCGCCTGCGGCGGCAGGGCATCGGCAGCGCCCTGGTTTTAGCGGGGCTGGATTGGGCTGCCCACCACCACCGGAACAGGCTGGTGTTGGAGATGCAGCCGAGGAACTTTCCGGCGGTCAATTTCGCTCAGGTGCTCGGGTTCGACTTCGCCGGCTATCTGGAGGCCTACTACCCCAACCAGGACATCGCCCTGCTGTTTGCTAAGTGGGTTACTTAATGGAAACAGTCATTAACGGTCTAAAAACGATTAACGAGCTGCTGAGCGCAGGCATCGCCATTACGGCTTTTTCCCTGCTGCTTTACGCGCTGTCTTTTAATTTAAGAGACCGCGTGGCGCGTTCATTTGCGATCATCCTGGTGTGCGTGGTGGTCGTCTCGGTGGGGGAAGCCCTGGTCGGCGCCACTTCCTCGTTTACGGCAATCTGGCTGCGGGTGCAGTGGATCGGGATCATCTTTCTGCCGCCGGCCTACATGCACTTCTCGGACGCACTGCTGTCGACGACCGGGCGGCCTTCGCGCGGCCGGCGCCGGCGGGCGGTGCTGCTGACCTACCTGGTATCGTTCGCATTTCTTGCGCTGCTGCCCACTCAATGGCTGGTAGGACCGCTGGTGGAGAACGTGGCCCCGGCGCCGCACCTCCAGCGCACCTGGCTGACCTGGGTGTTTTCGCTTTACTACGCCTCGGTGATCGCCCTGGCATGGATTAACCTGTGGCGCGCCTACCAGCGGACGGTCACCAGCAACAGCCGGCGCAGGATGGGATATCTGCTGGTGGGTGCGCTGGCCCCTGCCCTGGGCTCCTATCCCTTCCTGTTGTTCGGTTCGAACCTGATCGCCAGCCACGCGTTGATCTTCTGGACCCTCGCCACCCTGAGCAGCATGCTTGTGTCCTTCCTGCTGGTGTTGATGGCTTACGCAGTGGCTTTCTTCGGGGTGGATTGGCCGGACCGGGTGATCAAGCGCAGGATGTTCAAATGGTTGATGCGCGGCCCGGTGACCGCTTCCATGGTTCTTGCCCTGACGACCATCGTTCGCCAGGCAGGGGAAGCGCTGGGGCTCCCTTACCAAACAGCCATCCCGGTGGTTATGGTTGGTAGCCTGCTGATCTTCGAGCACCTGATCACCCTGGCGGCACCGGTCTGGGAGCGCTGGCTATTTCATGGTGGAGACAGCCAGAATATCCAGCTCATCCAGACACTGGAGGAGCGGTTGCTGACCACGAGCGACCTGCGGGAGTACCTGGAATCTGTACTGGCGGCGATGTGTGACCGCCTTCAGGTCTCGGAGGCGTTTGTCGTGGTGCTCGGTCAGGCAGGGGCGGAGATGCTGCTGACGGTCGGCAGCGAGAGCCCGTTCGGTGAAGAGGCCGATCTGCCGGGCTTGTTCCAGGCGGTATCGAAAGATGGAACCGTAGAGGTGCGGCGGGCGGACCACCAGCTGTTCACCTGGAAGGATTACTGGTTGGTGCCGCTGTACGAAGACCTGGGGGAGCGCCGCTTGCTGGGTTTCATGGGAGTCGCCCGCCTCCCGAACCAATTCCCGGATGACGAGCAGGTAGAGGCGTTGATGCGGCTGGCCCAGCGCGCCTCCCTGGCTCTCAAAGACCGGACTCTGCAGCAGCAGGTCTTCGCTTCCTTGCAGGAGCTTAATCCTCAGGTGAATTTTATCCAGCAGTTGCGGGCTGCGGCGCGCTATGAAGGCACGGAGGTGTTAACCGCTCCGGAGATCGCGATCGAAAACCGGAATATGTCGAAGTGGGTGAAGGATGCGCTCAGCCATTACTGGGGCGGGCCTAAGCTTTCGCAGAGCCCGTTGATGCGGCTGCAGATCGTCCAACACGCCCTGGATTCACACGAAGGCAATCCGACCAACGCCCTTCGGTCGATCTTGAACGAAGCCATCGATAAGACCCGTCCGGAAGGGGAAAGGCGTTTCACTGGCGAGTGGATCCTGTACAATATATTAGAGATGAAATTTCTGGAAGGTCGCAAAGTGAGAGAGATAGCCATGCGCCTGGCGATGTCAGAAGCAGACCTGTATCGTAAGCAGCGCGTGGCGATCGAGGCCGTAGCCCAGTCCATTATCGAAATGGAACGCCAGGCCAGAGAGGAGATGAGTCCTTATCAAAGAGAACAAGAACTTGTTGAAGTGAACGCACTCGGAGGGCGACCTTAAAGCCAACGCACATCACCTAAAAGAGGTAGGATTAATGGTAAACAAACCAATCTCTAAAGTTTACCGGGAGGAACCTCCACCGATCGACGAGTCCTGGTGGATGGCGATATTGTCAGAGGAGGATAAACCGGCTGCGCCTGCCGCTGCTCCTCCTGTAGTAGAGGTCAGAAGGAATGAGGCACGCCAGGTCGGGTTAAACTGGGAGCGGGCTCGTGAGATTTATGAGGGAGACGAGACGATCAGTTTACGGGTGACGGGCTTCAACCGGGGCGGCTTGCTGGTTGAGGGAGGCGAGATCCAGGGTTTCGTGCCCATCTCTCATTTGATCGCCCTGCCTGGGAATAAAGGTGAAGTCGAGCGTGAACATATGCTCAACCACTACGTGCACTGCTTCATGACCCTGAAAGTGATCGAATGTGACCCGGCGCGCGGCCGGGTGGTGTTATCTGAGCGGGCGGCGCTATCCGAGCCGGGCCGCCGGACGCGCCTGCTGGACACGCTCAATCCGGGCGACCGCACGTGGGGCGCGGTGACCAATATCACCGATTTCGGCGTCTTCGTGGACCTGGGCGGCCTTGAAGGGTTGATCCACGTCTCTGAGCTCTCCTGGGGGCGGGTGCGTCACCCGGCTGATATGCTGCACCTGGGGGACCGGATCGAGGTCTATGTGATCAGCGTCGATCGCGAGCGCCTGCGGGTCGCGCTCAGCTTGAAGCGCCTGTACGCCAATCCCTGGGAGACGGCAGAGGATCATTACGAACCGGGACAGGTAGTCGAGGCGGTGATCACCAGCATCCTGCCGTTTGGCGCGTTTGCCCGCCTCGAAGAGGGCCTCGACGGGCTGATTCACGTGTCCGAAATGGGCGAACCTCACGAGAATATCAAGCCGGCCGATTTCTTTTTCGAGGGGCAGTCGGTCATGGTGCGCATCCTGCAGGTCGATTCGAACCGCCAGCGCCTCGGACTGAGCCTGGTATTAGATTAGAGGAGGGCGCGTTCACTAAGCAGCTGTTTCGGATGCGCTTTCTCAGCAACTGAAATCCTGACCGCGGCGGACCAAGGGGAGGGAAAGATGAAACCTTGGTGGGCTATTGCTTTTGGGATCGTCTGTGGGCTTCTGGTGGCAGGCGTCCTCAGCCTGGTTGCCAGCCAGCCTCGAGGCCAGCCCGTCCAACTCAGCCCGCCGCCCACTGCCTCACCCTGCCTGGTGCACGTTTCCGGGGCAGTCGCTAACCCCGGTGTGTATCCCCTTTCCCGCCTGGCACGCGTCCGGGACGCCCTGCTGGCTGCTGGCGGAGCGCTGCCGAAGGCCGACCTGGACGCGGTGAACCTGGCTGCGTTCGTGGAGGACGGGGCGCGCATCTGGGTGCCCTGGAAGGCGGAAGCGGGGGCCAGCCCGGTTGCCGGCGACGACGGGCAGCGAGCTCCGGCGTTTACAACACAACCTCCTCCAGCCTCTCTCCCCGGACCGATCGATCTGAACAGCGCCTCGCAAAGCCAGCTGGAAAGCCTGCCCGGCATCGGGCCGGTGATCGCCGGCAGGATCGTCGCTTACCGGCAGGCCAACGGTCCATTCTTAAAGGTAGAGGATCTGTTGGGAGTAACAGGAATCGGCCCGTCCATCCTGGAGAAGATCGAGGGGTTGGTCACGGTGGGCGGGATGCCAGCGGGGCCAGACTAGAGCTTGGGCAGCACAATCGCCTGCTGCTTCTGGTACTTGCCCTTTTTGTCGGCGTAGGAAACCTCGCACAGCTCGTCGGCCTCGAAGAAGAGCACCTGGGCGATGCCCTCATTGGCGTAGATACGGGCGGGCAGCGGGGTGGTGTTGGAGATCTCCAGGGTGACGTAGCCTTCCCACTCAGGCTCGAACGGGGTGACGTTGACGATGATGCCGCAGCGGGCATAGGTGGACTTCCCCAGACAGATCGTCAGAACGCTGCGCGGGATGCGGAAGTACTCCACCGTGCGGGCCAGGGCGAACGAGTTGGGCGGGATGACGCACACCTCGCCCTGGTAGTCGACCATCGACTTGGGGTCGAAGTGCTTCGGGTCGACCACCGCCGAGAACACGTTGGTGAAGATCTTGAACTCGTCTGCGACGCGGATATCGTAACCGTACGAAGAGACGCCGAAGGAGATAACCCCATCGCGCACCTGGTTGTCGGCGTAAGGTTCGATCATGCCGTGCTCGCGCGCCATCTTGCGGATCCAGTGATCTGGTTTCAGTCCCACATTTGCCTCCAGTAATTAATTTTTACCAGCCGCTGGCAGCGAAGACCTTTTCCAGCAGCACGGCCCGCTCGGCGGGCGTCATCGGGCGCGGGCGGGCGTAATCCACGAAGACGATCGGGATCAGCTCGACGCCCAGGTAGCGCCCATCATAGAAAACGTGCATATCGATGAAGCCATCATCACAGGCGTTATCGGTGCAGAAATGGTACTGGTCGAAGAACAGGTTGCCCAGGCCATAATGGATGAAGGCCTCCCCGGCGAAGTCCATCGCCTGCGGCTGGTGGGCCTGGCTGCCGCTCACGACCGCTGCGCCGGCCTTGGCCATGCCGCGGAAGTCCTTTAGCTGGCCCGGCTGGGCGGCGTAGGTGTAGTATTCAAAGTGCTGGAAGGTGGCGATCACCTGGTAGCCTTCGCCGCGCAGGCGGGCGATCTCCTGGTGCATCCAGTCATAGTCGCAGGCGACCGCGCCAGGCTGTTTCGCAGCTGCCGTGGCGTAACCGCCGCCCTTGGCGTTGCAACCGATGAAGGCCAGCCGGTTGCCATTGTGCTCGAACCGGCGCGCCTGGCGGGCGTCGTCCCGGTCATAGCCGCCGCCGTAGTAGGGCCAGCCGCGCTGCTCGTACATCTTGAGGGTGTAGCGCATGGCTTCCGGCCCCCGATCCCCGAAGTGGTCGCCGGTCAGCTCGACGATATCGGTGCCGACTTCCTCGAGTAGTTCGATGTACTCCGGCGGGGTGCAGAAGACCAGGCCCTCCTGGGTGGGGTTGGCGGGCGGGCAATCGGGGGTGAAGGGGATCTCGTTGCTGATGTGGGCGAAATCGGCGTCGCGCAGGATTTCGCCGATGTCTTTCGCCGGGTAGGTGATGCCGTTGCGGCGCATGGTGAAGGCGGTGGCGCGCACCAGGGCGGTCACCCCGGTCAGGGCGACGGTGGTAAGTTTATTTGGGTCGCGGTTGGAATCCGGGAGGCCGGCAAAGGCGCCGCCGTCCGGCTGCGCGGCGAGCAGCGATTCGACCAGGACCGGGTCGCCAGCCAGCGAGAAGGGTACGACCAGGGGGTAGGCCGCCAGGTCGAAGTCCTTGTGCAGGGGGGACTGCCCATCGACCTGCAAGACTTTCCAGCGCGGCTCGAGCGCCTCGAAAGGCACGATCGCCCAGGTCGGGCGGCGATCCCAGGCGGCCTCGAGCAGTTCGCCACCCGGTAGGACTTCAGTTGCCCCGGCTGCCGGTTCGCCCCACCAGGCGGAGAAGACCGCCTGGGTGCGCTCGTCCATCAAGAGCGGTTGCCCCGCGAACGGCCCGCTGGAGTCGCCCTTCCAGGTGTCGCGGATGTCTGCCAGTTCGACTCCATCCGGGATGGTAGGGAAGGGCGCAACCAGGGCATACACCCAGCGACTGGCGACCTGCTGGTCGCCGACCTCCAGGCGCAGGCGGGCCTGCTCCGGCGAAGCGGCTGGGGAGAAATCAAGTTCTCGCAGGCTCGCCTTAAGGGCATCTGGAAGGTAAGCCGCGATCCAGACGGTGTCGCCGGATGCCAGGGGTGAAATGCCGGTTGCTGTAGGGGCGTTTTCAACGGCGTTTTCAACGGCGTTGGCCGGGAGCTGGGTGGCGGTCTCGGCGCCGGGTGGCCGGGGCTGGAAGGGCGTGCGGGTCGGGGGCCGGCCCGGGGCGCCGGCCGGCTCAGCGGCAGACGGCTGACTCGAGGGGATTGCCGGGAGATCGGCGCCAGAGGCGCAGGCGACCAGGGACAGGCCAAGGATCAACGCCGCACAAACGATTAGAGAGACGACTTTCATGCGGAGGCCAGGCCCCCGCGTTCGCGGATGGTCTTCTGGATCTGCTCCTGCAAGCCGGCCGCGCTGTTTTCCTGAATCTGGAGCTCATCCGCCAGTTGCCCGGCGGCCTCCCGGTCTTCCAAGGCGGCGACATTGATGCGTACGTTGAGGGCGGCGCCTGCCAGGGCGGCACCCGCCAGGGCGGCAGCGGTGCCGGCGTCGCTGATGGCGTTCACGTTGCCGAGCACCACCACCTGGTTCACCAGGTCGAGCACCTGGACGCACCACTGGACCACCGAGAGCGGCACGCGCGCCGCTTCCAGCATGGCGGACTGGACCGCAGCCGAGCGGGCCTGCTGCTCGGCTGGATCGTCCTTGGGGAGCTTGTAAGCGGCCATCACGGCCTCGTAAGCAGCGGCGTCCTGGGAGACCGCCTCGGCCAGGGCGGCGCGCAACCCTTCGGCCTCCTCCAGAACGATCCTCATCTGCGTTTCGACCCCGGCATACTTCTTCCGCCCGATCGTCAGGCGGGCGACCATGGCCACCAACCCGGCGGACATGGCGCCGGCATAAGCGCTGGCGGAGCCGCCTCCGGGGGCTGGCGTCTCAGCCGCCAGGGCCTCCAGGAAATCCTGGCCCTGGCCTCCAGAGGTGCTCTCCTGCAGGGCGGTATACAGGCGCCGTTCGAGCACCTGCTCCGGCTCGAATTGGTCGAGCTGCAGGTACCAGCGGGCGGCCTCCACGATGGCATCCTGCGGGATCAGACCGACCAGCTCGCTGTGATGGATTTCGACTCCATAGCGGGCGGCCTCGCGCCGGATCAGCTCCACGGCGCGGGCGACCGGCGTCTTGCGGAAGTCGGTCAGGTTCATCGAGACCTGGGCGCGCCCATCCACCAGCAGGCCGAGCGCCTTGACGTAGCGCAGCCCGCCGGAGGAGTGCCGGATGGCGCGGGCGATGCGTTCGGCGATGGCGACCTCGCTCGTCGTGAGGTAGACGTTATAGGCGATCAGGAAAGGCCGGGCGCCGATCACAGTAGCTCCAGCCGGGCCTAATCGGGCGGGCCCGAAGTCTGGGGCGCGCTCCGGATTGGTCAGGATGTCTTCTTTCAGCCCCTCATATTGGCCCTTGCGCAGGTTCTCCAGGTTCTGGCGTTCGGGGCGTGTGGCAGCCTGCTCGTACAGGTAGACGGGTATGCCCAGCTCGTCACCGACGCGCTGTCCCAGCCGGCGGGCGATCTCGACGCAGTCCTGCATACTGACCTCCGCCAGGGGTACGAACGGCACCACGTCGGTGGCGCCGATGCGCGGGTGCTCGCCGGTGTGCTGGTCCAGGTCGATCAGCCGGGCGGCGGTGGCGATGCTCTGGAAGGCGGCTTCTTCGACTGCAACAGGCGACCCGACGAAGGTGAACACGGTGCGGTTGTGGTCAAGGTCCGAGTGTCGGTCGAGCACGCGCACGCCGGGCACGGCACGGATCGAGGCCAGGATGGCTTCTACCACCTCTGGGCGGCGGGCTTCGGAATAATTAGGGACGCATTCGACGAGCGGTTGGGGCATGGTAGGTGTTCCAAAGCAGGGTGGGAATTTTGGCAGGCCGTTTCACCGGTGAAGCAGGAATTGCATCAGCCGGTAATTATAATCGCTGGCGAAATTTTCGATTTGGGAGATTGCGGGTGTTGGCGTCGGTATGTTCCTTGCAACCTTGAATGGCAACCGGCGCGCGAGTAGCAGGCCGGTCGATTGCAAATTTTTTTATTTACCTGAAGGGCGCTGCTTCACCGGGTATCAGATGTCACCTTTCTGAACGTAGGACATAATAAAATTCGTTATAATTAGCCAGTCGACCAATGGCTCAATCCTTCATCACACCTTCCAAGATCATCCTGGCAGCCCTGGTGCTGATCGGTGCAGTAATTACCTGCGCGGTGATCGCTGCCCGGGATACGCAGACCTGGCTTGGCGGCGGGCCTGCCTCCGGGGGCAACCTGCCCGTGTTCCTGGCGCCTACCCAACTGGCCCAGGCGACGGCAGACGCTCAGAAACTCCAGGAGCCCTCCGCCAGCCCCACTCCGGATGCACCGCATACTTTACCCACCCTGCGCGCCGATGCAGATGAGTACGTGATCCAGTCAGGCGATACGCTCAACAAGATCGCCCGTAGTTTTCAGGTCAGTGTGAAAGCCATTCTAGAGAATAACAGCCTGGAGGATGCCGATCTGATCGAGGTGGGCCAGGTGCTGCAGATCCCGCCGCCAGAACCCGGCAGTACAGGACCCGATTTCAAGATCTTGCCCGATTCGGAGCTGGTCTACGGACCAGCCAGCGCCGAATTCGACGTAGGCAGTTTCGTGCACAGTCAGGGCGGCTATCTCTCAACGTATAAAGAAGAGGTCGAAGGCCGCCAGATGAGCGGTGTAAAGATCGTCGAGCGGGTGGCGCGCGATTTTTCCGTCAACCCGCGCCTGCTACTGGCCCTGCTCGAGCACCAAAGCGGTTGGGTTACCCAGACCAGCCCGGATGAGGAGACGCTGGAATACCCGCTCGGCTGGTTTGACGAGCTGCGCCCGGGTCTGTATCGCCAGCTGGCCTGGGCGGCGGACAACCTGAACCGGGGTTACTATATGTGGCGGGTGGACGGGGTATCCGTTTGGGAACTGGCGGATGGGAACGTGGTCCCCATTGCACCGACGATTAACGCCGGCACCGCCGGGGTGCAGCACTTCTTCTCACAGCTGCTCGGTCAGGATGCCTGGGAGCAGTCGGTCTCCGATCATGGGCTGTACGCCACCTTCCTGGCCTTCTTTGGGAGCCCGTTCGGCTACGCGGTGGAGCCGCTGCTCCCGACAGACTTATCCCAGCCGGAGATGCAGCTGCCTTTCAATGAGGGTCAGACCTGGTATTTCACCGGCGGCCCGCACGGCGGCTGGGCGGGCGGCTCGGCCTGGGCGGCGCTGGATTTCGCCCCGCCCGGACAGGCCCTGGGCTGTGTGCAGAGCGACGCCTGGGTCACGGCGGTCTCCGATGGGCCGGTCGTGCGCACCGGGGACGGGGCGGTGGTGCAGGACCTGGACGGGGACGGTTTCGAGCAGACCGGCTGGACGGTGCTGTATATGCACGTCGAGAGCCGGGAGCGGGTCGAGGAGGGCGCCTATCTCGAGGCCGGGGAGCAGGTCGGGCATCCTTCCTGCGAGGGGGGCGTCTCGACCGGTACCCACCTGCACCTGGCGCGCCGCTACAACGGGGAATGGATCCCGGCTGACCAGGATGTCCCCTTCGAGTTGGATGGGTGGGTATCCACGGGCCAGGGCAATGAATATGATGGTGTCCTGATCCGTGGGGATGAGACCGTCGAGGCGTTGGAGGGACGCCAGCCTGAGAATGCGATCGAGCGCTGACGCCCGGCCGCGGGCGCGCACCAGGCTTTTCCTGTTGGCTTGCTTCCTGCTAGGGACGGCGAGCCTGGCTTGCTCCCTGGCGCCAAAGGCCGCTACCGAGCCGATCTTCATGGCTCCCGGGGGGATTAATTTCGAGGAGAGCCAGCCCCAGCCCACGGCGCTGGCGCAGTTCCCAACCAACACAGCAGAGCCAGCTGTCACGCTGCCTGTCACCCTCGACCCCCCAGCCGAGATGATTTCTGAGGTGCCCGAGGCCACCCCACAGGAGCCAACCCCTGAACCACCTCAGGCACCGACGGCTATTCCCACCGCAACGCCGACCCAGTCGGTCGTAAACACGACCCCGCTCCTGTATTACACCCAGGCCGGCGATACCTTGCCGGTGGTTTCGGTGCGCTTTGGGGTCGAACCGGAGGAGATCACCTCGCCCGATCCGATCCCGGAGACGGCGCTGTTCAACCCGGGACAACTGTTGATCATTCCCAACCGCCTGGCGAATACCACCTCCTCCCAGCACCTGATGCCGGATAGCGAGATCGTCTACTCTCCCTCGGCGATCGATTTCGATATAGCCGCCTTTGCGGAGCAGTCCGGCGGATACCTGGACCGGCACACGCAATACCTGGCGAGCACCGGGATCAACACCGGGTCGCAGGTGGTGGCGCGCGTGGCGATCGAGAACTCGATCAACCCGCGCATCCTGCTGGCGCTGCTGGAGTACCAGAGCGGCTGGGTGTATGGCGATCCGGCGACGACCAACCAGCTCGAGTACCCGATGGGGAGGGTGGACCTGAAGGAAAAAGGCTTCTACCAGCAGCTGGCCTGGGCGCTCAACCAGCTCTCAATCGGCTACTACGGCTGGCGGGAAGGCCGCCTGACAGAGATCGAGCTCTCGGACGGAGTGACCGCCCGGCTGGCTCCCGACCTGAACGCCGGCACGGCAGCCCTGCAATACTACTTCGCCCAGGTCTATGACAGCCAGGGCTGGATCGAGGCGCTCGATCCACAGACCGGCTTCCCGGCGCTCTACGAGCAGATGTTCGGCAGCCCGTGGGTGCGCGCCCAGGCGGTCGAGCCGCTCTACCCGCCGGACCTGGTGCAGCCGCCGCTCAGCCTGCCCTTCGCCCCGGGCCAGATCTGGGCCTATACCGGCGGGCCGCACGGCGCCTGGGAGCGGGACGGCGCCTGGGCAGCCGTCGATTTCGCCCCCGGCAGCAGCCAGGCGGGCTGCGTAGCGAACGGCAAGTTTGCGATGGCCTCCGCCGCCGGGCTGGTGACCCGCTCCGAGAACGGCATGATCGCCCTGGACCTGGACGGCGACGGGCGCGAGGAGACCGGCTGGGTATTGATCTACCTGCACCTGGCGGAGAAGGGCCGCCTGCCCAAGGGCGCCTGGGCTGAGGCGGGCGACCCGCTGGGACACCCTTCCTGCGAGGGGGGCTACTCCACCGGGACGCACCTGCACCTCGCCCGCAAGTACAACGGCGAGTGGATCGTCGCCGAAGGGCCGCTGCCCTTCGTGCTGAGCGGGTGGACCGTGCACGCCGGCGACCTGCCTTACCAGGGCACCATGACGCGCGGCGACCAGACGGTGCGGGCCAGCATCTTAAGCCCGTCTTACTCGCAGATCATCCGCCGGGCGGATGACCCGTGATCTAGAATTTCTCCCCTGGTAATGCCGTATCTGGTGTTATACTGACCGCCCCGAAATCTCCAGATTGGCCTGAATGTCTTTGAAACCGCGTCTCCTATTCCCGCTCTCCCTCCTGATTATAGTCGGGCTCATCGCCAGCGCCTGCCAGCCGCAGCCGGGCGCTGCAGTGCTGGTGGTCCAGGCAACTGAGGCCAGCGTGACCGAGCCGCCCACCCCTCTCCCCGAAGCGACCCCCTTCCCCACCCGGCCTCCCTACCAGCCGGGCGAGATGGTCGATTACCTCGCCCAGACCGGCGACACCCTGCCGGGTCTGGCGGCGCATTTCAACACCTCGATCGAAGAGATTCTGGAAGCCAACCCGATCATCCCGCAGGATGCCACCACCATGCCGCCCGGCATGCCGATGAAGATCCCCATCTACTATGCCCCGCTGTGGGGCTCACCCTTCCAGATCGTCCCGGATAGCCAGTTCGTCAATGGACCTGCTGGGGTAAACTTCGATACACAGGCCTTTATCGACGAGCACCCCGGCTGGTTGAAGGATCACGTCGAGTACGCCGCCGACGCCACCCGCCGCGGTGGGAATATCGTCGACGATGTGGCCCTCAATTTCAGCGTCAGCCCGCGCCTGCTGCTGGCTCTTCTGGAGTACCAGTCCGGGGCGCTGAGCAACCCGGAGCGCCCGGAGAATGCCGCGGCATACGCCCTTGGCAAAGAGGACCGCGAGTACCGGGGGCTTTACATGCAGCTGGTCTGGGCGGCCAACACGCTCAATAACGCCTACTACCCCTATCGCAGCGGCGAACTCAACTCCCTCATCCTCAGCGATGGTTCCCTGCAGCGCCCGGACCCCTGGCAAAACGCCGCCACCGTCGCCTTGCAGAAGTACTATTCCATCCTGGGCTCGCCGGAGGAGTTTACCCATGCGACCGGTCCGGATGGGCTGGCGCGCAGCTTCCGGGAGTTGTTCGGCGACCCGTGGGCGGTGGACCAGCCGCATATCCCCGGCAGCCTGCGCCAGCCGGACTTCGTCTTCCCCTTCGAAGTGGGCACCACCTGGGCGCTGACCGGCGGGCCGCACACCGGCTGGGGGACGGGCGAACCGTACGCCGCGCTGGACTTCGCCCCGCCTTCCATCCGCGGGGGCTGCGTCGACACCGGGGAATGGGTGACGGCGGTCGCGCCGGGCGTGGTGGCGCGCTCGGAGGAGGGCATCGTGGTGCTCGACCTGGACGGCGACGGGGATGAGCGTACCGGCTGGGTGGTCTTCCACCTGCACGTGGCGACCAAGGACCGCGCCCCGCTCGGCAAAAGCGTCCAGACCGGCGACCCGCTCGGGCACCCGTCCTGCGAGCGCGGCAAGAGCACAGGCACGCACGTGCACCTGGCCCGCAAGTACAACGGCGAGTGGCTGCTGGCGCAGGGGACGCTGGGCTTCAACCTGGAGGGTTGGGTGGCGCACAACGGGAGCGTCGAGTACCAGGGGACGATGACGCGCTTCGGCCAGACCGTGACCGCCTGCGTGTGTTCCAACGCGGCCAGCTTCCTCACGGCGGGGGAGCGGAAGTAGGCTCCGAGTTACTTGAAATCGAGAGAGATTGAATGGCTCGCCATCGCAGGCGAGTTTTTTTTATTTTGTTCGGTTTGACCCTCGTCTATCATTTCTCGGAGCGGGGAAGAAGGAATCTGCCTGCGGACTGTTGTGGAAGCGGCGAGAAATCCCTGCGGGCAAGGTTCTTGAGACAAAGCTGCGGGGATTCCTCACTAAGCTCGGTGCGACGCTTTGCTGCGCCCTGGAACAAATGCCGGGGGTTTCCTTGTGTACTTTTTATCCAGGATATTAAAATTATAATTAAATATATTGATAATTAACCATTGACAAATTAATATTAATAACTATAATATGAATAGTTATCCGGTACAGGTAGTTGTAGGAGGAACCCATGTTGCTGCAAACGGAAGAGCTTACCAGGCTATATCAGGAGAGATTGGTGCATGAGGCCCAATCTGCCCGGCTGGCAAGCGCATCTGCTGCCAGCGGACCGGGGATGGCCCAACGGGCGATCAATCACGTCGGCGAATCGTTCATCTCGCTGGGCCTGTGGATGAAGAAGGTCTCCCAGAGCGAATCTATCGGAGAGCAGTCCCGCATCAGCTTCAATACATAACATAACAAAAGGAAATTGCCATGCAAGTACTCCCCAGCAAGTGCCCGATCTGCGGCGGCGAGGTGGTCATCACCGGCCTGCACTGCCAGGTTTGTGACAGCGCCATCCAGGGCCGCTTCACGCATGGCGCCTTCGAACGCCTGACCCCCGAGCAGATTGCTTTCGTGGAGACCTTCGTGCGCTGCGAAGGCAAGATCAACCGCATGGAGGACGAGATCGGTCTTTCCTACCCGACCATCCGCAACCGGCTGCACGAGGTGATCCGCGCC
The DNA here is from genome assembly GCA_035291645.1 of Anaerolineales bacterium. GTDB lineage: Bacteria > Chloroflexota > Anaerolineae > Anaerolineales > UBA4823 > DATDRQ01. Next base: position 16,224 of record DATDRQ010000218.1, read on the forward strand.
CTGGGTTACGAGCCGGGCGCCGAAGAGCCGCCGGTGCGCCTCTCGGAAGAAGACCGCCGCCAGATCCTGGAAAGCCTTGAAGAAGGCCAGATCTCCTACCAGGAGGCCATGCGCCAGCTGCAGGAAGGCGAGGGTTAGTCCAGTGGAAAAACAGATCCCCTTCACGAGCGAGACACCCCGGGTGGTGGTGGAAATCTATGGCGCGCTCACCCTGAAAGGTTGGGAGCAGCCGGAGATCTCCGCCGAATGCATCTCGGCAGACGACCTGCTGCTGGAAGAGCGCAGCGGCGAAGTGTACCTGCGCTGCCGGGATACCTGCACGGCCCGCGTGCCGTACGCGGCGCAGGTGCAGGTCAAGCGCGCCGACGGACATGTCACGATCAAATCGCTGGAAGGCACGCTGGAGCTCGAGCGCGTCGGGGGCAACCTGACCCTGCGCAGCGTGGCGGATACCCTGGTGAAGCGGGTGGATGGGCATCTTTCTGCCAAAAACATCGCCGGCGACCTGCGCCTGGGCCGGGTCTCTGGGAACGTCTCGGCGCGCGATGTCGAGGGGGACTTCACGGCGGAGGGTATAGACGGCAACCTGCAGCTGGAAGACCTGGATGGGGGAGCAACGGCCCGGGTGCACGGCAACGCCCGCCTCGATCTGGACCCCTCGCCGGGGCTGCGCTATGCCTTCGAGATGGACGGCAACCTGGTCTGCCGGCTGCCGCAGGACGCCAGCGTACGGGTGGCGATCGAACGGGCCAGCTCGATCCGGGTCAAGCTGCCGGGTCAAGACTCCAAGGACCTTTCCGCCCCCCACGAGCTGGTGCTCGGCGAGGGTGCGGCGGAGGTCCGCTTGCAGGCGGGCGGGATCGTCATGCTCGGCGAATCGCCGGCAGAGGTCGAGTTTGGGGCGGGATTCGGCGCCGGTACCGGCGTGGACTTCGGCTTCGAGGAGATGGCAGCCTCGATCGAACAACAGGTCGAGCTGCAACTGGAATCTCAGCTGGAGATGCTCGAACAGCAAATGGACGACCTGGCGGTCATGCTCTCGACGGCGGGTTTGCCTTCAGAGCAGGCCGAGCAGATCCAACGCCGAGCCCGAGAGGCCGGGGAGCGCGCCCGTGACCGCGCCCAGGAGAAGATGCGCCGGGCGCAGGAACGGCTGCAGCGCAAGCTGGAAACCGCCGCCAGACGAGCTGAAAGGAAAACCCAGGCCGCCGACCGGGCGGCGCGCGACCGCCGCAGGCGTCCCGGACCGGCCGAGGCGACCCCGGCAGGGGCGACTCCAGCCGCGGCGCAGGTCAGCCAGGCGGAGCGCCTGATAGTCTTAAAGATGCTGGAGCAGCAGCAGATCACCGTAGAACAGGCCGAGCAGCTGCTGGCGGCGCTGGAAGGCAGGAGCGGCTAAGGCCGGAGTGGACGATGACTGACGAACGCATGCAGATATTGGACATGGTCGAGCAGGGCGTGATCACCGCCGAAGAAGGCGCCCGCCTGCTGCAGGCCTTTCGAGATCAGACCGATGAGGACGAGCCGATCGGAGAGGCCGCCAGCCCGAACGTGGAGCCCATTCCGGAGGTGATCGAGAGCGGCCCGGGCGGGGGCTACCCCGACCCGGAATTCGAAGCCTCGGCGGCACGCTGGAAGCGCTGGTGGATGATCCCGCTGTGGATCGGGGTGGGCGTCACGGGCCTGGGCAGCCTGCTGATTTTCTGGGCTTATCAGACCACCGGGCTGAGCTTCTGGTTCGGCTGCGCCTGGCTGCCCTTCCTGCTGGGCCTGGCGGTGATAGTCATGGCCTGGAGCAGCCGCACGGCGCGCTGGCTGCACCTGCGTGTGCAGCAGCGGCCCGGGGAATGGCCTAGAACGATCGCCTTCAGTTTCCCGCTGCCGCTGCGCCTGGCGGCCTGGTTCCTGCGGGCTTTCGGGCGCTACATCCCGCAGCTGCGTGACACCGGGGTCGACGAGATGATCCTGGCCCTGAGCAGGACGACCGGCCCCGCCTCGCCGTTGCTCGTGGAAGTGGACGAGGGCGAAAATGGCGAGCGCGTCCAAATCTATATCGGATAAAATTAGTAGATAAACAAGGAGATTATTCAATGGCGACTAGTGAAGAGCGCATGCGGATCTTGAACATGATCCGCGAGGGAAAGATCACCGCGGAAGAGGGTGCAAAACTTCTCGAAGCGATGGGTGAAGCGCAGAAGGGGTCCCGCACGCCGGGGGGCCGCAAGCCGGTCGCCCGCAGCGCAGGGGAACCAGGCTGGTTCCGAGTGCGGGTCACCGACACGCTGACCGGGCGCACCAAGACCACGGTCAACATCCCGCTGAGCTTGATGGAATGGGGCATGCAGATTGGCGCTCATTTCGCCCCGGAGGTCGGCGAGCTGAACATGGAGCAGCTGATGGAGAGCCTGCGTTCCGGGGTGGAAGGCAAGATCGTCGACGTCCTGGACGAAGAGGACGGCGAGCACGTCGAAATCTTCATTGACTAATATGTAAGGAGTAAACCGTAAGATCAACAAATTTACGGATTACTTCTTACGTTTTATTCCTTGAACTTTTTACCGGTTTATCAAGTACCTTCTATTGGTGTGGCATAATTTTGGGCGGCGCCGTTCGATCTTACGCCGCTGCCCGGCTGAATCAGGAAGGATATGAACAAATGGATACCGTAGGTAGCCGCAGTGAACCTTCGTTATTAAAATTCCTGTTCATCATGGTGATCGTCGTCGCAGGGTTGATCTACTTCTTCGTCTCCATGGGCACCGGCGACTGGTTGTGGTTTTCCAAGAACTTTGCCGAGACTCCCTCCACCATGGTCGTATACTGTTACGGTGAGACCGTTCAAATCGAGCCAGGCTCCGGGCATTTCTTGGCGCTCAGCGAGATCATGAAAAGCACCCTGTCGGGGGAGAAACGCTGGGATTCGTTGAGCATGTCGGCGGAGACCTACCAGGAGTACCGCAGCAGCCCGGATGCGGTAGCCATCGAGTTCTTCTTCCCAGAAGCGGTACGGGTGCACAGCCGGTTTAAGTTCTTCTCTAACGTGGATAACCTGATCATCCCGCTGGAAGGCCGGCACGCCATTACCAACCCGGTCTTCGGCAGGAATGACGGCCTGACCACTGCCGGTTCGCTGCACCTGAACTCGGTAAAGCCATTCCGGGATTACCTGCAAGACCAGCAGATCTGCTCCGCTCAGGGGAGCACCGGTTGATCTTATCGAGCAAGGATCGTTGTCTCGCTGAGCGCGCCCTGGGTACCCGGCGCGCTCGTCCATTAACCCTCCCAGGAGAACCCTGATATGCGTCTTTCTCGCCCATCCGGTATGCTGGGTTTCACAGTCGTGTGGGTCGGTCAGGCGGTCTCCCTGCTGGGGACCAGCATGTCGGCCTTCGCGCTGACCATCTGGGCCTACCAGCTGACCGGCAAGGCCACCGCCCTGGCGCTGGCCGGCTTCTTTCACGTCACCCCGCTGCTGATCTTCAGCCCGATCGCTGGGGCGATCGTCGACCGCTCTAACCGTAAGCTGATGATGATGCTGAGCGACCTCGGCTCAGGCGCGGCGACGATCGGCATCCTGGTTTTGTACCTGTTTGGGGACCTGCAGATCTGGCACCTGTTCGTGGCCAACGCCATCACCGGCACCTTCCAGACGTTCCAATGGCCGGCTTACTCGGCGGCGATCACCATGATCGTGCCGAAGAAGCACTACGCCCGGGCCGGCGCCATGACCGAGCTGGCGGGCAACACCTCCGGTATCTTCGCCCCGCTTCTGGCAGGGGCGCTGCTGCCGTTGATCCACCTGGGCGGCATCCTGGCGATCGACATCGCCAGCTTCCTGGTCGCAATCGGGGCGCTGCTTTTGGTGCACATCCCGCAGCCGAAGAGCACGGAAGAAGGGCGCGCCAGCCGGGGCAGCCTCTGGAAGGAGTCGGTTTACGGTTTCCGCTACATCTTCGCCCGCCCCAGCCTGTTGGGTTTGCAGCTGGTCTTCCTGGTAGGCAATTTCTTCGCAACAATGGCTTACACGCTGATGCCGGCGATGATCCTGGCGCGCACCAGCCATAACGCCCTGATCTTCGGCAGCGTGGAGACGGCAGGCGCTATCGGCGGGGTGGTGGGCGGACTGATGATGAGCGCCTGGGGCGGGACGAAGCGGCGCGTGCATGGGGTGCTGGCGGGCTGGTCGCTCTCCGGGCTGCTCGGCTCGACGGTGATGGGGCTGGGCCAGACGCTGCCGGTCTGGGCAGCAGGGTCTTTTCTGGGGGCGTTTATGAGCCCGATCATCAACAGCTCCAACCAGGCCATCTGGCAAGCCAAGGTCGCCCCGGATCTACAGGGACGGGTGTTCGCCACCCGCCGGCTGATCGCCTGGCTCGTGACACCAATCGCTACCCTGCTGGTCGGGCCGCTGGCGGATTACGCCCTGGAGCCAGCCATGCAGTACCGCAACATCTTCTCCGAGGCGTTCGCTGGGCTGGCGGGGATCGGGCCGGGGGCGGGCATGTCCCTGATCCTGATCGGCTGCGGGCTGGCGATGGCGGTAGTCGGGCTGGCGGGCTATCTGTTCCGTGCCGTGCGTGAGGCGGAGACGCTCCTACCGGACCACGAGGTGGCAGCCGGGGGGCAGGTAGAGCTGGACGGCCGGTTGCAGGAGCTGCTGGAAGAGCGCCAGCGCCTGATCACGCAGCCAGCCTCGCCGGAGCGCGAGCGCTCGCTGCGCCAGATCGCCGCCGAGCTGCGCGAGCTGGGGCGAAGGCGCGCCCTGGCCGATTAAACCCAATCGTACGCTGATGAACGCTGATCTTCTCTGATTTTTTCTTTCAAATCAGCTTTTTCAGCGTGAATCAGCGTCCTATCTTAAGATGTAATTTAGACTCGAATTGAGATTAAAGACCCTTGTGATACTGCTGGAAATGGTTCTTCAGCGTGAAATAGATATAGTTCTGCCACAGCCGGACCACGTCCTCCCGGTGGTAATCGTGGGTGGAATGGGTCTGGATGATAAAGCGCCCATCCAGGCAGGTCGCCAGTGTGGCGTGGCTCTCTTTCTCCCAGGCCAGCGTCCCGGCCAGCAGGGTCGCCTCGCTGCCCGGCAGCTTCTTGATGAAATCCCCGGCATCGGCTTGCCATTGAATGTTGTAGTGCGCCAGGGACATGCCTTCGTTCGGCTCGTGGAAGACCGGGTGATCCGGGACAAGCCACCAGATGGAGCGGGAATCGGAACGCGGCTCCCACCAGTCGGCCTGGAATTTAATGCCGCAACGGGTCAGCAGCGGGCTGATCTTTCCGGAGGCGAGTTCGTCCAGGTCCCACATCTCGAGGATGACCGACGTGCCGCGGTCGAGCTCGTCGTTCAGGTAATCGAAGAACTCGCCGCGCACGCCGCTGCGCGCCTCGACCCCGGTCACGATCAGATCCCAATCGGAGCCGGAAAGCAGCTGGGCTTTGAAATCACCGACGCCGTCCTTGACGTCAACGAAGGATAAGCCCAGCATGTCCAGAGCTTCTTCTATATAGCGCGGCATGGGGACGCCGGAGACGTCTTCGAACAGCAGGATTTTTGCCGAACTCATCCAGGCCTCGAAATCGGGGGTCGGGGTTGGGGTGGGCGGGAGTTCGATGGCAGGCGGTTCGGGGGTATCCGTAGGTAGCGAGGTGGCGGTCGCGGTGGGCAGGGCGGTTGGCTCCGGTAAGCTGGTCGCCCCGGCGGCCGGTTCGTTTTGTGGGGCGGACAGGGAGGTCAGTTGAGCGGCCTGCTGGGCGACTACCGTCGCCTGGACGTCGAAGGCCACCCGCGTGGCGTGGGCGACCTCGGTCATCTGCCCGGCGATGACCGTCCCTTGGGAGTTGAGGGCGGCCTGGGTGCCCGAGAAGCCGGGCGGCTCCTGCGGGGATTGAATGCAGCCGGACAGCAGCCAGGCTCCGAGCAGGACCGGGAGGGTGAGACATTTCAGGGTGCGGATGAATTCTGACTTGGAAGACGATGTGTGTGACATGGGATCCCCGCCTAGTATGAGGGTTGGTGAGACGGATGAATTCAATCCCGAGTATAGATGGATTCGGCGGAGTGTCAATATACCTTGCAAAAGTGAAGATATTGGTAAGAGGGGTTTAGGTTGTGGGGATGAAATTTATCCGCGAATGGACGCGAATGGGCGTGTGGGGGATCGAGAAGTGGGTTGGTAGTGTAATGAATCGAGTCTATAATTCGTTATATGTGATACAAGAGATAATTCAGGTTTTCGGTATTCAATTCTAAGGTTTACGACGAATTCTCACAGAATTGCAGAGCGGCTGGAGGCTTCCGGCTGGATAATGCAGGACCGGGGGAGTATGAACCTGCACGCCGGGCGAGGGGTGGCGGAGGGGCTGGCGCGGGCGGGCAGGTTGCGGCAGGCGATCTTGAAGAGGGCGTTTGAAGGGAAGCTGGTGTAACAGGATACGATGTAGGGGCGGGGCAAAGGGAGGCGATTACGACGGGAAAGGTTTTTCTTGCCCCACCCCTACAAGGAAAACCGAGATTGGTTTCGGGATCATTGGGTGCGATTGTGGGGGCATACAAGGCGAGTACGGCCCGGTTGATCAACGGGCTGCGGCGGAAACCCGGTGCACCGGCCTGGCAGCGTAACTATTATGAGCACATCATCCGTGATGAACCGGAGTTGGCGCAAATCCGTGAATATATCCTGGATAACCCGATCAAGTGGGGTGAGGATCGGGAGAACTCAGAGCAAGTATAAGGGCGACCGTCGCCTCACCCCGCGCCTTGAGCAACCGTGTACACCCCGCTGGTGACCGCCTTCGGCTCGCCAGAGTGGTTCGCCTCGAAGATGTGGTATTTCAGCTCGATAGGGATGATGCGGTTGAGCATGCCCTGAGCCGGGCAGTAGCGCGTGGCGGAGAGCTCGATGGCGCGCAGTAGTGCCTCCTCTTCGACGCCGCGCCCGGTGACAGTGTACTCGACCACCGCCCGGGTGATCACCTTGGGGTGCTCGGTGGCGCGCTCGGCGTGCACCTGTACCTCGAAAGCGGTGACCTCCTGGCGCTTCTTCTCCAGGATGGAGATGACGTCCATGGCGGTGCAGCCCGCCAGCCCGACGGCAAACAGCTCGATCGGGCGGAAGCCGTCCGCATCGCCGCCGGCTTCTCGGCTGGCTCCCAGGGGGAGCTCGAAACCGGTGTCGGCGGCGCCGGTGAAGGATAGGCGGCCTTTCCAGGTGACTTTGGCTTCCATAACTATTGATTACTCCTTACCATTCAGGGCGCGCAGGACCTCGGCCAGCAGGTGTTCTTCGGGCACGGCGCCCACCACCGCGCCGGCGCCGTCGTTAATGGTGGTCTGCGGCACGCCGCTAACCCGGTGGCGGTTCGACAGGTCGGGGAACTCGATAGCCTCGACCATCTCGGCCTGCACCCAGGGGCTTTCCAGGGCCATCTGGTGAGCGAGCACCACGGCTCGCGGGCAGTACGGTCAGGTGGGGGTGACGAAGACCTGCAGCAGGACCGGCTGAGTCAGTCCGTGCAGAATTTCACGGGTCTGTTCGTCCAGGCCCGAATCGCGATTGGAGACGAGCACCAGGTCGTGGACCAGGGAGCTGAACTCGTGACCGGCGGGGATGCCGGCGTAGCGGATGCCGTAGTCCTCGACCCGGTCTCCCTCCCGCCCGGCGATGACCAGCCCGGGGGTTTTGTCGACGTTGTACTGGCGGGCGACCCTGGCATCCTGGTCGATATCGTAGACCTGCAAGGTCAGCAGGCCGGATAAATCCGCCAGTTCCCGGACCAGCTGTAGCGTGTCGTCACAGTGTTCGCAATTGTCTTTCTGGCCGAAGAAGAGCACCTCGACCGGTTCGTGCATCTGGTCGAACACCTGGCGCACCTGGGCTTTAATCTCGTCGTTTAATAATTCCGGCATCGATCTTATGTCTCCTTATGCAGTTAAATTGTCCGTCAGGTGGCAAGCGCTTCTGTCGTTTCCTGAGCAGCTGTTTTCAAGCTGTCGCGGAGAGGAGAGGAGAATAAGCAGGCGTTGCCATACCGCTATATTAGATGCAAAACTACTGAGAAAGTAACGCCTGGTTTTCCAGGCTAGCAGACCAGATTGGATGACCAGGGTGGGGGTCAGGCTAGATAAACTCGTCCAGGTCCAGGCGATGGTACAGGCGCTGGAGGACGTCCGGGGGAACCCCTTCGGAAGGGGCCACGGTCTGGTACAGGTAGACGGTCTTGCGCAGGGTGTCGACGACGATGCGGCAGTTCTCGCACTCGCTCATGTGCTTCTCGATCTCGTCGCACAGCCCCTGCGGCAATTCGCCGTCGACGTAACCCGAGAGCGATGCCAGCAAATCCCGGCAGTGTTTGGTTCTTTCCATCGTCTTATCTCATCTCATTAAATACGACCGTCATCGAATCCTTACGCGTAGTCTGGAGATAACGCCCATACTTAGCCCTGCATCTTCTCGCCAAAATAATCCGACAGCTCTTCGCGCAGGCGCAGCCGGGCGCGTGACAGGCGGGTTTTAACCGCCATCTCGCTCAATTCGAGGGCTTCGGCCGTCTCGCGGGTCGACAGCCCGGCGACATCCCGTAATAAGAAGACCACTTTCAGGCTGGGGGGCAGCGTTTCCACGGCCCTGTCCAGCTCGGCTCGTCCCTCGGTGGACATCAGCTCGCTCTCAGGCACGCAGCACCAGTCGACGATCTGCAGCGGTTCCTGGAGCGGGCCTTCATCTGCCTGGGGTTCCTCAATCGAGACCGTCTCCGGCTGTTTGCGGCGCAGGTGCATGAGGGCTTCGTTGGTGGCGATGCGGTACAGCCAAGTGGACAGGCTGGAGCGCCCGTCGAACTCCGGCAGGTGCTGGTAGGCCTTGATGAAGGTCTCCTGCAGGATATCCTCGGCGTCCTGCGGGTCGTTCAGCAACTTCAGCGCCAACCGGTAGATCAGGCTGGAGTTGGCCTCCACCATGCGGGCGAACTCGGCGCGGTCGCGGAGGCGTAAAGCCTCCAGGGAGAGAGGTTCCTGGCGTTGATCCGTGTTCATTAGATGCACACCAGCCGGGAAAGGTTACGATTCATCTTCTGGC
>DATDRQ010000219.1:0-2228 GCA_035291645.1 Anaerolineales bacterium
GTCGAGGAGCTGGCGGTGGAGAGCGGCTGCGACATGGCCGAGATCGCCGCCGCCGCGGCAAGGCTGGCGCGCGGCGACAGGCCGCTGGAGGTGGTCGTTGAGCCGCTGCCCGAGCAGGCGCCGCCGACCGAGGCAGGCATGGTGCGGCTGTTCGTCGACGCGGGGCGCAGGAGCGGGGTGCGCCCGGGGGACATCGTCGGGGCGATCGCCAACGAGGCCGGCATCCCGGGCAATGCCATCGGGGCGATCGATATCTACGACACCTTCAGCTTCGTGGACGTGCCGGGGGAGTACCTCAAACAGGTGCTGGAGGGCATGAGCCGGGCGACCATCCGCAACCGGGAAGCGCGCATCCGCCTGGCGACCGCCCAGGAGCGGGAGACCCAGGCTGCGCTGGGCAGGTCGAAATTCAAAGGCAAGAAGATCTACCCGAAGAGCGGCAAGAAGTTCCACCGGCGCTAAAAATGGAGGTCTTCATGGAAAAACTGGACTTACGCAAGCAGTTCAAGCACCTGTACCAGCCCTCGGCCAAAAAAGTCGAGCTGGTCGAGGTTCCGCCCTTCCAGTTCGCCATGGTGGATGGCGAGATCGAGCCAGGGGTATTGCCCGGCCTGTCACCGGCTTTCCAGGAAGCCGTCCAGGCGCTGTACGGCATCACCTACACGCTCAAGTTTATGTCCAAACTGCGCGCAGAAAATCCGATCGACTACAAGGTGATGGCGCTGGAGGGCCTGTGGTGGGTCGACGAGGGAGATTTCGACATCACCCGCCCGGGGGATTGGCGCTGGACGGTGATGATCATGCAGCCGGACCATATCACCGAAACAATGTTCCAGGAAGCGCTCGAACAGCTGCGCAAGAAGAAACCGGGTCCCGGGCTGGATAAGCTGCGCCTGGAAACCTTTGAAGAGGGGCTGAGCATGCAGATCATGCACATCGGCCCGTACGCGGAAGAGCCGGCGACGATCGAGAAGATGCATGCCTTCGCCGCCGAGAACGGCTACAGCCTGCGCGGCAAGCACCACGAGATCTACCTGGGCGACCCGCGCACGGCTGACCCGGCTAAGCTGAAGACCGGGCTGCGCCAGCCGGTGGGGCGGGGAAATTGAAGATGGACGCCATCGAGGTTCATGACTTGCATAAGTCCTTTGGCGAGCTGCAAGCCGTCCAGGGGGTCAGTTTTAACGCCAGGGCGGGCGAGATCTTCAGCCTGCTGGGCCCGAACGGGGCCGGCAAGACCACCATCATTGCCATGCTGTGCTGCCTGCTGCGCCCGGATAAAGGTGACGCCCGGGTGCTGGGGCATTCCATCCGGGACGATCCGATGGGGGTCAAATCGGTGCTGGGGGTGGTCCCGCAGGAGATCGCCGTCTACGAGGACCTGTCGGCCCGCGAGAACCTGACCTTCTGGGGCAAGATGTACGGACTGCGCGGCCTGGCGCTCAAGACCAGGGTGGACGAGGTGCTCGAGACGATCGGCCTGGCCGAGCGCGCCGGCGAGCGGGTCGGCAAGTACTCGGGCGGGATGAAGCGGCGCGTCAACATCGGCGTGGCGCTGCTGCACAAGCCACAGGTGATCTACATGGACGAGCCGACCGTCGGCATCGATCCGCAGTCACGCCGCAATATCCTCGACAGCGTGGTAGACCTGAAGAACCAGGGCATGACCGTGCTCTACACCACCCATTACATGGAAGAAGCCCAGGAGCTGTCCGATCAGATCGCCATCATGGACCACGGCCGGCTGATCGCCTGCGGCAGCCACGCCGAACTGGTCAAGATCGTGGGGGAGATGGACCGGCTCGTCCTGACCGTCAACACCGAAGGCGAGCGCGTGGTGGAAGCCTGGAGAAGCGTCTCCGGCGTACAGCACGTCTCAACGGAGGACGGGCGGCTGACGGTCCTGGCAGACGACAGCAACCAGGTCCTGCCGCGCCTGTTCGACGCCGCTTCGGTTCAAGGCGCGCGCATCACCTCGGTCGATATCCAGGAACCCAACCTGGAAGCCGTCTTCCTGCACCTGACCGGCCGGGCGCTGCGAGACTAGACGGGTGATGAAAGCCCTGGATATCGCTCTCAAAGACATGCAGCGCTCCTTCCGCAGCGCCATGGCGATCGTGTTCATGTTTGCTATCCCCTTGCTCGTGACGGGCATGTTCTATTTCATGTTCGGCAACATCGCCAGCCAGGGCGACTTCAACCTGCCGCGCATCGACGTGGTGATCGCC
>DATDRQ010000220.1:0-32094 GCA_035291645.1 Anaerolineales bacterium
GTTGGACGCGTCCGAAAAGATATTCGCCAGTGTTGGGATACCTGGGCAATCGAGAATGGTTACCGTACGATGCGAATCACGTGGGCTGGTTCAATTCCTCACCAGAACATCCCCGAGATCGACCGGTCGGCGCACCTGCTGTTCTCTGCCGACTTGAACGCGGCCTGCCCGAATTCCGTGATCGAAGCGCTCGCCTGCGGCACGCCGGTTGTATCCTTCGATACCGGCGCCCTGCCCGAGCTGGTGCCACCCAAAGCCGGCAGGATTGCTCTTTACGGAGGAGATCCGTGGAAACTTGACCCGCCGGACATGGATGCCCTTGTAAAGGCTGGAGAAGAAGTCCTGTGGGGAGGGGAGCAGCTGCGCTCTGGGGCGCGCGCCCAGGCAGAAGCGTATTTCGACCTTGAAGACATGGTAGATGATTACCAACAGGTGTTATTAGGTGATTAACTACCTCGATGAGTAACTCCAACCTGGCCTTAATATTAGCCGCCTGGACCGCGCGCATCCTGCCGCGGCCGGTTAAACGAGCCTTATACCGCTCGCCTGGCCTGGCTGGTACCCTCCGATCTACGTTAAACCGGGCGGCGCCCCAGGGATTGACCGACACACGCGTGGCTGCTGGCGGACTCACGGGGATGACCCTATCCTTAGATCTTCAGAGTGAGAAGGATTACTGGTTGGGCACGTATGAGCCTGAAATACAGCAGGCGATCCAGGATTGGGTCAAACCAGGCATGGTCGCCTACGATGTCGGCGCGAACATCGGATACACCACCCTGCTTCTGGCCAATGCAGTCGGGGAGGATGGGCGGGTGATCGCTTTCGAAGCGCATCCTGCGAACGTCGCAAGGTTGGCACGGAACCTGGCTCTGAATGCGCTGGCTGGACGCGTGATGGTGATCCCGGCGGCAGTCGTCGCACAACCCGGTCCGGTCCGGTTCCTGACCGGTCCATCCGCTGGAACAGGTAAGGCGCAGGGGTCCGCAGGGCGCCAGGAAGCATGGTACGGGCAGGGGTTACCTGTCGATGGAATCAGCCTGGACAATTTCGTCTTTGGACAGGGCAACCTGTCTCCACAGGTGGTCAAGATGGACATCGAGGGCGGCGAGGTGCTGGCTTTACCGGGAATGATTGGGGTGTTGAGAGAAATTGCTCCTCTGCTTTTCCTTGAGCTGCACGGATCCGAATCGGCCAAGGAGGCCTGGCAGATCTTAACTTCAAGAGGGTATAAGATCTGCCGGATGAATCCCGGGTATCCACCAGTGGAATCTATCGGTGAATTAGATTGGAAAGCCTACCTGGTTGGAGTACCGCCTCAAGCAGCATGAATGCGCCATACCGGGAGGCGATTTTAGAGGATAAAGAAAAATTCCAGGGCCGGCTCGGGGTCCAGCAGCGGGTGCTGCCTGCTTACCGGGTAGCCTTTTTCGATATGCTGGCTTCAGCATGCGAAGGAGGCATGCACCTGTTCGCCGGTGCGCCGCGGCCTGAAGAATCGATCCAGGTGGCGGACGAGCTCGAAGTAGCTCGTTATTCCCTGGCGCACAACCTATCCTTCCTGCAGGTTAATTCGCCTATCTATTTCTTGTGGCAACGAGGCCTCATTCAATGGCTGAAGCGTCTGGATCCGGATGCACTCGTCCTGGAAGCCAATCCCAGATATCTCAGCAACCGCCGGGCGATTCGCTGGATGCATGCCCGCGGGCACCCGGTGATCGGCTGGGGACTGGGAGCTCCACCAATCACGGATAATTTTCTGGCAGATATCCAGCGCGAGCTGCGCAGTAGTTTTCTGCTCTCCTGTGATGCCCTGATCGCGTACAGCCAACGCGGGGCCGAGGAATACCGGGCGCTGGGTTTCCCTGCGGAAAAAATCTTTGTCGCCTCCAATGCGGTCTCACCCCCTCCAGACTCTCCTCCTCCAGAGCGCCCTCCATTATTTGCACACCAACCCGTGGTGTTGTTTATCGGGCGGCTGCAAGCGCGCAAGCGCATCGACAACCTGCTGCGCACCTGCGCTGGCTTACCCTCAGCCTTGCAACCACGCCTGGTGATCGTTGGCGATGGCCCAGCCCGAGAGGAGCTTCAGAATCTGGCGAGAGAGATCTACCCGAACGCCGATTTTCCCGGTTCCAGGCGTGGTAAAGAATTGGAGCCATACTTCCAGCAAGCCGATCTTTTCGTCCTTCCGGGTACAGGCGGACTGGCGGTTCAGGAGGCCATGGCGCACGGATTACCGGTCCTGGTGGCTGAAGGCGATGGGACTCAGGCTGACATGGTCAGACCGGAGAATGGCTGGCTGATCCCTCCGGGAGACGATAACGCCCTCGGACAAACCCTGCAGGCAGCTCTTTCCGACCCGGGTCGCCTCAGAAGGATGGGCCTCCAGTCTTACCGAATTGCGGAGCGAGAGGTGAATATCCAGGCCATGGTGCAGGTCTTCTTACGAGCCATCCATACGGTCAGATCCTTCTCGAGGGGGTAAACATCCATGCGCCTTCTCTTCATCGCCGACGGTCGTTCCCCGATCGCTCTTAACTGGATCGCCGGTTTCACCGAACAGGGGGATGAGGTTCATCTCGTCTCGACCTATCCATGCAACCCTGAACTCGGCCTGGCCTCCTTATCCATAAATCCGGTGGCCTTCAGTCGAACTCGGGGTGAGTCAACCGGCCACGCCGGCTCAGTGAGCAGTAAGTCCTGGCTCGCTGGTGGAGAGGGCGTTCGGCTGCGCACCGTGGTCCGCCATTGGTTTGGGCCATTCACCATACCTTCCGCAGCCCGTCGTCTTCAAAAACTAGTCCGTGATTTACGACCCGACCTGGTACACGCCATGCGCATCCCCTACGAGGGCATGCTGGCTGCTACCGCTCTGGCGAATTCGCCTGAGATACCGCTGGTGGTCTCCGTCTGGGGGAACGATTTTACCTTGCACGCCCCTGCGACCCCCTGGATGGGCAGCAATACTCGCAAATCCCTGTTACGCGCAGACGGATTGCACACCGATTGCCAGCGGGACCTGCGCCTGGCGCGCAAGTGGGGATTTCCAGGCTCACGACTTGCAGTTGTGCTTCCCGGGAACGGCGGGATCCGCCTGGACGTATTCTACCCATCCCAATCCAAGAAAAACGGGCAAGAATATGTAATCAATCCACGCGGGTTTCGCGCCTACGTTCGTAACGATATTTTCTTCCGGGCGGTGCCGTTGGTACTGAATGCACGCCCGGGGGTCAGGTTCATTTGCCCTGCGATGGAAGGAGAGGGGCAGGCTCACCGCTGGTTGCAGGAATACGGGCTCACAGACAAAGTCGATTTGTTGCCAAAGCTGACCAGGGCTCAGATGGCAGAGCTTTTCCGCACAGCCCTGGTAGCCATCTCTCCTAGCACACACGATGGCACGCCCAATACGCTCCTGGAAGCCATGGCCTGCGGATGTTTTCCGATCGCCGGAGACATCGAATCGCTGCATGAATGGATTACTCCCGGTCTCAACGGTCTCCTGGTGAAGCCGGACGATCCAAGGGCGCTTAGCGAGGCGATCTTGATTGCACTGAGGTCGCCTGAGTTGCGCGAACAGGCCGCACACTATAACTGGAAGCTGGTCGCGGAGCGGGCTGAGCACCACAAGGTGATGCGGGAGGCGCGTAAGTTTTACCAAAAGCTCGTACATGAAGAAAACCGCGGAAGCCTATAACTCCCGCGGAGTGAATAGAAAATAGAATCCAATTAGTTATACCTATATATGAATAGAATGCCCTTCCGCGGCGTGGGCAGCCTCCATCAGCACCTCGCTTAGCGTTGGGTGGGCGTGGACGTTACGGGCGATCTCCACCGGGGTGAGCTCCATCATCTGCGCCAGGGTCAGTTCCGGAAGCAGCTCGGTCACCTCCGGGCCGATCATATGCGCCCCAAGGATCTCGCCGTACCTGGCATCCGTAATGATCTTCACCCAGCCGGTCGTCTCTCCCAAACCGAGCGCCTTGCCATTTGGCTGGAATGGGAAGCGTCCCACGACGATATCGAAGCCGCGTTCCTTCGCCACCGCTTCCGTGATTCCGAACGAGGCGATCTGCGGGTCGCAATACGTGGCGCGCGGCATCATTTCATAGTCCAGGACAACAGTCTCCGCGCCGGCGATATTTTCGGCGCACACGATCCCCTGCGCGGAACCGACGTGAGCCAGCAGCAGCTTGCCGGTCACGTCGCCGATCGCCCAAATCCCCGGTACGTTGGTCGCCATGCGGTCGTCGATCTCGACGTCCCCTCGATCGCCGACCTTTACACCTATCTCTTCCAATCCTAAGCCCTTGCCGTTGGGGCGAAAACCGATCGCTATCATGGCCTGTTCGGCCTCCAGGGTCTTCTCGCCGCCCTCACCGGTTACGCGCACGACAGCGCTCCCATCCCTGGCTTCCACCGATTCGACCCGTGTCCCGGTCATGGCTTTGATTCCTTTTTTCTTGAACGCCTTCGCCAGCTCGGCACTGATCTCGGGATCCTCCAGAGGCACCAGGTTCGGCAGCATCTCGACGATTGTGACGTCCACCCCATATGAATTCCAGACGGTGGCAAACTCGACCCCGATCGCCCCGGAGCCGATGATGATCACAGATTTCGGCAGTTTTTCCTGAAGGATAGCTTCAAGGTAGGTTACCACTTTTTCCCCATCCACAATCCATCCGGTCGGTACGATGCTGCTGGCGCCAGTTGCGATCACGATGTTCTTCGCCTTGATTTCGGCGGTCAGGCCATCTTCACCGGTGACGTCCAGCGAATCTCGTGAAGTAACCCTGGCTGCCCCCATTAGAACGTCGATTTTGTTCTTCTTCATCAGAAAGCCAACGCCTTTGACCAGCCGGTCGGATACCTGGCGGCTGCGCTTGACGGCAACGCTGTAATCCAGGTTCAGGTTGTCGAATGAGAAGCCGAAGTCCTTGCCGCGCTCACGCAGCGTCCGGGCGATATCGGCGTTGCGTAGCAGGGCCTTGGAAGGGATACAGCCGACGTTGAGGCATACTCCTCCCAACCATTGTTTATCCACGATAGCGGTCTTCAAGCCTAGTTGTGAGGCGCGGATTGCGCAGACATAACCAGCCGGGCCGGCGCCGATGACGACGACGTCGTATTCAGCCATGAGAGATCTCCTCATCGAAACGAATTGAATACCCGGGGAAATCGGAGACCAGGCGGAAGGGTAAGACCCCTCTCCCCTTTACCGACATCCCCTGATCGATTATCCCCAGTTCTGCAATGATTCTACCACTTTGGCGAGAAAGGCATCCGCGCTGGCCCCATCCAGAATGCGGTGATCAAAGGTCAAGGATAAGTAGACCATTGGGCGGATAGCGATGGCATCCTCGATCACCACGACGCGCTTCTGGATTGCACCGACCCCTAGAATCCCGCACTGCGGCTGATTGATGATCGGGGTGGCGAACAGAGAGCCGCTGGTCCCATGGTTGGTGATGGTGAAGCTGCCTCCTTTGACCTCGTCCGGTTTAAGCTGGCGCTCCCGGGCCCGCTTCGCCAGGTCATTCACCATCCGGGCGACCCCCAACAGTGACAGGCTGTCGGCGTTGCAGATCACGGGGACGATCAGACCCGCCTCACCCAGCGAAGTTGCCATGCCGAGGTTAATCTCCCGGTGAATATGTATGCCGTCGTCGCCCCAGGATGAATTGACGACCGGGTAAGCCTTCAGCGCAGCGACGGCCGCCGTGACGAAGTACGCGGTGAAGGTCAGGTTAACCCCGTCGCGAGCGAAGGAATCTTTATTGGCCTGGCGGTGCTTGACTACCCGGCTCAGATCCGCTTCCATTACCGTGGTCACGTGTGGGGAAGTATGTTTGCTGTGCACCATGTGATCTGCGATCGCCCGGCGCACCGCGGTATGCGGGATGACCTCGCCCGGTTTCGGCGCTGCCAAAACTGGTTGAGCAGCGACTGGTGTCGCAGCCGGGGGCTGAGCAGGTCGTGCTTGTGCCTGCGCATCGATGGGCAGCTGCTCCTGCCCGCCTTTTTCCAAGTAAGCCAGGACGTCCTTCTTAGTGATGCGCCCTCCCTGACCTGTGCCCGGGACGTTTTTCAGATCGATGCCATGTTCGCTGGCCATCCTGGCAACTACGGGAGAGATAAAGCCCAGGTCACGCTCTCGAGCAACTGTCGGCTGCGCCTCGCCTCTTACCGATCCCAATTCTAGATCGACATCGCCGACTTGCACCGGAACGGACCTCGGAGCCAGCTCTCCAGCCGCCGGGACTTCCTCTTCAGGTTCTCCAATCCAGGCCAGCAACGTCCCGGCGTTGACCGTGGTCCCTTCGGCCACCAGGATATCGAGCAAGGTGCCCGCGGCAGGACTTGGGATCTCGGAGTCGACCTTGTCGGTGTTGATTTCCAGGAGAGGCTCGTATTCCTCGATCCTGTCTCCTTTCGCTTTCAACCAGCGGCTGATGGTCCCTTCCACAACCGATTCGCCCAATTGAGGCATGATGACTTGGACTGGCATGATTCCTCCACTGACTCAGTTCACACTGTTAATCGATTACTGGGTAGCTGCTCGGATCGGATTCGTGCATCATTTCGTAGACTCGCTGGAAGATTTGCTCTGCATTCGGTTTCGACCAGTAGTCGCCATCCGAGCCATAGGCCGGGCGGTGCGGTTTTCCTGAAAGCGTTCGAGGGGGACCATCCAGCCAGAAGTACCCACCCTGTTTCTCGATCACTTCCTGGAGCATATAGGCGGTCGTCCCACCCGGGACGTCTTCGTCAACGAAGATGATCCGGCTGGTTTTCTTCAAGGATTCGAGGATGCCTCCATGGATATCGAAGGGGAGCAAAGTCTGCACGTCGACGATTTCTATGTCTATGCCTGTTTCTCTGAGCAGCTCGGCAGCTTCCAGGGCGATCCGGCAGCACGCGCCGTAAGTGACCAGCGTAACGTCACTCCCCTCACGGATCACCTCGGGTACTCCAAGCGGCACGGTAAACTCGCCGATATTATCCGGGAGCCGTTCTTTCAAGCGATATCCGTTCAGGACTTCGACTAAGAGAGCGGGGTCTTCAGAGCGGAATAACGTGTTGTAAAAACCAGCCGCCTGGGTCATGTCGCGTGGCACCAGCACGTGCATGCCGCGCACCAGGTGGATAATGCCGGCCATCAGCGAACCGCTGTGCCAGATCCCTTCCAGGCGGTGGCCGCGCGTGCGCACGATCACCGGGGCGATCTGCCCGCCCTTCGTCCGCCAGTGTAATGTTGCCAGGTCATCGGACATGATCTGGAGCGCATACGGTAAGTAGTCGAGGTACTGGATCTCGGCGATCGGGCGCAGGCCGCGCATCGCCATACCGATCGCCTGCCCGATGATGGTGGTCTCCCGGATGCCGGTATCGGAGACGCGCAACGGTCCGTACTTCTCCTGCAAGCCGCGCATACCTTGATTAACGTCGCCCAACTTGCCGACATCCTCCCCAAAGGCGATCAGGCGCGGTTCTCTGGCAAAGGCGGCGTCGAAGCAAGCGTTGAGCACTTCGTGTCCATGAACGGACGGAGATTCTTCCGAGTATTGTGCCGGGATCGCGGCTACTTCTATGGCTGAAGTCCCCGATTGGTTGTACAGGTGGGAGCTATAGCGATCCTCGTTCAGCACTTCCTGTTCCGCCTTCCAGGCGATCAGGTCTTTTTTTACCGGCAGGGCTTCGTCCCTGACGATGGTTAAAGTGCGGATGACAGCTGCCATGATGTCCCGGCGAAGAGGATTCGGGAGGCTGGCCAGCTTTTCCCGAATCCTGGTCAGTTCAGTGGAGTGCCTGGAGTTGGAGGCGATGTTCTCCAGTATGCTTGCCACCTTTCTGCGTTCCTCATGGATGGGTGTGAGATAGCTGCGCCAGGCTTCTCTGCGTGCCGCCTCCACATTCTGCTGCTCCTCTTTCTCTAACAGGACCAGTTCTTCACGGTCTGCAAGAGCCTGGTCGAGGATATATTGGCGAAACTTTGTCAGGCAGTCGAACGCCTGTTCCCAATCGAGCCGCTCCCTGGATTTGTAACGCTCTTGGCTTCCTGAGGTGGAATGACCTTGCGGCTGGGTCAGTTCGATGACGTGTACGATGGCGGGGATGTGCTCCGCACGGACTTTTCGGGCTGCCTCCAGGTACATATTGATCAACGCCGGGTAATCCCAGCCTTTTACCTGGTACAGGTCGAAGCCCTGTCCAGGTCCAGGCTCCCGCCGGAATCCCTCGAGCAGTTCGAAGATGTCCTGTTTGACCATCTGGTACTCGTTGGTCACCGATATCCCGAATCCATCATCCCAGATGGAGAGCAGCACAGGCGCCTGGAGGACGCCGATGGCGTTGATCGCCTCCCAGAACATCCCTTCTGCCGTGGTTGCGTTACCGATGGTGCCGAAAGCGATCTCGTCCCCGTTGTTCGAGAACTGGGTATAGCCGTGCAGTTCGTCCAGCTCACGGTATAGCCGGGAGGCGTATCCTAAGCCGACCAGGCGCGGCATCTGTGACCCGGTCGGGGAAACGTCTGCCGAAGAGTTGGCCAGCCCGGTTAAGTCTTTCCAGCTCCCATCTGGGTACAGGCTGCGCGTGCCGAAATGAGCGTTCATCGCTCGACCGGCGGAGGCGGGATCGGCTTCAATGTCCACGTGGGCGTACAGCTGGGCGAAAAACTGTTGAATGGTAAGAGACTCGACTGCGAACATAAAGGTCTGATCACGATAATACCCGGAGCGAAAATCCCCCTTTCGAAATGCTTTAGCCATGGCGATCTGCGCCAGTTCTTTACCATCTCCGAATATGCCGAACTTGGCTTTCCCGCTCATCACCTCTCGCCTGCCGCTCAGGCTCACCTGCCGGCTTCGGTAAGCCAGGCGGTAGTCAGCCAGGATTTCCTCAGGGTCCAGACCGGCAAGGGCGGCGTCTGATTTTTCCTTCTTTTCCCTCGTGCGACTCCTTGGGCTATTCATCCCCTCACCTTTTTTGATACGAATGTCTTCGAATCCTTACGCGTGGTCCGGAGACCGCGCCCAACTTATACTATCGGAATTGAACGGGGAGCGGCGCGCAACGCTCGCCGTACGGGATTCGATGCAATGTCTCGAACCCGAAATGAAAGTGTGTGCCACCCATCCAGAAACTCATGATCGATCCAGTGACTGCAGCACGATTTCAGCCACGTCGAGGACTTCGATATGGCTGCCTGCATCCTTGCTTGCGTCGTTGAGCATCACCATGCAGAAAGGGCAGCCAACGGCCAGCTTGTCGGCGCCGCTGAGCTGCACCTCGCGGAACCGGGCAGCATTGACGCGTTCTTCCCCGTGCTCTTCTTCCTTCCACATCTGGGCTCCACCCGCTCCGCAGCAAAATGATTTTCTACCATGCCGGGGGAGTTCGATGAACTCGACCCCGGTCTTCTCCAGAACGTTGCGAGGATCGATCAGGATGTCGTTCTGCCGTCCCAGGTAACAAGGATCATGGAAGGTCAGACTTGCCTGTCCATCAGTCTTCAACTTGAGCCGGCCTTCTGTGATCAGTTCGTTGATCAGTTGGGTGTGGTGAATGACTGTATAGTTCCCCCCGAAAGCGGGGTATTCGTTACCAATCGTGTGCAGACAGTGCGGGCAGGTGGTCACGATGCGCCTGGGAGCTACCTCGTTGAGCATCTCGACGTTCGCGGAAGCCAGCTCGTTGAAGAGGAATTCATTGCCGGCCCTGCGGGCAGAATCCCCGGTACACTGTTCCATCTGGCCCAGAACGGCATAATCCACCCTGGCAATGCTCAATAACTCGGCAAACGCCCGGGCGGTTTTTTGGGCGCGCACATCCGTAGAGGGTGCACAGCCAACCCACCAGAGGAGTTCTGGCTCCAGATTGGAGTCGATGGTGGGTACGTTCAAGCCATCTGCCCACTTTAGCCGCTCCGGAGGCGGCACGTTCCACGGATTCACTGTGCGCTCCATGCCGCGAAAGGCTGTCTGCAGTTGGTCCGGGAAGTCGTTTTCCATTAAAACCAGTGAACGCCGGATATCTAGAATATCGCGCATCGGTTCATTGCCTACCGGGCAAATATCCACGCAGGCTCCACAGGCCGTACAGGCCCAGATCGCCTCGGGAGGGATGGCAAATTCCGTCAGCAGCTGCTGGCTGGGATCACCCTTCGCCAGGCGGGCGCCTTCATAGTTGAGATAGTAGCGTTTATTGATCTCCATCGCCGCCGGAGAAAGTACTTTCCCCGTATTGTAGGCCGGGCAAACTTCCTGGCAGCGGTAGCACATGATGCAGGCATAGGCGTCCAAGATCAGCTTCCACTCCAGGTCTTCGATCCGGGATGCACCGAATTGCTCGATGCTCTCGTCGTCGAAATCCAGCTTACCAAGCTCGCCCATCGAGCGGCGTTCCGGGCGGATCAGGAAGTTAATCGGGGCGAAGAACAAGTGCAAGTGTTTCGAATAAAGGAAGTAGGGGATGAAGGCGAGGATGGTGCCCAGGGCAAACCAGAAGAAAAGGTGCTCCCCGATGAGCAGGGCTGCCTGGCTGAATCCCTGCCACAAGTTCGCCACTACGGTGGCGAATGGCTGCCAGCGATCGGGTCCGTCGAGGGCGATCTCAAAGGATTGACCAAGGAAACGGGCCCCGACGTGTACCAGGATGAACGTACCCACGATAGCCGAATCCCTGCGGATGCCGGCGCGGGCTTTCTGTGAGAGCAACACGTCCGTACGAGCGGTCAGGTTAGCTGGTTTGAATCCGAAACGGCGGATGAGCAGGGCGACCATCCCAGCCAGGGCAGCGACGCTCAGCACATCACCGATCAACCGGTATACGTTTCCAAGGCCGCCGGTGCCGAGAAATTTAAAGCCGGTAAGAAACCCCTCGATTACATCGCCAAGGTTGACCAGGAAGTAGAAAATAAACGCCCAGCCGACGAAGGCGTGAAAAAGGCTGGGCCAGAACCGGAAACGAAAGACCGGCTGGAAGCTGGCAGTCTTTCCGATCACCCCGGCCAGACGCTTGGGGACGACTCCCCAATCCACCTGACCTTGCCCTCGTCCGATCGTGCGTATAATCCGGATTGCTGCCTGCCAGGCAACGAACAGGGTAAGCAGGACGGCTAGGCTGAATATGATTTTCTCGGGTAGTGTCAGCACAGCTTTCCTCTGCGGTTCTCGGATTTATCCTTGTTTTGTTGCACGAGGAACCACCCCACGCAAAGAAGTTTACCATAGCCAATTTCAGGGTGCAAACCGGTTGCGGGCAACCAGGTTGCACTGCTGCTAGGGTAGGCCATCGAAGTAATCCAGGCTGGATAGGATTGCCGGATCATCGTTCACAGTTGCCTGATCCCACTGATTCGGGACGGTCAGGTCCGGGATGATTCCGGTCTCTTCCCAATTCTGCTCGGGTCGATTAAGGGGCCGGAATGATTCGTGGGCCAGCCAGGCACGCGATTCATCCTCGAAGTCGTAACCCCACAGGGTCTCGACGTTTCCCTCGCTGGTTTCCCCGATAATGTAGGCGCGCCCAATGTCTCTTAGGACTCCCGAGAGGATTTCTCCATAGCTGACCGTGCCGGGCCCGACCAGGATGACGAGAGGCAGGTTCTGTGAGCGAGCCACCTCCCTGCCGTCAACTACCAGAGGTCTCTCTTCGGTGCGGCTGATGAAATGCCCGAGGGTTCCACGGGTGAACAGGCTTAACAAGCCGCGTAGTTCAGAATCGGCTCCCCCGGTATTAAAGCGGTTATCCAGGATCAGACCGTCGAGAGGCGCTTCGGCTGCCATCGTGGAGAGTGCGGTGCTTACCTGTTCATCGATGCTGCTATCGTTCAAGTTGACCACCAGGATATATCCGATCCTCTTCCCATCGGGCGAGGTAATCAGCTGGTAAGGAACCGGCGCAGGCCCGGTGATGCGTTGGCGCTGCAGGGTTAACTGGCGCGGCTCCTGACCAGGTGTTTGTATGGTTAATCTCAAACTGGATCCTTCGGGACCACGGACAACGTCTCGCACGAGACCGTCTTCGTCAAGAATCGGCTCTCCTTCCACTTGGAGGATGCTATCCCGGCTGAGCAAGCCCGCCTCAGCAGCCGGGCTGCCCGGGAAGATGGTCAGGATAACCGCCCGGTCTCTTTCCGGGATGGCAGTCATCAGCACTCCGATGCCGACATATTCATTCTCTCCCGCAAACTTGGCTTCCTCCTCGCGTACGTCATCCGGGCTCAGATAAATCGAGTGGTCGTCTCCTAGCAGGCCAATCATTTCATTCATCAACTGGCTGAACCCGCCCTCGGCCAGCCCGGATTGCATGCGATTCCTATAGTCGTTGTGCACTGCCTCCCAGTCCAACCCATTGAGATCTGCGTACAGGTAATCATCCCGGATCGTTTTCCAGAGCTGCTCAAAGATCTCGAACTGTTGAGCAGCTGGGATTATCACGACCGTTGGAGTAGCGGTCGGGAGAGGCGTGGGTATTAATGTTTTGGTTGGGGTTGCTGAAGGAAAAGCGGTGACCGTCGATGTCGGGCTGGCTGCGATGGTAAGACTGGGAGGCAGAACGGCGATTTCTGGCGAGACAGCTGAAACCTGTCCAGGGCGTGGGAACGTTTGACAGGCTGATGCCAGCCACAGCAGGAACAGCAGGAAAAGTTGGCTTTTTTTTCTCATGTAGAACAGGAACGTTCTTGGGCGATATTTTTCAGGCGCCGCCGTCGCCGTAGAGAGCGGGATCGGTGGGGGTCTTGCCAGATGGGTCCCAGACGTAGACCCAATCCCCTTCATTCGCCCAATCGAATAACCAACGCGAATCGCCCACCGAAAGGTTAACGCAGCCATGTGAGCGCGGAGAGCCGAAGCTGTTATGCCAGTAGGCTCCGTGAAGGGCGCGCGCCTTATCGTAGTACATCGTCCAGGGCACATCCTCTAAATAATAGGCGTCTGACCGGTCCGCTTCGAACGAACCGCGCATCGGGGTCGAGTCCAGCTTATCGTAGATCTGGAAAACACCAGGCCGGGTCCAGAAAGGCTCGATCCCGCTGGCGACCAGCGAAGCGTAGACGAGCTGGTTGTCTTCATAGGCTGCGATAGTCTGGTCCAGGAGATTGACTTCAATCCAGCGCCCACCAACTACACCTTCTGGTGGAACGGGATTCGGAAGGACACGACCGATAATCCGCTGGTAGTCCTGACGCTCCGGGATCCATTCATCCGGGCGGATCATATACCATTCTATCCCGTCGATATTTTCGACCGCGTAGATCTGGACCACCTGGTAGCGGTACAGCTCTCTGCCAGTCGGATCCTCATTCTGAAAGCCGGGGGTCCGTTTGGTCTGGATCGGGAACAGGATCCAGCCAAAAGGCCTATCCGGAGTCAGGTCGAACTGCAATCCCTGAAATAAGGATGGGGAACCGATGCGAGAGACATCGTTGGCTGTCATCCATCCCCCAAATTCGACCATGTAGAATCGTTTTCCATCCACCACCGCTTCGTCGGTGTAAGAGATAAAGCTGAAAGGTGAATCGATGCGGCGGACTACCTGACCTTTCTTAACCGCATCCTCCAGGCTGGCAAATACGGGTGCGTTCTGGTGAACCACCTCTCCATAACGGATCTCAACATAAGTCAGGGTGGGGTCGGGCGAGGTGGCATCCACTGGCTGGAGAGGGAAGGAGATCCCCAGACGGGACATGCGTTCCAGGTAGGCGGAAGGTCCAAGCCTGGAGCAGGTTCCGCTTTGGGCCTGATAGTCGCCTGGCAGGCAGATCACGTCTCCCGTGAAGCTCTCGACTGGATCCTCCTGTTCAATCTCGGCTGCCCGCACGTCAACCGCGCCAAACATTAACACCAACAAGGAAATCCCAAATATAAATGACCGAGCTATCCAAAGTCTATTATCGTTGTGCATACACCCATTATATATTCAAGCGATTGACTGCAAGATTAAGCGATGTATAAAGATATCAGGATCGCAAGGAAGAGCGTGATACTGATGTAGCTGTTGATGTTGAAGAAAGCCACGTTGATGTTGGACAGGTCGTCCGGGTGAACGAGCAGGTGCTCCCAAGCGAGTAAACCCAGGACGACGAACATGCCGGCCCAATATGGCCAGCCGAGGCCGGAGACGATGCCGAGCAGGAGCAGCAGCAGGATGGTGAGCGCATGGCTGATCCAGGAAAGGTTGAGAGCAAAGTGCACACCAAACCGGGCCGGGATGGATTTCAACCCTTCCTCCCGGTCGACTTCGACGTCCTGGCAGGCGTAGATCAAGTCGAACCCGCCGATCCAGAAGGTCACCACGCCCAGCAAAATCCAGGCAGGCAGGTCCTCGACCGCGAGGAGCGAGTTACGGATAGCTGCCCAGGCGCCTATGGGGGCTAAGCCATCTGTGAATCCCAGGATGAAATGGCTCAACCAGGTGAAGCGCTTGGTGAAGGAATAACCGATCAAGAATAGATATGCGCCGGGAAGCAAGCGTACGGTCAGCGGGCTGAGCTGAAAGGCGGCAATCGCCAGGATGACGGCCGAGATCAGGGTGCCGATCCAGGCCGTGCGCAGCGAGATCGTCCCGGTAACCAGGGGGCGGTTGGCGGTACGCGGGTTGCGGGCATCGATCCAACGGTCGGCGATGCGGTTGGACCCCATCGCCAGGGTGCGTGCACAGGCCATCGCGATCGTAATCCAGATAAATTGTTGCCAGGTCGGCCAGCCGCCCGCTGCCAGTAGCATCCCCAGGTAGGCAAATGGCAGGGCGAAGATGGTGTGTTCGAACTTGATCAATTCCAGGAAGTCCCGGAGTGGCTTCATAGGCGCGATTATATCAGAGCGGATTGGTGGGGTATTTTTTCTGGAACGACTCAAGGAGCGGATTGCCAGCGCACCAGGCGTTTTTCAAGCCAGTCAACGCCGAAGTATAAGCCCAACCCTAGCAGGCTCATTGCTACGACCCCGGCATACATGGCCGGATAGTTAAAAAGCGTGCTTCCGTTCAGGAAAATATAATAGCCCAATCCCGCTTGCGTCGCAAACAGCTCGGCAACGTACAAGACGGCCACCGCCGTGCCGACCGATTGGCGCAGGGCCGTCAGGATTGCGGGCAGGCTTGCGGGCAGGTAAACGAAGCGGAAGAGCGCCCTTCGCCCGGCCCCTAGGCTGCGGACGCTCTGGATCAGCTCTGAGCGCAGACTGGCAGCCTGATCTCGGACCAGGACCAGGATCTGAAAGAACAGGATCAGGAAGATGATAAATATCTTCGCCCGGTCGCCAATGCCCAGGAACAGCAGAACAACTGGCACCAGGACAACTTTCGGGATTGGATAGAGCAGGTAGATGAACGGCGAGAACAGGCTGTCCATCCGTTTTGATTGGCCCAGAACCAGGCCGGCCGGGACGGCCAGAGCGATCGCCAGGGCGGTGCTGGCGAGCACACGCCACAGACTGGCCAGGAAGTGTCTGGGAAGCCCTCCACCCAGCTCGGTGATGAATACTCTCGCTACTGTGAGCGGTGTTGGCAGGATGGCCTTATCGACTATCCAGGCAGCCGCGGTCCAAATTACCAGCAGAACGGCGACTGCAAGAAAGAGGTCGCGGCGTTTCATTGCTCACCCAGGCGAGAGCGCAGCTCCCGGCAAAGCTGCTGGTATTCTACAGAATCCCGGTAATCCGGTTGTCCGGCATCGGGATTTGAAATGACGGTCGCAGCACGGTTTGGAGGATTTCCAAGCAATAGGATCTTTTCCCCCATGAAGGCTGCTTCTTCGATGGCGTGGGTGACCAGGATCAGGGTGATCTCATGTTCCGCAGCCAGTTCTCTGGTGAGAACCTGCAACCCTTCACGTGTCGGGGCATCCAATGAAGAAAAAGGCTCGTCCATCAGGAGCAAGTCTGGCTGCAGGACCAGCGTGCGCGCGATGGCTGTGCGCTGGCGTTGGCCTCCCGAGATCTGTCCTGGGTATTTATCCGCCTGGGAAAGCAATCCCAGGCGATCCAGCCAGGGGTTCACATTACCAGCTTGCTTGAAATCGCGAGGCGAATGTGTGCCGTCCGGGCCGTAGAAATTGCGGACTCGCAATCCCAGGGCTGCGTTTTGGCGCACGGAGGCCCATGGTAGCAAGCCGTAATCTTGCAGGATGAGGCCGGTCTTCGGCCTGGGCCGGGTCAGATCCTGTCCGTCGATCAAGATTCTTCCACCTGAGGGGAAACGCAGCCCGGCAAGCAAATAGAGCAAGGTGGTTTTCCCGCACCCGGATGGCCCAAGGATCGCCCAAGATTCCTGTCGCCCGACCCGCCAATTGAAATCTTCGAAGATCGGCGGGCCGTTGGTGTAGGAATAGGTGAGCGCATCGATCTGGATCATGGTTCGAGTTTGGGTGGGTACGGGTTCGTCACCCCATGTACGGATTCGCAGACCACCGTATTAAAAAAAAGAGCAGCAGCCTGGAGTGGATTGCCACTCCAGACTGCCGGCCATCCCATTCTAAGGAAGATACTCTGCTGTCACCGAGTCCTGGTAGGATACATCACCAGAAATTAAACCCTTCTCCTGTGCCCAGGCCAGGACATCCGCCCATTGTTCCTCGCTCGGCACCTGGCCGGTGGGGAACTTCGGGATCTGGTAGGTGCCGACTAACGGAGCCGGGATGAGTTTCTGCTCGGTAAGCAGTCCTTCGAATTGGGCCGGATCGCTGTTGATTTCCCCGATAGCCTTTTCCAGGGCAGCCAGGAAACCACGCACGGCCTGCGGGTGTTCATCGATCACGGCTTTCCGGAAAGACACCTCACTGTTTCCATATTGGGGGTATTTGGTGTCATCGATGATCAGGACGGCGCCGCTCTGGATGGCCAATGATCCAAACGGATCCGGCAGGTTGGCCGCTTTCAATTCCCCGGAGCCAAGCAAGGAAAGCCGGTCGGGGATCTTGGGGACTGCAATGATCTTGATCTCGTCCGGAGATAGGCCTTCCGCTTCGAGCAACCGGTCGGTCGTATAGGCAATCACCGAACCTTCCGAGATACCGATCTCGACGTTCTTCAGCCCTTCCACATCGGTGATGCCGCTGTTTCCGGCAGCCAGAACCCTATATTGAGGAAATTCAGGGGTTGCGATCCGGGCGAACGATACGATCTGGATCTGGGTATCTGCTTGATTATAAAGCAGGGTCGAGACCAGGTCATTGATCATGCCATCCGCCTGCCCGGCTGCCATGATCTGGTCTCTTTCGGCGGCAGAGCCGACCGGGATGAACTCGACTTTTACGCCCTGCTCCTCGAAGTACCCCTGTTCCTGGGCCACGAACATAGGCAGCGCATCCAGGATGGGGAGGACTGCGATCTTCAGGGTAACAGGCTCAGCCGTTCCTGGCGCCTGTGCGCAAGCCCCCAACACAAGGGCAACCAGGATGGCAAGCAGGAGGGTGGTTTGGAAATAAGCGCGGTGAAACATATAACAACTAATTCTCCTTTGGCTTTGGTTGGTCTCCGGAATTACTCAAATAAAGAATCCCGGGCGTACCCGAAAATACCACTAACTTTACAGTCCTAATTGGTCCCAGATCTCATCGATCCTGGCTTTTACAGCTTGATCCATTTGAATCGCTTCGGGCCAGGCACGGGTATAACCTTCTTCAGGCAGCTTCGCAGTAGCGTCGATGCCAATTTTACCCCCAAAGGAGTGCTGGTATGAGGCATGATCCAGATGATCGACCATACCATTCTGGTGGATGACATCCCTGGACCAATCCACATTGCCGAGCGCCTGCCAGGCGGTCTGGGAGAGATTTTGAACGTCCACCCAATCATCCACCACCACGATTGCCTTCGCCAGGGACATCAAGCCCAGGCCCCATAAGCCGTTGATGACTTTGCGAGCGTGTCCAGGATAGCGTTTCTTGATTGAAACCAGGACCAGATTGTGGAATACACCTTCCGCCGGCATATTCACGTCGACGATCTCCGGCAGGAACAGGCGCATTAAGGGCAGGAACAGCCTTTCGGTCGCTTTTCCCATCCACACGTCTTCCATGGGTGGTATCCCAACCACCGTGGTCGGGTAAATCGGGTTGTGGCGGTGGGTGATTGCGGAGACATGGAATACGGGGAAAAGTTCGATGGGGGTGTAATATCCGGTATGGTCCCCAAAGGGTCCTTCTGGACGCAGGTCGTTCGGATCGACGAAGCCTTCTACCACGAACTCCGCTTGAGCAGGGACTTCGACCGGTTGTGTGATGCAGTCGACAAACTCCACCGGAGCGCCCCGCAGATAACCAGCCAGGAGGTATTCATCGATGTTGGGGGGTAAGGGAGCAGAGGAACACCACATGCTGGCCGGATCCCCTCCAAGGACGATGGCTGCGGGGATGCGCTCCTTTTGGGTAGCCCGGGCGACGCGCTGGTGTTCGGCGCCGCCTTTATGGCGCTGCCAGTGGACCAACAAGGTGCGCTCGTCGACGACCTGCAGGCGGTACATACCGACGTTGCGAGCGTCGGATTGTGGGTCGCGCGTGATCACCTGCGGCAGGGTAATGAATCGCCCGGCATCCTTCGGCCAGCAATGCAGGATGGGGAGGGTGTCCAGGGAGGCCTGCTCCTGGTGGATGACCTGCTGGACAGGCGCCTGGCGAACTTTTTTCGGCCCCAGTCCGATGGACTTGAACACGTTGAGGAAATCCTGCCCGCGCCCAAGCATTTCTCGCATGCCGCGCGGCAAGCGGGGATCGATCACCTGGCTTAATCGCTGGTTGAGCTCATCCAGGTCTTCGACGCCGAGGGCCCAGGCCATCCGTTCGTGATTTCCAAATATATTGATCAGGACCGGGGTTTCAAACCCAGGAATATTTTCAAACAGCAGGGCTTTATTTTGCCCGGGAGGCGACTTGCTCACCCGGTCGGTGATCTCGGTGATTTCCAGATAGGGGGAGACGGGCAGGGAGATGCGCGCCAGCTGGCTGCGTTCATCGAGCAGGTTGACGAAATCGCGCAGGTTATTAAGAGTCATATAACTCCAGTCGGCAAAACAAATGATTAGGCCTCACGTAGTTGGCAGGAGGACACCCCCAAAATTCCCCTGGCCTGCGTAACATCGAAAGATTATAGCATGGGCAATTGAAACGAGAAATGCTTTCAAAACTATCAAGTGCACCGGCTTGACGAATGCAGGTGGCTATGCTAAATTTGTTTCAAAATTATCAACTTTTACAAAATCAACAAGCAATCGACCGGCAAAATTGGAAAAGGAGTATCTTATGGTGATGTCACGCTCTCAACAAATGGTGGAGCGACTGCGAGATCTGCAGGCGTCTTCGCCTGATATCGAGGCTTCCGCGATCGTTAGCGTGGATGGCCTGACCATCGCCTCGGCTTTACCGCAGGGTGTGGAAGAGGACCGTGTTTCTGCGATGTCTGCGGCAATGCTTTCCCTCGGAGAGCGCATCGCCACAGAACTTGGCCGCGGGACGCTCGAACAGGTCTATATCAAAGGCGAGCAGGGGTACGTGATTCTGATGTCGGTCGGAGAAGAAGCCGTCTTAACAGCCCTGGCCCGCGATCAGGCCAAGCTCGGGTTGATCTTTCTGGATATGCGCCGGGCGATCGAAGCGCTGTCCAAGTTGATTTAACTTTGTTCCGAACCTCCGTCCTATGGTATAACTCCGGAATGTGAGTTCTTCCGCGAGACCTGAGATACCAACTGGCGCAACATTGAACCTGACCGTCGTTATCCCAACCTTCAATGAGGCCGAGAACCTGCCAGGACTGATCGCGGCCTTGTTCGAGTTGCCGCGGTTGAACCTGAACGCCCTGGTCGTCGACGACGGCAGCCCAGATGGCACCGCTCAGATTGCCCGGGACCTTTCGACACAATACCCTGGTCAGATCGGTCTGATCGAGCGACCCGGGAAGCTGGGATTAGGTTCTGCCTATATCTGCGGATTCGCAGAAGCGATGCGCATGGGCGCCGAAGCGATTGCTCAGATGGACGCGGATTTCTCTCATCCTCCGGTAAAACTGGTCGAGCTGGTGGCAGCTCTAGAGCGGACCGATTTGGCGATGGGTTCGCGTTACATTCCTGGGGGGAGCGTGGATGAGCGCTGGCCTGTCTGGCGAAAAGGCCTTTCGGCGTTTGGGAACCTTTACGCCCGTACGATCTTGAGGCTGCCGGTCAGGGACGCCACCGGCGGTTTCCGAGTCTGGAGGAGGGAAACCCTTGCCGGAATGCCCCTCAACCGGGTGCGATCGAACGGCTACGCATTTCAGGTGGAGATGGCTTATATTGCTCACCGCTTAGGGTATTCATTTAAGGAAGTACCGTTCTATTTCGCCGACCGGCGTTGGGGGAAATCGAAAATGTCCTTTGCCATCCAGGTAGAAGCCGCCCGGCGAGTGTGGGAGATGCTCATCGAATACCGGGACTTATCTCCGGTACACGCGCCTCGACCTAAGTCCATCCAAATCTAATTCCAGATACAGTTCTTCGAGCTTCACCCACTCGTCGAGGTGCAGGGTCTCCGCTCTACGCTGTGGGTCGATCCCGGCCTCTCGGAGCAGGGCGGCGGCCTCACCCGGTTTCAGCGCCAGGCCAGCAGCCAGGGCGTTGCGCAGCGTTTTTCGCTTCTGGCTGAAGCCGGCGCGGGCGATCTGGAACATCCTGCCCAGCTGCTCTGGTGTAAAAGGGAGTTGGGGGTACAGGTCGACCCGCACCACTGCCGAATCGACCTTAGGGACGGGGTAGAAAGCCCCGGCGGGGATGCGGGCGGCGATGCTTGGCCTTCCATAAACCTGAACCCCCAGACTGAGCAAGCTCATCTTGCCAGGGCCGGCGATAATCCGCTCGGCTACCTCGCGCTGCACGGTCAGGACCATACGCTGGGGGCGATGGCGGGCCTCGAGCAGGTGGCGCAGCAGCGTTGAGGTGATGTTGTAAGGAATGTTGGCGACGATCAGATAGGTGGTCCTGCCCATCAGCTCGCCTGGATCTAACTTGAGGATATCCCCCTCGATCAACTGGACATTCGGATAAGGATGAAGGACCTCTTTCAAGATCGGGATCAGGTCGGAGTCGAGTTCGACCGTCACGACAGAACGGGCGACAGGAGCCAGGTAGCGGGTTAAACTCCCCAAACCGGGTCCAATTTCGAGGATAGTCTCCTCATTTCCAATCTCCGCCGCACGGACGATGCGTTCGAGCGCGGCCGAGTCGATCAAGAAATTCTGTCCCAGGCGTTTATCCGGCCGCAATCCATGCGTGCGAAGCAGGCCGGTAATATCTAACTCGGATGGTCTCAGGGGATAATCCATGGGATCGTTTCGGGCGGAGGCCACAGGAAATATACGGTCACCCACTGGTGCCAGGAGACGTAATCAAAATCGCTGTATCCCAGGTCGATCATGCGACCCTTGACCCCACCGCCCACATCGGCGGCCAATGCGGTTCCATAACCGGGTACGTACATTTTTGTTCCAAAGGGAATGTAATTGATATCCACGGCTGCCACACCTTTCGCCAAAGGGATCCCGGTGGCGGTCCCGGTCCCCCCATTGCTGGTGTGGTTATAGGATACGGCGTACATGTTTAATGCCCGCCAGTATTTGATCTGCCCGTCTGGGGTATCGAGCGTGTACTGGACTACCTGTGTCCCGTACCCGAGG
The DNA here is from genome assembly GCA_035291645.1 of Anaerolineales bacterium. Taxonomy (GTDB): domain Bacteria; phylum Chloroflexota; class Anaerolineae; order Anaerolineales; family UBA4823; genus DATDRQ01. Next base: position 21,645 of record DATDRQ010000220.1, read on the forward strand.
ATGCGGGATTGCGGCTCCTGGGCGATGTACTCTGCCTCGACCTGGCGAGAAACCTCCGCTCCATCCTCGATTCGCACCCGGACCCGGCGGGCGGAAAGCCCATATCTGCCCTCTTCGACGACCGACTGTTGGTCGAGTTCCAGGTCGGCGACTGGCTGAGTCTCGGTCTCGAAGGGAAGCGGGGATGTCTCGACGATGACCTCCTCTGTTACGCGAACGGCCCGTATTAACCCATCCGGTGGAATTCCCGCCTCCGCTCCCGGAGAACTAAAATCCAATCCTTGAAGAGGTAACCCGGCTTCTGCCAGGGCTTCGCCTACGGTCTCGGCGGCTGAGCGTGTCTTGTGCAGACCGCTTGCGGTTCTTATGGCGATCTCTCGGGAGGGCTGCAGGGTGACATCAAGCGGCCCGACCAGGGGGGTATCCAGAGGCAGGGAGAGTTTATCTTTCGCGTTCACGCTTACTCCGGCTTCCCACAAGGCCTGCCCCAGGGTAGTTGCGTTCGTCGAGAAGGTTTTACTGGCCGGGCCGGCGAGAAGCGTAACAAGCCGGGCGCGCTTTAATTGGAGTGCGTAAGCCTGCGCATCCGGAAGTTCTACGTCTGGAGCGATTTCATTTCCTTCGAAATAAAGGAGATCGCCCGGAAATAGAGGGATTCCTGCCTGGAGGAGCAGGTTGGCGGGAAGTTTTCCTCGGCTGGTCAAGCGGTATGTTTTTCCATCTGCCAGGATGTTGACTTGAGCAACGTGATCCAAGGCGATCGTGGCGCCATCGCGAAGCCAATGATCCGGCGTGGGGACAAGCGAGTCTTTCTCGGCAATTAGGGAAACAAGCTTACTGCTCCAGATACCGATTGAGAGTGCTCCTGCCAAAATTAACGCAATCGATAAGATGAATGCTCTACCAGTATTCATTGTTAGTTTATTCTAACAGATCTGTTTGCATCGCAAGAATTACCTGAGGTATGATGAGGGCGTTTATTCGAGCAGGATTGTAATAGTCGATAATTATACAATATGCATTGCAATGATTAATAATCCCGGTTACGTCAATCGATGTAACAAAACCAGAAATTCAACGTTCAATAATGTGGATCGCCAACGCGATCTCCTGGAAAAAAATGACGCCGAGTTGCTCGAGCTGGTTAAGCATGGCGAAACAGAAGCGTTTTCCGAACTTTATATCCGGTTTGCTCCACCGATATTCCGTTTTCTCTTTTCGCACCTCGACGACCGTCTTGATGCGGAGGACTTGACCGAAGAAGTTTTCTTACGATTATGGCGATTTCTTCCGAACTATCAAGATCAAGGAGTACCCATCCTAGCATTCCTGTTCAAGATCGCCCGGAATGCGCTGATAGATTTTTATCGGCGATCCGGTCGATCCGGGGGGCACATGTCCATCGAAGAGAATCCTATTCCTGATTTGCAGTTCGATCCCGGGGAGTCGGCTATCGCTTCCCTGGAACACCAGGAAATCCGCCAAACGTTGAACCAGCTGCGTGAGGATTACCGTATGGTTCTGGTTCTGCGGTTCCTGAGTGGGTTGTCGCCCGAAGAAACCGGGGAAGTGATGGGGCGCACCCCGGGAGCGGTTCGCATCCTGCAACACCGGGCATTATCGGCCTTGCGTAATTTACTCGAGATTTGAACACGAATATGACGATCAGCGCAATCCCTTTCCCAGAAGATTTTTATCCGGTATTACAGGACTGTCTCGAACGCTTGGGCGACGAAGAGCAGACGATAGATTCCGTCTTACTCTCTTATCCTCGTTTTCGAGATCGGTTGCGCGCGCCCTTGGAGGCTGCTGCCTGGCTGTATTCGAAGAAAATCATGCTCAACCCGAGACCGGAATTTATCCCGACTTCTCGCATTCACCTAGTGGGATGTTTGCTTTTCGGGGAAAGGAACCCGATCGAGACCAGGAAGATCAGGGGGAGAAGGACCCGGCTGGTGATATGGAAGAATGCTGTATTTTTTTCGTTGCTCGGACCTTTTCTGGCTTCCTTGCTTGAACATTGACGAATATTATTTGATCACAGGTTAGCTGCCAGACCATTCTCTATGCAGGTGGTTGCTGGCTCTCAAACATGACCCCTTTTTTACTGGTCAATTTCTTGGGGGAATAACTGCCCAAGGACGTATCAGCGCCCGGGATAATAAACCTCCTCTCTTTACGTAAATTTTATTGTAATAACTATATTTATTGCAATAATGAAAGGTAACAGTTCGGTTTGGGATGCGTTAGCCTTAATGCATATAATGATTCCCAGACCGGCATTGCCCTTTCTACCAGGTGGATGCTTTGGATGAGCAAAGAATGGAAAATATGCGCTTGAAGCGAAAATCGATCAAGAATGCCCAGGGAATGGTCGAGTTTGCCCTGGCGCTACCGCTGCTTCTCCTGCTTACTTTGGGGATAATCGAAGCTGGCCGGTTGCTATTTATTTACAGCATGGTTCAATCTGCAAGCCGGGAAGCCGCGCGTTATGGATCGGCAGCTAATGATTTCGGGGCTGCGATCGGATATTACGAAGACTGCGCCGGCATCCGGGCTGCAGCCAGGCGTCTGGGCGGCCTGGCAGGTATTACCGACGGCAACGTCACCATTACCTATGACCATGGACCCGGAACAGGGGTTTTTGCCAGCTGCCCGCCGGCCCCCAGCCAGCCGGTCAAACTGGGTGACCGGATCGCCGTCCAGGTGGTGGGTGTCTACCGCCCCCTGGTGCCGTTGGTCCAGTTCAACACTTTCCCGATCGTCTCGGTTTCCAGGCGGACGATCATCAAGGATGTATCTATCGAGGGTACGCCGCCGGCCCCTGTTCCCCCGATAGTGGCGTTCACTTCGTCTGAGCAAAGCTCGCCGGAGGACGGCGAGACGCTGCAAGTGATGCTCCAGCTGAGCGCGGCGACAAGCAAAACCGTCACGGTTCCCTACGGTGTCACTGGCTCGGCAACCCCCGGGGAAGATTTTACGATCTCCCCCGGTACGGTCGTCTTCGGTCCTGGAGAGACCCTGATGGGGATTGCGATCACCCTGCTCCCCGATGAAATCGACGAGGATGACGAAACCATCATCCTGACCATAGGGGCTCCAACTAACGCCGTAAGAGGCGTGCCCGATGTCCACACCGTGACCATCACGGACGACGATGAACCGCCGACTGTGTTCTTCAGTTCGGAAAGCCAGGCGGTTCTGGAAAACACCGATTTCGAGGTCGTCCTTCAATTGAGCGCGCCCTCCAGCCGCCCTATTACCGTTTTCTATAGTATCGGCGGGACGGCCCAGGGGGCAGGAGTCGATTACATGGTGTCTTCTGGCCCGGCTGTGATCCCGCCGGGTGACGCCTCCTTCCCGATTCCGGTAGATGTGATCGACGACCTGGTGGATGAAGAGGATGAGACGGTTGAATTTACTATCACCGGTGCGACCAATGCCTCCGTCGATTCTCCAGATCACCACGCCGCGACGATCCTGGATGACGACCTTCCGCCGTTCGTCTTCTTCACCTGGGAGAGCCAGAGTGTCACCGAATCATCGGGTGAGATCTTCGCCCAGGTAGAGCTGAACACTATCTCAAGCAAGGAAATCACGGTTCCGTTCAAAGTGGAAGGGACCGCCGAGAACGGGGCGGATTACAGCATCAACATGGCTCCACTGGTGATCCCCCCAGGTGGGCTTTCCGCATCCGTGGTCATCGCCATCGTCCCGGATGCAGATAATACTGAACTCGACGAAACCATCGACGTATCTCTCCTGGCGCCGACCAACGCCCTGTTGGGCAATCCAAGCACGCATACGGTCACCATCACCAACGTCATCCTCATGCCGACGGTGTACTTCACGAGCGACAGCCAGGCTGGGGATGAGCAGACCAATAACCAGCTGACCATCACGGCGCGGTTGAATCTCCCGACTAATCTCGCGGTGAGCGTCCCATTCACCTTGAGCGGCACCGCAATAGACGGAGTCGATTATCAAATTACGTCCAGTCCGATCGTGATCCCGCCCGGCGCGGCAATGGGGGAGATCACTGTCCAGTTGGTCAACGATGGCATGGACGAATATGACGAGACGATCGTCGTGACCATGGGCGCGCCGTTGAACGCAATTCTGGGGACTCCGGATGTTCACACGATCACCATCACCGATGACGACGGGGTTCCGACAGTCTACTTTGCCCTGGCTTCCCAGGCGGTGCCCGAAGCGGCCGGGACAGCCATCGCAACGGTCCAGCTGAGTGTGATCTCTGGCAAGCCAATCTCGGTCCCGTTCACCATGTCCGGAACTGCAGAAGAGGGCGCATCGAAGGATTACACCATCTCCCCCAGCCCGCTCGTCATCCTCCCTGGAAGCTTGTCGGCGGATATCCAGATCTCAATTATCGACGATCTACTGATGGAACCTGACGAGGGAATCGTCATAACACTGGGTGCTCCGACCGATGCCACCTTGGGCGTCCCGGATACCCACACCATGACCATCCTGGATAACGATCCAACCTGCCCGACGCCGGATTCCCTGCCTAGCTTTGGCGCCGGACCGGACAGGAATAAACTATCCTGGACTCTGCAGAGTCCGGATCCCGTGGACGTGATCAACCTGGTCTCCGTGACTATCCGCTGGCCGACCGGCACGAATGTGAATGTGACCGCCATCACCTTCGGAGAAACCATCTACACCGGGGACGCGCCGCCTCCTTATCTCGGCGTCACAACTCCTTCTCCGTTGTGGAGCGGCGCCTTCAGCACCCGGCAGATGATCTTTAAATTCAACGTCAATCCTCAGCGCGTTTCCGGTGATTTCTACCAGGTGACGGCGACGTTCCAGGGCTGCCCGCCGATCAGCGGCATCCTCCCGAGCGATTGACCTGCTTGGTAAACTGTTTATCCTTTAGATAAAAGATGAAATTTCCCACTGTTTTCCCCAAATGGACAGAATGAGGATACCTCTTACCCTAACTGCATTGCTGATCTCGGCGATCTCTATCGGATCGGTGATCGTTGTTCCAGCTGGTGCTTCCCTTGCGGAGGTGCCGCCTGCTGACAGCCTGGATACAGCCGGTACCGAGAAAGACCAGCCAGGCATGTACGACGCCTGGCACAAGCCGGTATCGACGAGAAGTATCTCTCCCCAGTACCTGATCCAGGAAGATCACTTTGGATACCTGATGGAAGCAAACCTGCCCCTGGCCTGGATCGATGCCACCACGGGCACGGAGGTTTTCCAGGAGGGAGACCGTGACGATGACTCTACCTCGGCTATTCCTCTGGGATTCGATTTCAAATTCTACGAACAGACCTACGATCAGGTGTTCATCGGGACAAATGGGATTGTTACTTTCCAGGAGGGCAGCGATAGCTTTGCCAACCAGATGCTTCCCATGGACGCGCCGCCGAACAACCTGATCGCCGCCTTTTGGGATGATCTCGAGATTGGGCCGGGGAAGGTTTTCTACAAACAGAGAAACACGGCTCAGGGTAAATCTTTCGTAGTCGAGTGGAACAATGTCGTGCGCTACAGCAGCTCGGCCCCAATGACTTTCGAGATTATCTTGTACGAAGATGGGGATATTCTTCTGCAATACAAGGACGTGAACGGGATTATCACCAGCGCGACGGTTGGGATCGAGGACTGCGACGGCGTGGATGGCCTGACTTTCCTGTATAACTCGGCTGGCCTGAGCGCTGGAAAAGGAATCCGCTTCACCCGCCCCCCGGCAGCCCCTCGGGTTAAGGTGCTGCCGGTATATCAGAGTGGTTTTACCGCCCGGCGCGCCGTAACTTTCGAAACCAGCATTCGCAACACCAATCAGGTTGGGGAAGATGTTTTTGACCTGGAGACCCATTTTAGCGTTCCGGGATGGCAGTCCCATATATTTGCTGTCGATGGGAGAACACCACTCAGCGACACGGATGGGGATGGGAAGATCGACACCGGCAGCCTCGGGCATGGAGAAACGAGGAAGGTCATCCTGGAAGTCCTCGCGCCTGGGGACAGCCAGGTTGGAGACTACGCCCTGGTCGAACTGCACGCCATTTCCAGCGATGATCCGGCAAAAAGCGCTATGATGCGCTTGCAAGCTGCCATCCCGACGGATTTTGCCCAGGGTTATGCGGACAGCCAGACCGGCCTGTTCATGAACCTGATTTGGAAGGAGTCCGACCACTCATATAAAACAGGTGTTTCCTTCACCGGGAACACGCTTTCATTGTCAGATGTCAATGAGGTCGGTTACTTCTTCGCCTGGGAGCGCAACGGTCAGAACACAAACGATCAAGGATCCGCCTATTTCTCGGATATCGAATATATTATGCTGGATCAACACGGCGGGGAAATCCAACCGATCACCAAGTTAACCGATAATGGCGGTCTGGCGACGCCTACGCTGTTGGTCAATGCGCGCTATCCATCCCTGGCTCACTCGCCCAACGGGCAGATCGGCGTCGTGTGGGCGCAGTACCAGTTGGACCTATCCAGTTCTCAGGCGCACTCCGACATTTATTTTGCGATTCTGGACTCTTCAGGAGAGACTGTCTTTGGACCGGAGAATGTCACTAAGAATGGCCCCGGGTTCAGCCCCGCAGGTGTCGGAATTCCTTCTTTCAATAATCCGCGCATCACCGCAACCACGGATAACCGCTTTCACCTTTCCTGGATCGATGTGCGGTTAAGCGCAGCCGAAGAGACCAGCGCAGTCTACACCGCAGTGTACTCAACCGCAGGCAATGTGGTGCTGGCGCCCAAAGCGCTGGCGACGAGCATTGCTGGGGAGACCCTTTTCATGGACCCGGCTGTGGCGGATCTGACCGGTGGTCGTGTCCTGCTTGCGTATTCGATTTTCGATCGACAAGCAAATACTTATTCTATTGCCTATACCATCCTGAGAAGCAACGGCAGTAAGCTGCGGGATCTCCAGACGATCCAGGACAGCAGCGGGTGGAGGTCCGACGCCATCCAGCTCGAAAACGGAAATATCCTGCTTGCCTGGACCAACCCGCAGACCGGGCAGCTGGCGCGTACGGTTCTCGATAACGATGGATCCTCGACGATACTGCCGCCAACCGATTTCCCACTGGTCGGGGCGCGCGTGCCAGACTACGTTTCGCTGACCACTACTCGCGAAGGAAACGCGGTGCTCACCTGGATGGACGCCGAGTGGAAGGATTATCTCTACTACACCCTGGTCGATCAAACAGGCAAGGAAATCACTCCCCCTATGATATTTAAGAAAGGTCAGGCGGAAAACCCTTTGATACAGACCAGTTTCTCCGGGCAAGGGGTAGCCGTCTTCGAAGGGAAGTTTGAGAACTTTATACCGGCAATCCTGCAGAGCAAATGAAAGGTGGAGGCATGCATAATCCGCTTCCTAAACCCGTTAAGGAGCATGGGCAGAGCCTGGTCGAACTGGCGCTCTCATTAATGTTCCTTCTCATCCTGTTGGGTGGGATCGTCGACCTGGGACGCGCTTTCTTCACCTATATGGCGCTGCGCGATGCGGTTCAGGAGGGCGCGTTGTACGGTTCTATCAATCCGACCTTGACAGTCGAGATCAAAGACCACGTCATTAACAGCGGAAACATAGTCCCGGACATCCTGTCTTCTGGTGATATTACCGTGAGTGTATTAGGCAGCCCCTGCACCGGAAACAGCATCCGCATTCAGGCGGTATATAACGATTTTCCCATCACGATGCCGTTTATTGGTACGCTGATCGGACGGCAGACGGTGCCTATCAGGGCTAGCATCACAGATACAATCCTGAGCCCCGCCTGTCCTTGATTTCTCTCGAACCAATGGAGGTAAACATGCACACAAATCCGCGCATTTCAGATAAAGGACAGGCCTCGATCCTGTTGGCCCTGGCATTCGTCGCCCTGCTCGGCTTCACCGCGCTGGCGATCGATGGCGGGATGGTGTATTCGAACCGGCGCCACGCCCAGAACGCTTCCGATGCTGCCTCCCTGGCCGGTGGCAGCGCCGCGGCGCTATGGATGGAGAACCATTACGTCGATTATTCGAATTTCGACTGCTCGAATGGCCGGGTGGAGGCAGCTCAGAACAATGCCCATGGGGCCAAGAAAGCCGCCATCGACCGCGCCGGCGGCAACGATTTCGAGATCGATACGGATATTGCCGACCGCAATGGGGTGACGACGGACTGCGTGGACAGCTACGACAACGGCAGCTGGGTCGAAAAGTACCTGGACGTGATCACGAACATCACCACTGATACCAACACGGCCTTTGCCCATTTCGTTTTCGGCGGTCCACTGCGTAACAGCGTCGAAGCCGTCGCCCGGGTGCGGCCGCGCATGCCGGTGGCCTTTGGCAACGCCATCGTGTCCCTGGCAATGACCTGTGACGCGGGCGGGATCGATTTCGATGGCACCAACGTGGTGCACGTCACCGGCGGCGGAATCTTCTCCAATTCCTGCATCGGGACGAACGGTACGGTCGGTGTTAGCGTCGAAGGAGAGTATAAAGTTTCCTGCGCCTTGACGGATTGCTATACGGATAACGGGGCCTCCGGAACGGTGAGCCCGCCCCCTGAAGAAGGGACCGGCGTGACCCTGCCACCGTCGGCTTTCGCGGTCCCATCGCCGGTTTGCGACGGCTTGCCGAACAGGGGCAACTACAACCAGGACGGCAATGTGGAGTACGGCAGCTACACCAACATTCGCATCCAAAACGGGGATCACACCATCGATCCAGGCCTGTATTGCGTCAGCGGCGAGGTCGTCGTCAATGGAGGCACTTTTACAGGGTCGGGAGTCACTTTTTACCTGACTTCTGGGGACTTCAGCACCAGCGGCAATGCCACGACGCGCCTGTTGGCGCCAAACTCGCGCCATTGTGGTGATCCCTGCTCGACTTACCACGCCCTCCCAGGGGTGCTGGTCTACCTGGCGCAGGGCAACACAGGCGAGGCTACCCTGCTGGGCACGGGCGACTCGGAGTTCACCGGGCTGGTATACGTCCCGGATGGCACGATCGAGGCGGGGGGGACCAGCTCCGATCTGGGTGTGATCAACGCCCAGCTGGTGGGTAAGGACGTCAAGATCCATGGCAATACCGCAGTGGAGATTAATTTCAACGACCAGACCAATTACCAGCTCCCGGCGGCGATCGAGCTGAACCGTTGAGGGTTTTATTTTAGGACTTACGCAGTTAGTAGGAGAATGGGGGTTGTTGGGCGGGCGGAGCCCGCCCAACAACCCCCAATATCACCCTCAAATGCGTAACTTCTATATTTGTTTAGGGCGCGAGGGGGACGTTATAAGGGCTGCCACTTGGTCGGCAGCCCTTTCACTTTATCACGGATAGATCAAAACGAGCTTCCGGGCAGGCGACCCGGCGGCGCCCAGAGGGCCCCACTTACCGCTGCTTCCTCTCGGACCTGACGGGGTTCGCGGGTTTCTGCCGCGCCGGACCCACCCGGAGCTCGCCGGGAAGCATACCGCAGGTCGACTACCTTGTCAATCGAATCGGCAAGGTCAAGCCTGCTGTCTGCCTCGGCCCGAGAAGTAGACAATCACACCGATGAGCAACAGGAAAACCAGCACGACGACCACCCAGGTGAGTGGGGTGCTACCGGCAGGCTGTGCTGGCTGGGGTTCCTCGACCACACCGGGTGCACCTGCCGCCGTTTCCCAGGTCAGGATGTAGGACACAACGTTGTCGACTTGCTCTCCGGTAAGGGGTCCACCGTTTTCCTGGCTCCAGGCCGGCATGGCGGAACCTGGTATGCCTCTTACAATAGAGGCCTTGACCTGAAGGTCTGGACGGATTGAAGGCCAATCTTTCGATAGCGTGGCTCCGACGCGCCCCTCCCCGTTCTTGCCGTGGCAAACCACACAGTTCTGGTCGAAAATGACTGCTCCCTGATTCGGATCCCCGGAAACGCCTGGGGGAGGGGTGAGAGGGGACAGCGGTGCACCGGTCGGGGTCGGATAAATAACGGGAGGACCGCCGGTCTGCCAGCTTAAGATATAGGCGACCAGTGCGGTGATTTCGTCGGCTGCCAGCGGACCGCCGTTCTCCTGGCTCCAGGCTGGCATCGGGGAGCCGGGGATTCCGGTGCGAATGGTTTCCGCGACCTGCAAGTCTGGCCGGATAGAAGGCCAGTCTTTGGCCAGGGTCGCGCCGATGCGCCCCTGGCCGTTCGGTCCGTGGCAGACTGCACAGTTCTCCGCATACAGTTTGGCCCCCAGCTCGAGAGTCTCCTTGTCATCCCCCTCCTGGCCAAATCCAGGAAAGGCCAGGACAAGCATCGACGCCAGTACTGCCAGGGTTGCCCAACCAAGCCTGCGGAGCGAGACGAGTTGCATAGCCCTGTTCCTTTGGAATAGCATTATTGCAGAGAAGACAGGTATGCCACCAGATCGGCGATCTCTTCGTCACTAAGCGTCGTGGTGAAGTTCTTGGGCATGACGTTGTCCGG